>NZ_CP026952.1:619623-929435 GCF_003065605.1 Aeromicrobium chenweiae | reverse complement strand
CCGTCCGACGGTCCCGCGCGGATGCTCCTGGAGGCCGAGCGGGTGTTCACCCGCCGCGTGCCGACCGGCACCGTCCTGCGGCTCTCGGGGCTGTACGGCCACAGCGAGCCGCGGCTCCTCCAACAGGTACGGGCGGGCGAGGTCACCGACCCGAACCGCTGGACCAACCGCATCCACCGCGACGACGCCGCGGGCGCGGCCGTGCACCTGCTGACCCTCGACGGGACGCCCGCCGGTCTCTACATCGGCACGGACGACGAGCCGGCGCTGCTGGGCGACGTCGCCGCGCACCTCGCGACGGGCCTCGACGTCCCGGAACCGCCGGCCGCCGATCCTGCGCTGGGGCACGGGAGGCGCCTGTCCAACGCCCGGCTCCGCTCCACCGGGTGGGTCCCCGAGCACCCCACCTACCGCGAGGGCTACCAGGCCTGAGGCACGAACGACAGTCGCTCGCATCCCGAGACGGTGTCCGGTTTGCCACAGGGTCCGCCCGGAATGTGCCGCCTGTGACGGCGTTGACCACCGTGACGCGTGTCCATCGATCGCGTCTTCCTCAACTCCTGGAGCACGCATGACTGACGTCTTCGAGCCCATCAAGGTCGGCACGTGGGACCTTCCGCAGCGCTTCGTCATGGCGCCCCTGACCCGCAACCGGGCCGGTGAGCACCAGGTGCCGCGCGACATCGCGGTGACGTACTACGCCCAGCGGGCGGGCGCCGGCCTCATCATCACCGAGGGCACGCAGCCGAGTGCCGTCGGCCAGGGCTATCTCGACACCCCCGGCATCCACACGCCGGAGCACGTCGAGGGCTGGCGCGCCGTCGCCGACGCGGTCCACGCCCGCGGCGGTCGCATCGTGGTGCAGCTCATGCACGTCGGACGCATCGCCCACCCCGACAACAAGCACGGCCTCGAGACCGTCGCCCCGAGCGCGATCCCCGCACCAGGCAGGATGGTCACCGCGGACGGATCCGTCGACCACGTCGTCCCCCGCGCCCTCGAGACCGACGAGATCCCCGGCGTCGTCGAGGAGTTCGTCCACGCGGCGCGCTGTGCGGTCGAGGCAGGTCTCGACGGCGTCGAGATCCACTCCGCCAACGGCTACCTGCTGCACCAGTTCCTCGCGCCGTCCTCGAACGAGCGCACCGACCAGTACGGCGGGTCCCCCGACAACCGCGCCCGCCTGACGCTCGAGGTCACCGCTGCCGTCGCCGACGCGATCGGCGCCGACCGGGTGGGCATCCGCATCTCCCCCGCCCACAACATCCAGGGCGCCGTCGAGGAGGACCCGGCCGACGTCCGGGCGACGTACACCCACCTGGTCGACGGGCTCGCGCCCATGGGGCTGACGTACCTCAGCGTGCTCGCCGACCCGACCGCCGAGCTCACGCAGGACCTGCGCAGCCGCTTCGGTGGGACGTTCATCGCCAACACCGGGTTCGCGTACGTGACCGATCTCGAGCAGGTCGAGCAGATCATCGACGGCGGGCTGGCCGACCTCGTCGCGGTCGGCCGGCCGTTCCTCGCGAACCCCGACCTGGCGACCCGCTGGCGCACCGGTGCGGAGCTCAACGAGCCGAACCCCGACACGTTCTACGGTGGCGGCGCCGAGGGCTACACCGACTACCCCACCCTCGACCAGGCCTAGGTCGCTCGCCTGCCGGGCGAGGGGCCCCCCCGAGCCGTACCGTGGATGTACGTCGTCCGCGAGGGGGAACCATGGCCGAGGCCGCGATCCGGGTGCTCGTGCTCGAGGACGACCGGGACGCGGCCAACTTCATGCGTGCCACTCTCCAGCGACTCGGCGGGATGGAGGTCGACCTGGCGGGCACCGCCGACGAGGCCCTCGCGGCGATGCGGCGGCAGGGCTACGACGTGCTCGTGGCCGACATCCGGCTCCCGGGCCGCTCGGGGCTGCAGGCGCTGCCGGAGTTCCGCACGATCAACCCGAGCGTCGCGATCCTGATCCTCACCGCCTACCCGACCTTCGACCACGCTGTCGAGGCGCTCCGCGAGGACGCCGATGACTTCATCGCCAAGCCGATCGGGGCCGAGGACCTGCTCAGGCGGGTCCGCGAGCTGGCGCAGCTGGCCCGCAGCCGCCGCGCCCCGTCCCGGCTGCGGGTGCTGGCGATCGGCGCACACCCCGACGACGTCGAGCTCGGGGTCGGTGCGACCCTCGCGGCCCACGCGGCGGCCGGCGACGAGCTCACCACGCTCATCCTGTCCGGCGGCGCGGTCGGCGGGAGCACCGACCTCCGCCATCAGGAGGCAATGCACGCGGCCGCCGTGGTCGGTGCCCGGCTGATCCACCTGGACTTCGCCGACACCCGGATGTCACCCGCGGACGGCCTCATCGGGGCCGTCGAGCGGGCCGTCGCGGAGGTCGACCCCGACCGCATCTACACCCACGGCATCCACGACCGCCACCAGGACCACCGCGCCGTGCACGACGCCGTGGAGGTCGGCGCGCGGTCGGTGGCCGACCTGTGGTGCTTCCAGAGCCCGTCGTCCACCGTCGACTTCCGGCCCAACCGCTTCGTCACCGTCGACGGGTTCATCGACACCAAGCTCGAGATGCTCGCCGCCTTCGTCTCGCAGAGGCATCGCGACTACATCCAGCCCGACGTGGTCCGCGCGACCGCGCGCTACTGGGCCCGCTTCAGCAGAGCCCTGGAGGCCGAGCCGCTCGAGACCGTCCGGGTGACCCAGACGGTGCGCGCCACGACCACGGTGCGGACGACGCAGGCCGTGGACGACTCCGCGGCGGACACCGCGCACGGCGGCGGCGGCTGATGACCACGGTGGCCGGCACGCGCGTGCGCGGACTGACCCGCCGGGTCGCTGACGCGTGGCCGACGCCGGACGCGTCGGGCTGGCGCCACCTGCCGTTCACCCTGCTGGTCGTCCTGGTGGCCCTGATCGTCTCCAAGATCCCCTTGCCCACTCGCGACCCGCTCGTCGTCGCCGCGGTCGCGGTGAGCCTCACGGTCCAGGCGCTGGCGATCCTGGCGCGGCCGGCGCGCTTGCCGGGCGGGTGGATGCTGCTGCTCCCCCTCGGCCAGATCCTCGCCGTGTCCCTGCTCGACCTCGGCAGCGGGGACCGAAGCGGCTCGGTCGCCGTGCTGCTCTTCATCCCCGGCATCGCTCTCGCGCTGGTCCCCGGCCTCCTCCCGCTCCTCGCGGGACTCCTCGCCGTCACCCTCGCCTGCTTCGCCCCGGTGTTCCTCACCGACGACGACCGGTTCTACCCCGTGCTGCACGGCGCGGTCACCGCGCTGATGATCTGCGCCCTGATGGTCCACACCCACGCGATGATCTCCACCGTCCGCCGGCACGAGCGCAGCCTGGCGGCGGCCGAGAACCTGATGCGCAGCATCATGTCCGCCGCGTCCGAGCAGGCGATCATGGCGACCGACGCGACCGGCCGCCTGGTGGCGGCGAGCCGTGGCGCCGAGCGACTCTTCGAGGCTCCCGCCGACCGCCTGGTGGGCACCGACCTGACCCGGCTGATGGGCGAGGACGGCGCATCGCTGGCCGGGCTCGTCGGGGCGGCGGCCGACGGCGGCTCGCACGTCTCGCTGTGGCGACGGTCGATCGGCGGTTCCCCGCGCGTCGTGGAGTACGTCGTGACGCCCCGACCGGGCAACGCGGCGGAGCCTGCGTCGGAGCCGGGCTCGGGGCTGGGGCCGGCCTCGCCGGAGGGCTACCTCGTCGTCGCGACCGACGTGACCGCGCGCGAGGAGGAGGAGGAGCGGCAGGAGCAGTTCATCGGACTGGTCACCCACGAGCTGCGCACCCCGCTGGTCTCGATCCTCGGCTACGTCGACCTGCTGCGGCTCGACCCCGCGGGGCTCACGACGGAGCAGCGCGAGTACGTCGAGGTGCTGGCCCGCAACGCCCGCCGCCTCCGCGGCCTCGTCGACGACCTGCTCCTCAGCGCCCGCCTGGCCGCCGGCGAGCAGATGGCCCACGAGGAGGTCGACGCCGTCGAGGTCGTGCGGGCCGCGCTCGCCAGCGTCCGGCCGATCGCGGACGCCGCCGCCGTGGCGCTGGAGCTGTCCGGCGACGACCGCGTGCCGCTCGTCTCGGACCCGCAGCGGCTCGGCCAGGTCGTCGACAACCTCCTCACGAACGCCGTCAAGTACAGCCACGCCGGCGGGCAGGTCCGGGTCGAGGTGGTGGCCGAGCCCGCGCCCGACGGCAGCCGCGGCGCACGGATCCGGGTCGCCGACGACGGCACCGGGATCGAACCGGACGAGCTGCGCCGCATCACCGAGCCCTTCTACCGCTCGCGCGAGAGCCGCCGTCGCCGGATCGCGGGCGTCGGGCTCGGCCTCACGCTCGTCCAGGCGCTCGTGTCGGAGCACAGAGGCACGCTCACGATCGACAGCGAGCCCGGACGCGGCACGGAGGTCGTCGTCCGGCTGCCCGACGCCGCGGGCCCCGGCGACCACCAGGACTAGGCGCCGTCGGGGTTCCACACCGAGGCGAGCGCCTTCCAGTAGGGATCCGACATCAGCGACAGCGGTGTCACGTTGACCGAGGTGATCCCGTGGCTCTCCGCGGCCCGCAGCGCGGCGAGGAACTGCGACGTGCCGATCGGCCCGACCTGCCGACTGGGCGGTCGCTCCCAGAGCCCGACCGACACCGTCAGCCGCGACATGTCGAGCCCGGTCCGCCTCAGCCGGTCGAGCACCCGGTCGAGGTCCTCCGGGCGACGGGTGCGGTAGAGGTAGGCCCACAGGATCAGGCGCTCGACCCGGGTGAGCAGGACGGCGTAGTCGTGGCCGCTGATCAGGTTTCCGCGGGCCGGGTTCTTCCAGTCGATCCGGACGTCCATCGCGAGGCCGATCCGCGACCCCGCACCGTCCCGGGTGGCGTCCATCCGCTCCCGCATCCGCGCGAGCAGCTCGGCGATCACCGCCGCGCGCCACGCCTTGATGCTCGACGCGTCCTCGTTGATCGACCCGTCGCTGGTGCGCGGCCAGTCGCTGCGGCCGGTCATCCGCTCGAAGAGTCGCCGGTCGTCGCTGCCGAAGGTGTAATCGCTGAGGAAGAGCTCGGTGATCGAGATCTGGGCGGGGTCGTAGCGCTCGCAGAGCGCGCCGACGAGGTCGACCAGGCGTCGGCCGACCTCGCCGTCGACGAGCTGGCTGGCCGAGGCCTGGTAGACCGACCGGCGTCCGTCGACGGAGACCCCGGCGGCGGATGGGTGGTCCGCCAACCAGTTCGGTGCCATGGTGTCGACGACCAGGCCGACCTGGCGGTTCGACCCGTCCGCCGCCCGGTGGAGGGCCCGGGCCGCCACGGCCAGGTGGTCGGTGCCGGGCTCCGCGGCCGCCGCGGGGTGGGCCTCCCAGTCGAAGGCGGTGAACTCGATCCGCCCGGCGTTGAGCTCGACCGCGTTGGCGCCCGCCTCGTCGAGCCGGACAGCGACCTTCGACCAGTCGGTGTCCGGGTCGACGACGGTCGCGAAGTCGACGCTCACCGACCGGGTCTTGTCGGGGAGCTGGGAGGGGCGCATCGGGGGCACCACCGGGGCGTCCTCACCCGACGCCACGGGTCCGGCCGTCTCCCACGGCCGCGAGATCGCCAAGGCGGCGACCAACGAGGTGGTCACGATGCCCACGACGATCAGGAGCCACGGCCATCGCCGTCGCTCAGTCCCCGCACCGAGACCGTTCCGGTCCGCTCCAGCTTGTTCCATCGGTTCTCCGCGTTCCCGAGCTCGAGCCGTACGGCGTCCAGCACGACGAAGGTCATCAGGGTCGAGTACAACGGCCACAGCGGGACCGTCCAAAGGTGGCGCAGGTCGTCGACGGCCCGGTCGAGCGCCAGCGCGAGCGCCAGCAGCGCCAGCGACGTCGGCACCCCCAGCAGCAGCACCCACGCCCACCACGTCCGTGGCAGCCAGTCGGTGCCGTCCACGGCGAGGAGCCAGCCCGCGCCCACCGCGGCCGACAGCTGCAGGAAGGGCGCGATCACCTGGGTGACCAGGTTGAAGAGCAGGTAGACGCCGAAGGCGCCGTACCGTGGGTTGCCCACCATCGGCCAGTGCATCTCGATGGTCTGCAGCAGTCCCCGCGCCCACCGCACCCGCTGCCGCCACAGCCCTCGCAGGGTGGAGGGCGACTCGGCGTACACCAGGGCCTGCGGCGCGAACGCCACCTGGAAGCCCGCCCGGTGGACCCGCCAGGTCAGCTCCAGGTCCTCCCCCAGCGTGTCCGTGCGCAGCGGCCCCACCCGGTCGAGCACGTCGCGACGATAGGCGCCGATGTTGCCGGACACGACCGGCAGGCAGCCGAGCACGTCGAGGCCGCGACGCATCAGCCCGGTGCCGACGTGGCTGATGAGGGAGAGGAGGCGGGTGAGCGTCCGGTCGAGGTTCACCGGCCTGTCGTTGCCGCACACCGCGCCGATGCGCGGGCTGCGGAAGCCGCGCAGCAGCATCGTCAGGGTGTCGGGGCGGAAGACACCGTCGGAGTCGACGAGAACGAGGACCTCGCCGGCGGCCGCAGCGATCCCGGTGTTGAGGGCTGCGCCCTTGCCTGCGTTGGCCTGCCGCAGCGCCCGCACGACGCCCGGGTGGTCGGCGGCCAGCTGCTGCATCCGCGCGAAGGTGTCGTCGGTGGAGCCGTCGTCGACGCACACGATCTCCAGGTGCGGATAGTCGCTGCGGGCGATGGAGCGTACGCACTGGTCGATGACGCGTGCCTCCTCGAAGGCCGGCACCACCACGCTCAGTCGCGGCGCCTCGGTGAACATCGGGCCGTAGCCGGCCGGGCCGGGGCCGCTGCGCCGGGCGCGGGCCTCGAAGACGAGGGCGAACGGCACCATCCCGAAACGCACGATCCCGGCGGCGGCGAGCGGCACGAGCAGCACGAGGACCAGTGCCGCCACGAAGGCGATCACGGATCAGCCCGACCACTCGACGAGCACGTCCTCGAGGACCTCGGGGGCGTGGGCGGACAGCGCGCCGAACCTGCTGTTGACCTCGAGCACCACGGGGGTCCCGTCGCCTGCCCTCCGCACGTCCATGTCGACCGGACCCACCAGGTCCAGCGCCTCCACCGTGCGAACGGCCAGCGCGGCCACGTCGGGCTCGGCGCCGTCGGGCAGGCGCTCGACCGCCGCGGCGTTGCCCACCCGGCCCTGCTTGAGCTCGGTCTTGCGCAGCACCACGACCCGGCACCTGCCGGTGTGCGGCGAGCGGTAGACCTGCGGGCTGTACTCGACGCCCGGCGCATAGCCCTGGACCAGCCACGTCGCGTCGAGCGAGTCCCACACCGGGTCGCCCCCGTCCTCGACGACGTGCACGCCGCGACCGCCGCGGCTCACCCGCGGCTTCACCACGACGAGCCCGCCGCCCCAGGACACGGCGTCGGCCGCCGAGCCCACCTCCGCCACCGTCGCGTGCGGCGGCACCGCGACTCCGCGCTCGGCCAGCGCCCACATGGTGAGCAGCTTGTCGGCGGCGACGGCGACCGGGCCCGGCGCCGAGAGCACCAGCCCCGCGCCCATCGCCGTCGCCAGGCCGAGGACGGCGAGCCGGGGCAGCTCCTCGGCGACGGTGGGGACGACGAGGTCGGGACGCAGCCGCGCCACCAGGTCGCGCATGTCCTGGTCGTACGCCGGATCGAGCGCGCCCACCACCGGCAGGACCGCGTCGTACCCGGGCACGTCGGTCGGCGCGAGGTCGACGCCCACCAGGCGCGGACCCGCACCCCTGTCGGCCTGCTCCAGCACCTGGACGCCGAGTGCGCGCCCCGCTGGTCCGGCCGCGCCGGTGACGAGGATGGTCGTGCGCTCGGAGGCTGCACTCATCCACCCAGTCTAGGCGCGCGGTCCGCGCCCCGCTCAGTCGACGATGTGACGAGCCGGGCCGCGCGCACGACCAGCTGACCGGCACAGGTCGGGGGTCAGGACGCGATGCGCACCCGGGTGTCGAGTGCCTCGAACAGATCGGCGTCCAGGACGTCGATGCGGTTCTGCAACGTCCGCACGACGGTCGCGGCGCGCATGGCGTCGGTGACGATCGTGGCGCTGAAGGTCCGCAGGCCGTCCGCGGGTCGCGCGAGGTCCGCCTCCACGACTCGGACGCCGCGGCGGTGCAGCACCGAGGCGATCGTGAGGAGGTCGGCACCGCGGTCGTCCGCGGCGAGAGACACGGTCACGACGTAGGCGCGCGGGCCCACGGCTACCGGACGGGTTGCCGTGTCGCGCCCGTTGCCCACCATGCATGCCACCTGTCCCGACCGGCGCAGCGGATATCGTTGACGCCGTGATGGGTCAATCCTCCAGACGCTGAGCACGCTGGTCAACAGTTCGCCGCACAACGTGGCAGACTGCCAACTCCAGCCCACCAGCGACCACACGAAGGGTCCCATGATGACAAGCATCGACCGGCTCGACGCGGAGATCCTCGGCCGGCTCACCGCGAACGCCCGGGTCGGCATCGCCGAGCTCGCGACCGACCTCGGCGTCAGCCGCAACACGATCCAGCAGCGGATCCGCCGCCTCGAGGACGTCGGCATCCTGCGTGGGTTCCGGCCGATCATCGACCTCAGCGCCGTGGGGATGCCCGTCCAGGCCCTGATCAGCCTCGAGCTGGACCAGCGCCGCATGGCCGAGGTCGTCCGCGGGCTGGCCGCCCTGCCGGAGGTCATCGAGGTCAAGCTCCAGGCCGGACGCGAGGACCTGCTCGTGCACGTCGCGATCGCGTCGTTGGAGGCGCTGCAGCCGCTGACCGCCTCGATCGTCGACATCGAGGGCGTCCGCAAGACCACGTCAACCTTCTCGGTGGGCACGCCGGTCCCTTACCGCCTGCAGCCGCTGCTCGACCATCTCACCGAGGGCAGCGGATGGGGACGATCGACGCCGCTCCCGACCTGAGATCCGGCGGTTCGAGCCGCTGCCCGACGGTAGGTTGGTGGCCATGGGAGCGCTGTCGGACCGCCGGTCGTGGGCGACGCGTCCCCGCGAGCTGCTGCGATCGGTCGCGGAGCTCGGCAGCGGGCTCGGCACCTCGTTGCTCGCGCTCGGCGCGCTGGTCCTCCTCGTCGTGGTCGCCGTCACCGCGGTCGTCGGCGTGGGGCTGCTGCTCGCGCCGACCGTCCTGCGGGTGGTGCGCTGGACCGCGGACCGCGAGAGGACCCGGCTCGCCCGGTGGGGCACGGACGTCCCGGGCCCGGGACCGCTGCCCGCCGGACTGCGGCCGGCCCTCGCCGACGCGTCGCTGCGCCGGGACGTGCGATGGCTCGTGGTGCACGCCACCTGGGGGCTGCTGGTCGGGCTCGTCGGCGTCGCGCTGCCGCTCTTCGCGGTACGAGACGCCACCTTCCCGCTGTGGTGGTGGCTCGCCCCGCGGGGGGAGGCCAGCGCCGCGCTCTGGTTCTGGGTCATCGAGTCGTGGGGCGAGGCCCTGCTGGTCGCGCTCTCGGCCGTGGGCTGGGCCGTCCTGACCGTCCTGCTCACGCCGACCCTGGCGCGCCTCCAGTCCCGCCCCGGCCGCGCACTCCTGCCGCCCCCGCCCGGGACCGACCTGCCCCTGCGGATCGCCGAGCTCACCGCTACCCGTGCTGCCGCCCTCGACGCGCACGCGACCGAGCTGCGCCGGATCGAGCGCTCGCTCCACGACGGCACGCAGAACCCGCTGGTCGCGGCGAACGTCCTGATCGGTGCGGCCCGCCGCCAGCTGGGCGACGACCGGTCCGCTGCCGACGACCTGCTCGAGCAGGCCCAGACCTCGGTGGAGCGGGCGCTGGGCGAGCTGCGCACCACGATCCGGGGGATCCTGCCGCCGGTGCTGTCCGACCGCGGGCTGGAGGGCGCGATCGCGGGGCTGGCGGCCACCTCCGGCGTGCCCACGGCGGTCGACGTCAGCGCCACCCGTTGCCCCGCGTCGGTGGAGGCCAGCGCCTACTACATGGTCGCCGAGGCACTGACCAACGTCTCGCGCCACAGCGGCGCCCGGCAGGCGACGGTGACCGTCCGCAGCATCGACGGGCACCTGGACGTCCGGGTCACCGACGACGGCCACGGTGGCGCGAGCGAGACACCCGGATCCGGACTGGCCGGCATCCGCCGGCGCATCGAGGCGCACGACGGCAGCTTCGAGGTCAGCAGCCCGGCGGCCGGCCCGACGACGTTGCACGCTTGGTTGCCATGCGGATCGTGATCGCGGAGGACGACGCGCTGCTGCGCGAGGGCCTCGCCAGCTTGTTGCGTGCGGAGTCGATCGACGTCGTGGCGACCGCCGGCGACGCCGACGAGTTCCTCCGGGCCGTCGACGAGCACCGGCCGGACGTCGCCGTGGTCGACGTCCGCATGCCGCCGACCCACACCAGCGAGGGCATCGTCGCCGCCGTGGAGGCCAAGCGCCGCCAGCCCGACCTGGCCATCCTGGTCCTGTCGGCGTACGTCGAGCAGGCCTTCGCGACGGACCTGCTGGCGCAGGGCGTCCAGGGCCTCGGCTACCTGCTCAAGGAGCGCGTCGGACGGGTCGAGGAGTTCCTCGAGGCGCTCCACCGGGTCGCGGACGGCGGCACGGCGCTGGACCCCGACGTGGTGTCCCAGCTGCTGTCCCGCCAGCAGGCCGACCCGCGGCTCTCCCGGCTCACCGAGCGGGAGGACGAGGTGCTGGCACTGATGGCCGAGGGGCTCGGCAACACCGCGATCGCGGAGCGGCTCGTGGTCACCGAGGGTGCGATCCACAAGCACGTGCGGAACATCTTCGCCAAGCTCGACCTCGCCCCGGACGACCGCGCCGACCGGCGCGTCGCTGCGGTGCTGCGCTATCTCGAGGCCGGTCCGGGGCGCCCCGTGGCGGGCTGACCCCCACGCCTGGGTGGTGCAGGCTGTACCACCGATTGTGCAGGCCACGGGATGGTCTGGAACGCCGGGGATTCGTAGCGTAGGAGACATCTGATCCCCATTCGAAGGAGCCCGTCATGAACGAGCGCTCACACCCCGTCTCCCCCGCCGGATCCCACCTCCGCACGTTCCTGTGGGTCGTCCTCGTGCTCGGTGCCGTCGCGAACATCATCGCGTCCGCCGCAGCCGCCAGCCTGACCGTCCAGATCACGATCGGCGTCGTCACCGCGGTGGCGCTGGCCGGTCTGGTCGCGCTCTGGACCAGGGACCGCACATGAGCAGCCCAGCGCTCGCCCCCGTCCCACCCGAGGCCGCCCGCGACGCCGTCATCACGCTCGACCACGTCTCCAAGACGTACGAGGGCGGTGTCCACGCGCTCGACGACGTGTCACTGACCGTCGAGCGGGGCTCCTTCCTCGCCGTCATGGGACCCTCCGGGTCGGGCAAGTCGACGCTGATGCACTGCGCCGCGGCGCTCGACGTCCCCACCTCCGGCACGGTCCTCATCGACGGCCGCGACACCCGGTCCCTCAACGAGACCAAGCGCACCGAGATGCGCCGCGACCTCGTGGGCTTCGTGTTCCAGGCCTACAACCTGGTGCCGTCGCTGTCCGTCGCCGACAACATCACGCTGCCCCTACGGCTGGCCGGTCGCGAGGCCGATCCCGCCTGGGTGGACTCGCTGGTGGAGCGCGTCGGGCTGGCCGGCCGGGTCGACCACCGCCCGGCCGAGCTGTCCGGTGGCCAGCAGCAGCGCGCGGCGATCGCCCGCGCCCTCGTGACCCGCCCCTCGGTGGTCTTCGCCGACGAGCCGACCGGAGCCCTCGACCTGCGGACCGCCCGCGGGGTGCTCAAGCTGTTCCGCGAGGTCGCCGAGGACCTGGGCCAGACCATCGTGATGGTCACGCACGACCCCGCGGTCGCGGCCCAGGCGGACACCGTCGTCGTCATGGCGGACGGCCACATCGTGCAGACCGTGACCGAGCCGGACGCCGCTGACCTGGCGAACCGGCTGATCTCGATGAGCGAGGACTGAGCCATGATCCAGCTCGCCCTCCGGATGGCCCGCCACCGCCTCACCTCGCTGGTCGCCATCGCGTGTGCCGCCCTCGGCGGCGCCGCCCTCGTCACCGCGACCGGTGTGCTGACCGAGTCCGGGCTCAGGTCGCACGCTCCCGTCGGCCGCCTGGCCGGCGCGGACATCGTGGTGACCGCACCCCAGTCCGTCAGTGCCCCCGAGAGCATCCCCGCCGTGCTGCCGGAGCGCAACCGCATCCCCGGGGACGTCGCGGCCGACCTGGTCAGGGTCCCGGGGGTGCACAGCGCGGTCGCCGACGTCTCGTTCCCGGCCGCCTTGGTCGACGCCGACGGTCGGGTCGTCCCGACCGACGACCCGCGGACCGCGGGCCACGGCTGGTCGTCCGTCCAGCTGCTCGGGCGTCACAGCACGGACGGATCCGCTCCCGTGGGCGCGGACGAGATCGCGCTCGGCTCGAGCACCGCGAAGGCGGCGCGCGTGTCCGCAGGTGACGACATCCAGATCGCGGCCGCCGGCGGTGACGCTCGGACCTACCGGGTGACGGCCGTCGTCAGCGGCGGCGGGCAGAATCTCTACTTCAGCGACGCCGCGGCCACCGCGTTCCGCGAGTCGACCGGCGCGGGCACCCGCGCGGACCTCGTCGGCCTGACGGTCGCCTCGGGGTCGGTCGACACCGTCGCCGACGCCGTGCGTGACGAGCTGCGGGGATCGGGCCTGAAGGTCACCACGGGCGCCGACCGCGGCGACACCGCAGCTCCCGACGTCACGGCGGCCCGCGGCACCCTGCTGCTGGTCGCGGGATCGCTCGGCGGCATCGTCGTGCTGCTCGTCGGGTTCGTGCTCACCGGCGCCGTGACCGTGTCCGTCGCAGGACAGCGCCGGGCACTGGCCCTGATGCGATCGATCGGCGCGACACCGGGCCAGGTCCGCAGCCTCATCGCGGCCGAGACGACCGTGGTGGCCGCGATCGCGTCGGTTCCCGGCATCGTGCTGGGCTACCTGCTCGCGGGCCAGCTCGGTGCGCTGCTGCGGGCGACAGACATCCTGCCCCCGTCGCTGCCGCTCACCTACGGCCCGCTGCCGGCGCTCGTCGGCATCGCGTCGATGGCAGCCGTCGCCCAGCTCGCGGCCCGGGCGGCCTCCTGGCGCGCCTCCCGGATGCCGGCCGTGGACGCCATGGTGGAGTCCTCCAGCGAGGCGCGCGTGCCCTCGCGCATCCGCGAGCGCATCGGCCTGCTCATCCTGCTGGCCGCCGTGGCTCTCTCCACGACTCCCCTGTTCGTGCGCACCGACATCGGCGCCGCGATGACGTCGACCGCGGGGATCGTCGCGGCGATCGGGCTCGCGGTGGCGGCGCCGGCCCTCCTGCGCCGCGCCAGCGACGCCCTCGGCGGACGCATCCCCGACCGCGTGTCGGCGCCCACGTGGCTCGCGGTGACGAACATGCGCGTCTTCACGACCCGTTTCGCGGGCGTCATCACGGCCTCGGCGATGCTCATGATCTTCACGCTGACGTACGCGATCTCGCAGACCACGCTGCTGAAGGCGAGCGACGACAGCGTGCAGGACGCCACGACCGCCCAGCTCCGCGTCACCGCGGACGGCCTCGGCGGCGTGCCGGACGATCTCGCCGAGCAGGTGCGCCGGCTGGACGGGGTGCGCGCGGCCGCACCGATGTCGACCACCTCCGTGGTCTGGCCGCACCGCGTCCTGGGAGACACCGAGGTCGAGGCGGAGCCCGCCATGGTGCTCGGTCCGGACACGCCGGGCGTCCTCGACCTCGACGTGCGTAGCGGCAGCCTCGCCCGGCTGAAGGGCGACACGATCGCCGTTGGCGCAGGCGCGGCCACCTCGCGCGACGCCGAGGTCGGCAAGACCGTCCGGCTCACCCTGGGCGACGGCACCAAGGTCCGCCCGAAGGTCGTGGCGGTGTACGACCGCGAGCTCGGTCTCGGCTCGGTCGTGCTGTCGCGGGACCTGGCCCTGAAGCACACGACGTCCGGGCTCGACCAGACTCTGCTCGTCCGGGCGGACGACACCTCCGAGGCGAGCGCGGCCCTCTCGTCGCTCGCCTCGTCCCGCCCCGGGCTCGACGTCGAGCGGACCACGGCGGACGCGAGCACGTCGGTCGCGGCGCAGGGCATGCTGCTCAACGTCGCGACGATCGCGGTGCTGCTCGGCTACCTCGCGCTGACGATCTCCAACCGGATCGTGGCGGTCACGACCCAACGCCGCGGTGAGATCGCCGCTCTGCGCACGGCCGGCGCGACCCGTGCGCAGGTCCTCGGCACCACGAGGCGCGAGTCCCTGATCGCCGCCACGGTCTCCGTGGGCGCGGCGCTCGTGGTCTCGGCACTCCCGCTGGCGTTCCTCGGCATCGGGTTCCTGGGCTACCCGTGGCCGTCGGCACCGATCTGGCTGGTCCCCGGGACCGCCGCCCTGGTCGTGGCCCTCATCGTGGTCTCGGTGGAGCTGCCGACCCGGTACCTCCTGCGGTCGTCGCCGACCTCGCCGGGCGGCTGACGAGCCGCGCCGTCAGGCGTCCCGGGTCGGCTGGTCCGACCCGGGACGTCCTGCCAGTCCGGGCCACAGGCTCAGCTGCAGGGTCAGCGCGAACCGCTGCACCGGGTCCGCCAGGTCGACGTCACCGATCTCCTTGACCCGGCGGAGCCGGTACCGAAACGTGTTGGGGTGCACGAACAGAGCCTCGGACGCCCGCGTCACGTCGCCGAAGGCGTCGAGCCACGCCTGCAGGGTGGCCACGAGGCTGCCGTCGTGCTGCCGGTCGTACGCGACCAGGCGCGCCAGCGGGCCGGTGAGCTGCTCGCCGCGGGCGATGGTCCGGTCGCGGAGCTCCATGAGCAGGGACTCGGTCTGGACGTCGACCAGCCGCGCCACCGGCCTGCTGCCGTTGCCCTCGCGCAGCACTCGCAGGATCCGGTCGGTCGTGGCGCGGGCCCGGACGATGTCCGAGAGGTTGGTCGCCATCGGGCCGATCGCCACGATGGGCCGCAGCTTCCCGCCGATCCGGCCCAGGAAGTCGTGGGCGATGCGCATCGCCCGCGCCTCTGCCTCCTCGGGTGAGCCGCTCGCGGCCGCCAACCCGTACGCGACACCGTCGAACAGAGCCGACGCGGAGCGCGGGTTGACCGCGCTGAGGTGCATCGCGAACGCGTCGCCGAGGCGTTGGCGCTCGTGGGCCGCCGAGGGATCGGTCCGGTCGAGCGGTCCGGCGTCGGCGACCGTGAAGCCGAGCACCAGCAGCTGGGTGTCGGCCAGGCCGAGGCGCTCGAGCGCGTCGCGGGCACCCGCTCCCCCCTCCAGCACCGAGCCGACCAGGTCGGCGCGGACCCGGCGCTCGACGTCGGCACCCGCGCGCACCCGCAGCAGGTGGAGCGCGACGAGCTGCGCGGCATCGCGGAGCGCGGCGGTGCGCTCGGGGCTGAGCGGGCCCGGCACCGCGGCCCAGATCGACCCGAGGACCTCGTCGCCCGCGCGTACCGCCACCGCGACCCGGGCCATCGTGATGGCCTCGTTGACGTCCGGCATCGCCTCCATGTAGATCGGCTGCACCGAGCGGTGCAGCTCACGGAACACGCCGCGCTCGTTGAGGATCCTGGAGTAGCGCTCGGGCACCTGGCGGCCGAGGATCGTCTCGACCCGGGACGGATCGGCCTCGTCCTGGCGGCCGGAGAACGCGAGCACGCGCGAGCTGCGGTCCTCGATCGTCACCGGCGCGTCGAGCAGCGAGGAGATGGCGTTGGCGACCGCGAACAGGTCACCGGACGGCAGGCCGCCGAGCGTCTCGGGCGTGGCCCCGCCGACGTCGCCCTCCGCGAGCACCGAGCGCAGCATCGACGCGAGGTGGGCCCAGGGAGCGCCCCGGCTCAGCCCGAGCAGCGCCACGCCCGAGCTGTCGGCCGCCGTGCGCACCTCGTCGGTGAACGGCACCGGGGCCCGGACGACCAGCGCGGCGGCGTCCTGGCGGCCCAGGTCCAGCAGCAGCGCGGCCACCTCCGCCGCGTCGTCCAGCGCCACGCCGAGGACGAGGGCGCGGGGCGGCAGGACGGGGGCGTCGACCGGGTCGTGGATCACCACCCCGCCGATGTCGTCGGCGCGGCCCGTGTCGCCGTGCACGAGCTCGAGCAGGGTGGCGCCGAGGTCGTCGACGACCCGTGCGAGGCTCGCGCGCGGACGGGTGCTGGGAGCGGTCATGGCGGGGGGCACGCTTTCGACACTAGGCGGGTCGGGACCAGCGTACGTCGTGCGAACGCACCATGTGTGACCGCCGAGCTGTCGGCGCCGACGAACTCAGACCGTGAGCCACTCGGTGTGGGTCGTCACCTCCGCCAGGAGCTCGGGCACCGGGAGCACGCCGATGCCCGGTCCCGTGGGAACGGTCAGCGTGCCGGCGTCCAGGACGAACGGCTCGGTGATGTCGGTGCGGTAGTAGCGGTCCGACGCCGAGGTGTCGCCGGGCATCGTGAAGCCGGGGAGCGCGGCCAGGGCCACGTTCGCCGCCCGGCCGATCCCGGTCTCGAGCATCCCTCCGCACCAGACCGGCACGCCGTTCGCGACGCACACGTCGTGGATGCGCCGGGACTCCAGGTACCCGCCGACGCGGCCCGGCTTGATGTTGACCACCTCGCAGGCGCCCAGCCGGATCGCGGCCGCGGTGGACTGTGCCGAGGTGATCGACTCGTCGAGGCAGATCGGGGTGGTGATCTGCCGTGCGAGGTCGGCGTGACCGAGGATGTCCTCCTCCTCGAGCGGCTGCTCGATCAGGAGCAGCTCGAAGGGGTCGAGCCGGGCGAGGTGCCGCGCGTCCGCCAGCGTGTAGGCCGTGTTGGCGTCGACCTGCAGCAGCACGTCGTCGCCGAACCGCTCGCGCACCGCACGCACCGGCGCGACGTCCCAGCCGGGCTCGATCTTCAGCTTGATCCGGACGTAGCCCTCGTCGATGTATCCACCCACCGCGTCGAGCAGGGCCGGGATGCTGTCCATGATGCCGACCGAGACACCGCACGGCACCCGGTCGTGGACCGCGCCGAGCTCGCGCGCGAACGACCTGCCCTCGGCCCGGAGCTCGGCGTCGAGGACGCCCATCTCGAGGGCCGCCTTGGCCATCCGGTGTCCCTTGAACGGCGCCAGGACGGTCGCCACGCGGGACGCGTCAAGCGGTCCGGAGGCAGCGAGGGCGGGCACGAGGAAGCGACGCAGCACGTCCGCGGCCCCCGCGACGTACTCCGAGGAGTAGACCGGGTCGGGCATCGTGACGCACTCGCCCCACCCCTCCCCCTCGTCGGTGACGACGCGCAGGAGCAGCAGGTCACGGGTGACCTGGGTGCCGAACGACGTGCGGAACGGGGAGACGAGGGGCATCGAGACGTGGATCAGCTCGACCCCGGTGAGCTTCACAGCCCCCTCCTCACGACGTACCAGCCTTGTCGGTCGAACCCGGTGATGCGCGCCCCGTCGCGGAGCAGCTCACCCAGCACCTCTCGCACCTCGACGCGCCAGCGCCTGGCCAGCGCGGCGTCGGTCGCCCGCAGCCCGCTGATGTCGCGGGGGACGGCGACCAGGGAGGTCTCACCGTCGAGGCGTCCACGCACCGGACCGCCGTCGTCGTCCATGCCGACCGCCGTCACCGCACCCGCGGCCAGCTCGTCGGCGACCACGGCGGGCGCCCCGCCACCCGAGCAGGCCAGCTCGACCGCGGGGTCGAGCAGGTTCCAGCGCACGAGCAGCCGGTCGGTCTCGTCGGAGCCGTTGATCGAGTCGACCATCGCCCCGTAGAAGTTGGGCAGGTACTCGACCGGGCGGGCGGCCAGCTTGACCAGGTTGAAGTACGCGTTGCGGCTCACCAGCGGGTCGAACGTCCAGGCGATGTCGGACACTCCTCGCTGCAGGGCCCAGGCGCGCTGGTGCAGCTTGAGGGCGAACCCGACGTGGCGGTCGACCATCGTGGCGTCGACGCCGGCGATGTGGCTGTGCAGCGCGTCGTCGGCCGGGGCGTGGAAGAAGCCGACGCACGCACCGACCAGGCGGCCGTCGTCCACGAAGGCACCACCCACGTAGTTGCCCGCCTTGGTGAACGCGCGAAGCAGCTCCAGGGTCATCGGCGGGTTGGCCTCCCGACCCCAGATGCGGACGTACAGGTCGAGGACCTGCTCGAGCTCGGCGAGCTCGGTGAGCTCTCGGACGACGATGCCGGCCGCCGTCGCTGCCATCTCGGCGGTGCGATCGGCGTCCAGCTGGGGATCAAGGGCGACTTTGGTCACGTCATCCATCCTGCGGAGATTCTCCGGCGGTGTCATGGTCGGCCTGCACGAGTCAGGTCGGTGCGGTTCGTCGGTGCCGCCAGAAGATCGGCGACGAGGGCGCGGACGAGTCGGGTCCGGTCGAGGATGCGGTCGACGAGCACGTGCTCGTCGTCGGCGTGGGCGCCGCCGCCGATGGCACCCAGCCCGTCGAGCGTCGGCGTGCCGACGCCGGCGGTGAAGTTGCCGTCCGAGGCTCCGCCGACCGCGGCGGACGGGACCGCGGGCAGACCCAGCCGGTCGGCGACCGCCTGGACGCGTTCGAGCAGCTCAGCGGAGCTGGCGCGCTCGAGCGGCGGCCGGTTGGGGCCGCCGGTCACGACGGTGGTCGCACCCTCGAGCACCGGCGACAGCGACCGCATGGCTGCGTCGACCCGGTCCTGCTCCGCGAGCGTGCGGACGCGGGCGTCGACGGAGAAGACGCCCTCGGCGGGGATCGTGTTGGTCGTGCGCCCGGCCCGGGCCGCCGTGGGGGTCACCGTGGTGCCCGTGGCAGCGTCGCCGAGGAGCGCGACGGCGAGCGCCTGGTGCGCGAGCTCGAGCGTGGCGTTGACGCCGCGCTCGGGCTCGAGCCCGGCATGGGCTGCACGTCCGTGCACCGTCACGTCGTAGAGCGAGACCCCCTTGCGCTCGGACTTGAGCGCGCCGCCGGGCGCTGCCCCCTCGAGGACGAGTGCCGCCTCGGCCAGGCGCGCCTCCTCCTCGATGAGTCCACGCGACGACGGGGAGCCGAGCTCCTCGTCACCGGTGACCAGGAGCGTGACGCCGTCCTGACCGGCTGCGGCCTGGAAGGCCATCGCGAGCCCGGTCTTCATGTCGAAGCAGCCGGGGCCGCGCAGGACGTCGCCCTCGATCGTGCAGGGGTGGGTCGCGAGGGAGCCGAGCGCCCACACCGTGTCGTGGTGGCCGACCAGGAGCACTCGCGAGGGGCCCGGCCCGAGCCGCCAGCGCAGGTGCGTGCGCCCGTCGAGCACGATCCGCTCGGGCGCCACCCCGAGCCGGCGCTCGCCCACCCGCGCGACGACCTCGGCCGACCGGGCGACCGCGGCGAGGTCGGTCGACGGCGACTCGCACTCGACCATCTCGCGGGTGTCGGCGAGGATCTCGGTGAGGTCCATCAGCTCACCCGCGGCGTCGCGCGGACGCCGAAGTGGAGGTAGCGCTCGCCGGTCGGCAGCTCGAAGAACGTCACCGGGAACCAGGTCTCGGCCTCGGGCGGCTTGGTGAGGAAGATGTTCTCGGCGTACGGCACGAGCGCGTGCTCGTCGACCGGGTCCGGGATGAGCTCCGCGAGCGGTCCGACGAGCGTGGTCCGCAGACGCGGCTCGCCGTCGGCGACGAGCACCTCCATGATCACCGACGAGCGCTCGTAGCGACCGACGTACGGCGTGATGTCGTGCTCGACGGGCGGCTCGGGCGGTGCGATCGGGCGCGGCATCTCCACGCCCGCCAGCTCGGCCAGGATCTCGCGGTACAGGGCCTCGTAGAGGTCACGAGCGCCGTCGCTGTTGGTCAGCAGCGTCACGGCGAGGCCCGCGTCGGGCAGCACGCGCAGGAACGCGGACTGGCCGATCGTGTTGCCGTCGTGGCCGTAGAGCCGCTGACCGTCCCAGCCGAACCGGATCCAGCCCAGGCCCCACGAGTCGCCGAGCGAGTGCTTGTCCGGCAGGTCCGCCTGGTGGGCGGCCATCGCGGCGGCCGACTCCTCGCTGAGGATCCGGCTGCCGTCCGGCGCCAGCCCGCTCTCGAGGTGCATGCGGGCGAACGCGAGGACGTCGGCGGCGCTCGCCGTCACCAGGCCCGCGGGACCGATCGAGCGCGGCAGCTGCCAGGCCGGGGCGACCTGCTTGTGACCGTCCGTCGTGACGTGGCCGACGGCGGCCGCGTGGAGCAGCGCCTCCTCGGGCAGCGTGATCGCGTGCTGCATCCCGAGCGGCGTGAACAGCCGGTCGCGCAGCGCCTGGTCCCAGGTCGTGCCCGTGAGCCGCTCGATGACCAGGCCGAGCACCGAGAAGCCGGAGTTGCAGTACGACCAGGTGGCGCCGAGCGGATGGTTCTGGGCTTCGTCACCGAGCAGGGCGACGTACTTCTCGAGGCAGTCGTCGCCGCGGCCGGTGTCGGTGAAGACGTCGCCGTCGATCCCGCTGGTGTGGTTCAGCAGGTGGCGCAGCGTGATGCGCTTGGTCACGTCGGGATCGGACAGCCGCAGGTCGGGGATGATCTCGACGACCGGCGCGTCGAGGTCCGCAAGACCCTCGTCGACCAGCTGCATGACGACCGTCGCGGTCCACACCTTGGTGATCGAGCCGATCTGGAAGATCGAGTCCTCGGTCACCGGGGCGGAGGTGTCGATGTTGAGCAGTCCGTGCGACGCGACCGCGACCTCGTCCTGCCCGTCCTCGCCGAGGCGCAGGATGCCGAGCTGTGCGCCGGGGACGCCGTATCGCTCGGCGAGCTGCCCGAGGCGACGCTCCCAGTGCGCGACGTCGATCCGCGACCGGCCGGCCCGCACGGTGTGCTGCTCGACCCAGTCGACGACCCGGGTGGCGTAGTCGAGACGCTGCGACGGGGGCCCGACGAGGATGAACGCGTGGGAGGCGCCGGGGTACAGGACGAGCTCGGTCGGCACGCCCTGGGAACGCAGGGCGCTGTGCCACTGCTGGGCCTGCCCGACGGGGCACGTGAGATCGGCGAGGCCGTGCAGCACCAGCGTCGGCGTGGTCACCTGCGTGACGTGGCTGAGGGGCGACATCGCCGCGTAGCGCTCCGGATCGTCCCAGGGGGAGCCGCCGAGCTCGTACGTGCTGAGGAAGACACCGTCGTCGGCGGTGCCGAACTCGCTCACGAGGTCGCTGACGATGCCCCCCGCGACGCCGGCCTTGAACCGGTCGTCGTGTCCGGTGAGCCACGCGGTCATGAAGCCGCCGTAGCTGTAGCCGGTGACGGCGAGCCGGTCCGGGTCCGCCACGCCCTCGGCCACCAGCGCGTCGATGGGCTCGAGGAAGTCCGCCGCGTCGGCGACGCCCCAGGCGCCGTTGACGCCGTCGAAGAACGCCTCGCCGTACCCGTCGCTGCCGCGCGGGTTGACCAACAGGACCGCCCACCCGCGCGACACCAGCTCCTGGTGGTAGCCGTGCATCTCGTCGGCGGTCCCGTTCCAGGCGTTGTGGGGGCCGCCGTGCACGTCGAGCAGCAGAGGACGGGGACCCGGTCGCTCCGGGTCACGCAGCAGCCACGCCTGCACCTGCGTGCCGTCGCTGATCGTGAACGTCCGCGACTCGGGCCGGAACAGCTCGATCCCGGCGACAGACGCGCCGTGGTCGGTGAGCACCGACTCGGCGCCGGTCGCGAGGTCGAGCGCGACGATCTCGCCGTACGACGTCGCAGTGGTCAGCGCGACGACCGCGGTGCCGCCGACCACCGAGAGACCCGAGACGACCCGGTCCTGCCCGGCCAGGACCGGGCGGCCCTCCGGCACAGTCGGGTCCTCCAGGGCCCACACGTGCGTGCAGCCCCGGTTGCGCAGGCAGAACAGGATCCGCCCCGCGTCGTCGCGCTGCGGACGACCGCCCGGGTAGGCCGTCGCCCCCGGCATCACGTTGCGATCGAGGTGTGCGGTGAGGCTGACCGCCTCGCCGCCGTCCAGGGCGACGCGCAGCAGGTGCTGGTGCCCGACCGGGTCGCCGGGATGGCCCACGACGAGCAGGTGCGCACCGTCGCTGTCGTACGACACCGTGGCCGCGACGCCGTCGACGGACGTGACCGTGCGCGGCCTGGCCAGCACGTCGTCCACGTCGAGCAGGTGCACGGCGGTGCGGAAGGTCAGGTCGCTGTCGGCGCCGACGCGGCGGGTGAAGGCGACCGTCCGCCCGTCAGGTGCCCAGGCGGGCTGGCCTGCGTGCTCGGGACCGTCCGTGACCTGGCGGCAGCTGCCGGAGGTCAGGTCGAGCACGTGCAGCTGGTGGCGGACCGGGCCGAACATCCCCGCTCCGTCGGTCTGGTAGTCCAGGCGCGCCGAGACGAGCGGGCCCTTGCCGTCGGTCGGGTCGACCGGCGCGGCGAAGGCGATGCGCTGCCCGTCGGGGCTCCACACGGGCGCGCCGGCACCGGCCGGCAGATGGGTGACCTGCTCGGGCTCTCCCCCGCCGGTGGTCAGCAGGTGGACCTGGCCGGCTCGCAGGAACGCCAGTCGGGAGCCGTCCGGGGACCACACGGGTGCCGAGTCCTCGGGACCGGCGGTCAGCCGACGGGCGCTTCCGCCGGACGTCGGCACGAGCCACAGCTCGTCGTGGCTGCGGTCGTGCTCGGTGTCGAGGGTCCGCAGGACGTACGCGACCTGGGCACCATCGGGTGACAGGGCCGGTTGCGACGGCACCGCGAGCGCGGTGAGGTCGTCGATGCGCATGCGTCGGGTCATTGGGGACTCCTTCGTCGGGCTCTTCCGGGGACGGCGGCCAGCAGGTCGCGCGTGTAGTCGTGGGCGGGTGTCGCCAGCACCTGCGCGGTGGGGCCCTGCTCGACGATCACTCCGCGATGCATGACCGCCACCTCCGAGGCGACGTATCGCACGACCGCGAGGTTGTGGGAGATGAACAGGATCGACAGGCCGAGCTCGGCCTGGAGCTCGCGGACCAGGTTGAGGACGGTCCCCTGGATCGAGACGTCCAGCGCGGACGTGATCTCGTCCGCCACGATCACGGCAGGACGCGCCGCGAGCGCCCGGGCGAGGGCCACCCGCTGGCGCTGCCCGCCGGACATCTCCGACGGCCTGGCGTCGGACCGGACGGCGCCGATGTGGACCAGGTCGAGCAGGCGGGCGACCTCGGTCCGGCGCTCGCTGCGGCCGATGCCGCGCGGCACCGCCTCGGCGACGCTCTCGCCGATGCTCATGCGGGGGTCGAGGGAGGAGAACGGGTCCTGGAAGATCATCTGCACCGGGCGGCGCCGGCCGCGGACGGGCACCGGCTCGCCGTCGAGCAGGATCTGCCCGCTGTCCACCGGTGCGAGACCGACGGCCGCACGGGCGAGGGTCGACTTGCCCGACCCGGACTCGCCCACCAGCCCCACGATCGTGCCCGAGGGCACCGTCAGGCTCACTCCGTCCACGGCGGTCGTCCCGCCGTAACGGACGGTCACGTCCTCGAATCGCAGCTCGCTCACACCACACCTGCCCTGGTCGGTCCCAGCTCGATCGGCTCCCCGGCGTGCCAGCACGCGACCCGGCCGGCGGCATGGGCCAGCAGCGGGGGGTCCTCCACGAAGCACCGCTCGGTCGCCAGCGGGCACCGGGCGGAGTACGGGCATCCCTGCGGCACGTCCGAGGGGTCCACCGGACGGCCGGGGATGACCGTCAGGGGCGCGTCGAGGTCCGTCTCCATCGAGGGGACCGCCGCGACCAGTGCCCGCGTGTACGGGTGCTGGGCCGCGGTGGTCAGGTCCGATGCGGACAGGTCCTCGACGATCTGCCCGGCGTACATCACCAGGACGCGGTCGCAGACGTCGGCGACCACGGTCACGTCGTGGCTGATGAGGACCAGTGCGACGTCGTCGTCGCGGCGGATCGCCGCGAGCAGGTCGAGGACCTGTTGCTGGACCGTGACGTCGAGGGCGGTGGTCGGCTCGTCGGCGATGATCAGCGCGGGGCTGCCCATCACGCCCATCCCGATCATCGCGCGCTGACGCATGCCACCGGAGAACTCGTGCGGGTACTGGTGGGCACGCCGCTCGGGCTCGGAGATGCGGACCGCCCCGAGGCGATCGACCGCACGCGCCAGGGCCTGCTTCTTGTCCATGCCGTGGTGGTGGCGCGAGACCTCGGCCAGCTGGGCGCCGATGCGCCGTGTCGGGTTGAACGACGTCATGGGGTCCTGGAAGACCATGGCCATGGACGTCCCGAGCACCTGGCGCTGGGCCTTGGTGTCGGGCGCCAGGAGATCCTCGCCGAGGAAGCGGATGCGCTCGGCCTCGACCCGTCCCGGGTCGTCGATCAGGCGGGACACCGCGAGCGCGGTCAGCGACTTGCCGGACCCGGACTCGCCCACGATGCCGACCGACTCGCCCCGGCGCACGCCGAAGCTCAGGCCGCGGACCGGGCGGATCGGGCCGGTGGGGCCCGGGTAGGAGACCTCCAGCCCCCGGACGTCGAGCACCAGGTCGTCCTCGCTCCTCGACTGGTCGACGGGGTCGCGGCCGGACGGGCCGTGGAGCGCCGCAGGCACGGGCCGGCGGGCCCGTCCGAGCGGGATGCCGGTCGAGACGCCCACGACCTTGGCGAGCGACTCACCGAACAGGTTGAAGCCCAGGCCCGCGATCAGCACCGCCAGCCCGGGGGCGAGGGCCGCGCCCGGGTTGACGTACAGCGAGCCGACGCCGTCGAACAGCAGCCGGCCCCAGTCGTACGCGGGCGCCTGCACGCCCAGGCCGAGGAAGGACAGGCCGGCGAAGGCCAGCAGTGCATTGCCCGCGCCGATCGTGGCGTTGACGATCAAGGGCTCCGCGACGTTGGGCAGCACGTGCCGCAGCAGCACGCGGAACCGGCCGACCCCGGCGATCCGGGCCGCGGCGATGTAGTCGAGCGAGGCGACACCGGCGACCAGCGTCTGGACCAGGCGCGCGAACGACGGCGCACCGGCCAGGCCGATCGCCAGGACCGCGCCGGTGGCCCCGATGCCGAAGACCACCGCGAAGAAGAGGGCGAGCAGCAGGCCCGGGAAGGCGACCGCGATGTTGACGCCGGCCACGACCAGGCGCCCGCCGCGGCGGCCCAGCACCAGCGGTGCGGTGCCCAGGACCAGACCCACCACGACGGCGATCGCGGTCGCGCTGAGGGCCAGCTCGATGGACAGCCGGGTCGCCACGAGCGTCCGGTAGATGATGTCGCGACCCAGGTTGTCGGTGCCCGCCCAGTGCTCGGCGCTCGGACCGGCGAGGATGTCGTCGGTGTCGACCGCACGGGCGGAGTCCGCCCACAGGATCGGCGCCACGACGGCCAGCACCAGCATGCCCACCGCCAGCACCGTGGCCGCGAGCCCGAGCGGTGTGCGCAGCACGGCGCCGAACCGGTTGCGCCGGCGGGATCCCTCAGACATCGGCTCAGTCCTCCCTGATCAGTGAACGGGGATCGAGCAACGCCAGGGCGACGTCGACGACGGTGTTGATGAGCAGCACGCCGATGCCGTACATCAAGATGATTCCCTGCACGACGGGATAGTCCTTGTTGAGGATCGACGAGACGATCGTGCTGCCGAGGCCCGGCCAGGCGAAGACGTTCTCGACCAGCACCGTGCCGGCGACCATCGCGCTGAGCAGGATGCCCGACAGCGTCAGCGCCGCCGTGAGGGCGTTGGGCAGGGCGTGGGACAGGTAGATCCGTGCGGCCGGGAGCCGCTTGGCGCGGGCGGTGCGGATGAAGTCGGCCTGCAGGATGGTCACCATCTCGATGCGGATGATCCGGGCCAGGATCGCCGCCGGTCCGATCGCGAGCGAGAGGACCGGCAGCACGTACGCCGACGCGGAGTCGTTCCCCGCGACCGGCAGCAGCTCGAGGCGCACACCGAAGACGTACACGAGCGCGACGCCGACCATGAAGTCCGGGATCGTGCCGAGGATGACGCTGGTCGTGGTGAACCCGAGCTCGGTGCGCCGGCCGTGTCCCCGGCGGGTGAGCACCCCGGCCGCCACACCGAGCGGGACGGCCACCGCGACCGCGGCCAGGAAGCCGAGCACGGCCAGCCACAGCGTCGCGGGCAGCCGCTGCGCGATGACGTCCGCCGTCGGTGTCTGCGAGATCAGGGAGGTCCCGAAGTCACCGGTGAACAGCCCCTTCAGGTAGTGCAGGTACTGCGTCAGGAGCGGGTCGTCCAGGCCCAGCGACGCGCGCTTCGACGCCACCAGCTCGGGCGTCGCGGTCGAGCCGAGAGCGCCTCGCACCGGGTCGCCCGGGATCAGGTGGATCATCAGGAACGCCGCGGTGACCAGGACCCACAGCGAGATCACGAGCCGCCCGAGGCGGCGCAGGGCGAACCGGCCCCACGGGCTGGCAGACCTCGCCACCCGTGGGACCGGGACGACCGCTGGGGTCTCTGCCACGGCCATGGGTCAGTTCGCCAGCATCCGGATGCTCGTGGGAACCATCTGGCCGGGGTAGTCGAACGTCGCCTTGGCGCGGTACGTCTTGCCGATCGAGTTGGCGAACGGGATGACGTCCGCGGCCTCGACGAGCGCCGACTCGGCGTCGAGCCAGGTCGCGCAGCCCTCCTGGCCGTTCATCGTGCTGGCCTTCTTGACCCCCGCCTCGTAGTCGTCGTTCGCGATGTTGGCGAAGTTCGTGCCCTCGGGCGTCGCGGGTCCGGACAGGAACGGGACCAGCTGGTCCGGGCTGCTGACGTTCACCGGCAGCCAGGCGATGTCCCAGTTCCCGGTCCCGAAGACCGTCTCCTGGATCGCGGTCACGTTCTGGGCCTTCGCCTTGACCGTGACGCCGGCGGCCTTCCACTGCTGCACCGCGAGCTCGGCGGCCGCGCTCACGCCACCGCCACTGGAGGGGTTGTAGACGAACGTGAGCTCAGGCAGGTTCGCGGCCGCCAGGACGGCCTTGGCCGCGTCGACGTCCTGCTTCGGAAGCGCGTCGGAGACCGAGTCCCCGGGGCACGCGACCGGGTCCAGCGCCGCGAAGGTCGTCGCGGGCTTGCCGTTCCCGGCGGTCAGCACCTTCTGCAGCTCCGCGAGGTCGAGCGCCTGCGTCAGCGCGAGACGGACCTTCGGGTCGACCGTGGGACGGCCCTTGGTCTGGTTGTACCACTGCTCGCCGGACAGGTTCGCGGTGTCGTACGTCGTCAGCTTCGACTTCTCGAGCCGCTTGCTGTCCGAGCCGCTGACGATCGCGCCGTTGAGACCGCCCGACAGCAGGAGGTTCGCCGCGGTCGACTCGTTCTCGACGATCTTCATGATGATCGTGTCGGGCATGCCCTTGGTCGCCGTCGTCGCGCCGTCCGGGCCCCACGTGTAGCCGTCGCGGATCTTGTACGTGTACTGGTTGCCGGGAGCGGCCTCGGTCAGCTCGTAGGGGCCGGTGCCGCTCGAGGTCTTGGCGAGTGCCGCGCGGTCCTTCATGCCCGCGGGACACACGATGGGGATGTTCGCCAGGCCCTGCAGCACGAACGGTGCCGGCGCGGCCAGCGTGACCGTCACGGTGCCCGCGGCGTCGTCGGCCTTGGAGGTGGCGCCGACGGGGAGGAAGGCTCCCAGCAACGGGCTCTCGTTCTTCGGGTCCGCGATGTAGTCGAGGTTCGCCACGACGTCCGACGCCGTGAGCTTGGTGCCGTCCGAGCAGGTGACGCCGTCGGTGAGCGTCGCGGTCACCGTGTTGCCCTTGACGTCCCACTTCGAGGCGAGGCCCGACTCGATCGACCCGTCGTCGAAGTTGGTGTTGAACAGGTGGTCGTACGAGAGCTGGCTGATGCTGAACAGCGCGCTCGACACCCCCGAGTGCGGGTCGAGGTTCCCCGGGTCGGCGTTCAGCGCCATGCTGAAGGTGCCGCCGTCGACGATCTTGGCGTCACCGTCCTTGCTGCCGGACCCTCCGCCTCCGCACGCCGCCAGGACGGACGCGGTGAGGCACAGGCCCACGGTTGTCGGGATCAGTTTCATCGGGGTTCCTTCGTCTCGCGCAGGGGGTCAGGCGCGCCGGATGGCGCGACCGATGTGGAGGTACTGGGCGTGGCCCTCGCCGTCGTCGCCGAGGAACCAGTGCGGCATGTGCATGCCGTGCTCGCCCTGCAGCGGGATGAGGCTGTCGTCCCGGAAGTGCACGAGCTCCTGCGGCGGCTGGTGCTCCTCGAGGTCGGCGAACATGCCCTTGTAGATGGTGTCCATCCAGATGCGCCCGTCGTCGTCCTGCGTCACCACGAGGTCCACGACGTCCGCGGAGTAGGTGCCGACGTACCGGCCGGCGTCGACGCGCTCGGGGTCCGCGGGCGGGGTGGGCAGCTCCGGCAGCTGGGTGTCCGACAGCTCGTCGACGACGCGTCCCACGAGCTCGTGGTACAGCGAGACGACGTCTCCGCCGTTGACCAGCAGCGCGACCGCCAGGCCCGCCTCCGGCACCATCCGCAGGAACCCGTTCTGGCCGAGGGTGCTGCCGTCGTGCCCGACGATGTCGCCCTCGGCGACGTCGAAACGCTCGAACCCGAGGCCCCAGGAGGATCCCATGATGCCCGTGTACGGCACGTCGACCGCCCGCGCCTGCATGGCGGCTGCCGTGCCCGGGGCGAGCACCTGGGTGCCGTCCTGCGCGCGGCCGTCCTCGAGGTGCATGCGGGCGAACGCCAGCAGGTCACGGGGACGCATCGCGAGCATCGAGCCGGCGGGAGCGTTCGAGCGGGCCATCGCCCAGATCGGGGCGGGCTCGTAGCCCGAGTCCGGCTCGCTCTGGATGTGCCCCACGGCCGCGCGGAACATGATCGCCTCGTACGGTCCGGTGGCCACGTGGGTCAGTCCGAGCGGGGCGACGACGTGCTCGCGCAGCGCGGCGTCGTACGTCGTGCTGCGCACCACCTCGACCAGGCGCCCGAGCACGCAGAACCCGGCGTTGTTGTAGGAGAACTGCTCCCCCGGCTCGAACAGCTGCGGCACGTCCGCGAGCAGCGCCACGAACTTCTCGAGCGCGTCGTCGCCCGTCCCGGTGTCCGTGAAGATGTCGCCCTCGAAACCGGCGGTGTGGTTGAGGAGCTGGCGCGTCGTGATGACCGCTGCCGCGGCCTCGTCGACGATCCGGAACTCCGGGAGGTACGTGCGCACCGGCTCGTCGAGGTCGACGAGTCCCTCGTCGACCAGCTGCATGACCAGGGTGCTGGTCCAGAGCTTGGTGATGGATCCGATCTGGAACACCGAGTCCGCGGTGGCTTCCACGCCGGTCGCCTTGCTGAGCACGCCCGCTGCTCCGTCGACGACTGCGCCGTCTTTGAGCACGGCCCACGCGGCTGCGGGGACGTCGTGCTTCTCGAGGAGCGCAGGAAGCTGCTCGTCGAGCCAGGTCTTCGTGTCGTTGAGGTCGGTCACGTCACGACCGTAGGACGTGCGTCACGCTCCGTGTTCGTCGGCTGCCACGAGGTCGCAGGCACCGGCATGTCGGAGCGGACGAATCCCGCGGGATGTCAGTCGCGCCCGGAGTGGCTCGGCCACCAGAACCGCTCGCCGACCAGCGTCGCGAGCGCCGGGACCAGGAGGCTGCGCACCACCAGGGTGTCGAGCAGCACGCCGATGCCGACGATGACGCCGATCTGCGTGAGCGTGACGAGCGGCAGCACGCCGAGGACCGCGAAGACCGCCGCGAGCACCACGCCTGCGCTCGTGATCACGCCACCGGTCACCGCCAGTGCCGTCGACATCGCGCCCGCGATCGGCTTGTCGGCCGCCTCCTCGCGCGCCCGGGTCGCCAAGAAGATGTTGTAGTCGACGCCGAGCGCCACGAGGAAGATGAACGCGAACAGCGGCACCGGCAGGTCGAGCGCCGGGAAGTCGAAGAAGTGCGTGAACACGAACCAGCCGGCGCCCATCGCGGCCACGTAGGTCGCGACGACGGTCAGCACCAGGACGACGGCGGCCACGATCGACCTGAGCAGCGCGACCAGGATGACCAGCACGATCACGAGGACCAACGGGAAGATCAGGAGCCGGTCGTGGGAGGCGGCTGCCCTCGCGTCCAGGTCCTGCGCGTCACCGCCACCGACCAGCGCACCGTCGTCGACCGCTGCGCGCATCCGGTCGATCGTGTCCGCGGCACGGTCGGACCCGCGATCACTGTCCAGCACGACGTCCAGCTCGGCCCACTCGTCGGAGGCGGGGCCGGGCCGGACGGTCGAGACGCCGTCGACGTCCTTCAGGTCCGCGAGGACGTCCTTGGCCCGGTCGGGCTTCGCCAGGACGACCGTCGGCTCGGCGAACCCGGCGGGGAACGCCTGCGCCAGCGTCTCCTGGCCCAGGACCGACTCCGGGGTCTCCCGGAACCTCTCGTTCTGGGTCAGCCCGACCTGCAGCCCGGAGCCCCCGACGGCGAGCAGCGCGAGCAGGGCGAGCGATCCCGCGGTGAAGGCCCGCGGGCGGCGGACGACGGTCGCGCCGACCCGGGCCCACACACCGCTGCGGGCCGGGTCCTTCTGACCGAGGCGCGGCACGAACGGCCAGAACAGGCCCCGCCCGAACAGCACCATGGCGGCCGGGAGCGCGATCAGGCCGAAGATCACCGCGACCGCGATCCCGATCGCCGCGGACCAGCCGAGTGCGCGGTTCGTGGGGGTGTCGGCGAAGGAGAGCGTCAGGAGTGCGAGCGCGACGGTGCCCGAGCTGGCCAGGATGGCCGGGGCTGCCTGACGCCAGGCCGCCCGCATCGCGACGAAACGGTCCTCGTGCCGTCGCAGCTCCTCGCGATAGCGCGCGATGAGCAGCAGGGCGTAGTTCGTGCCCGCACCGAACACGAGCACGGAGGTGATGCCCGTCGTGGACCCGTCCACGTCGTAGTCGAAGACCTGCGTCGCGGTCGCGACCGCCAGGGCGGCGACGCGGTCGCCGAGGGCCACGACGATCAACGGCACCAGCCACAGCCACGGGCTGCGGTAGGTGACGAGCAGCAGGAGCGCCACGACGAGCGCGGTGGAGATCAGGAGGCGGACGTCCGCGCCCGCGAAGACGTCCTGGAGATCGGCCTCGAACGCGGGACCGCCGGTCACCTCCGCGGTCACGCCGTCGGGCAGGGACTTCTCGACGGTCGAGCGCAGCGCCTCGACCTTGTCGGCACCGGTGGAGGCCTTCAGCGGCACGGCGACGAGCGCCACGGTGCCGTCCTCGGAGAACACGGGCCTGAGCTCGTCGTCGGTGACGGAGGCGGACCCGAGCGTGGCCGCGAGCTCCTCGACGGCCTTCTTGTCCTCGCCGGTCAGCGCCTTGCCACCGTCCCGGTCGACGACGACGATCGCCGGGGACACGTCACTCGACGGCAGGGTCTGCTGGAGCCGTGCCACGGTCGTGGAGTCGGCGGAGTCCGGCAGCCCCGCGGTCGGGGCGTTCGACTCCCGGGCCTCGGGGGCCAGGGCGAACACCGCCCCGGAGAGCAGCACGAACAGCAACGTCACGAGGATCGCCGCGCGGCGGCCCGGGCGACGCGTCAGGTCTTTGTTTCCGTCATCGAATGATTCCACAATCGAAATAGTACGATTGGCCCATGACCTCCGCCAATCGGCGCGGTGCGGGATCGCCGGCTGCCACCGAGCTCGTCCGCGAGCTGCGCACGTTCACCGCCGAGGTCGAGCGGTACGTGCTGCAGATGAGCCACGTGCACGCGATGCACCGCACCGACCTGGCCGCGATCGGCCTGGTGATGGATCGCGACGCCACCTCGCCGAAGGACATCAGCGACGGCCTCGGGCTCAGCCCCTCGGCCACCAGCGCGATGCTGGACCGGCTCGAACGGGCCGGGCACGTGCGACGGGAGCGGGTCGAGACCGATCGGCGGTCGGTGCGCGTCGAGATCACCGAGGACGCACTGGCGGTCGGCGGCTCCATGTTCGCGATCCTGGCCAAGCACATGCGCCAGGTGCTCGACGTGCACGACGAGCAGGAGCTCGCTCGCGCCGCGGCGCTGATGCATCAGCTCACCGCCGCGGCCCGTGCCGCCCGCGACGAGGCCGCCGGCACCTGAGGCGGTCGCCGGCACGCGCGACGTGGCGGCTCGGGCTAGGTTGGCGGGATGCCCGAGCACCGTGAGACAGACCTGAACGGAACCGACCTGCCCACCGGCTCGTCCGGATGGATCCGCGTCCGGGGGGCGCGCGAGCACAACCTGCGCGACGTCGACGTCGACCTGCCCCGCGACTGCTTCGTCGTCTTCACCGGGGTCTCCGGCTCGGGCAAGTCGTCGTTGGCCTTCGGAACGGTGTTCGCCGAGTCGCAACGTCGCTACTTCGAGTCCGTCGCCCCGTACGCCCGGCGGCTCCTGTCGCAGGTGGGCGCGCCCGACATCGACACGATCGACGGGATGCCGCCGGCCGTGGCGCTGCAGCAGGCGCGCGGAGCCACGAGCTCCCGGTCGTCGCTCGGCACCCTCAGCTCGCTCTCGGACGTGCTGCGCCTGCTGTACAGCCGGGCCGGCACCTACCCCGAGGGCGCCGACCACCTGCCGGCGTCCGCGTTCTCCCCCAACACCGCGATCGGCGCGTGCCCGACGTGCCACGGCAGCGGGGTCTCGCGCAGCACGACCGAGGAGCTCCTCGTCCCCGATCCGAGCCTGTCGATCGACGAGGGCGCGATCGGCGTCTGGGCGAACCGCGCCTGGGTCGGTCTCAACGTGCGGCGCATGGTCACCAAGCTCGGCATCGACATCCACGCGCCGTGGCACACCCTGCCCCAGGAGCAGCGCGACTGGCTGCTCTTCACCGACGAGGAGCCCCGGATGCTCCTGCAGGGCAACAAGCAGGGAGAGGCGAGCGCATACCACGGTCACTGGTCGTCCGCGGAGAAGTACCTGATGCGCAACCTGGCGAAGACGCAGTCGGCGAGCCAGCGCGAGAAGCTCGAGGCGTTCCGCGCCGAGGGGCCGTGCCCCACCTGCCACGGCAAGCGCCTGCGCCCGGCCGCCTTGGCGGTGACCTTCGCGGGGGTCGACATCGCCGAGATGGCAGCGATGCCGCTGTCCCAGGTGTGCGCGCTGCTGGACACCGGTCTGGAGCAGCAGGCCCGCGGCACCGACCGGCACGGAGCGGCAGCAGCCACGGCGGCCCGCTCCCTGGTGAAGGACTTCGCGTCGCGGGTCGAGGCCATCATCGGGCTGGGCCTGGGCTACCTGTCGATGGACCGGTCGAGCACGGCCCTGTCCCCCGGGGAGCTGCAGCGCGTCCGCCTCGCGGGGCAGCTGCGCGCCGGCCTGTTCGGCGTCCTGTACGTGCTGGACGAGCCGTCCGCGGGCCTTCACCCCGCGGACTCCGAGGCGCTGTACGCGGCGCTGCGGGAGCTCGTCGCTGCCGGCAACTCCCTGTTCGTGGTCGAGCACGATCTGGCGATCGCCCGGCACGCCGACTGGGTGGTCGACGTGGGTCCGAGCGCCGGCGTCCTCGGTGGACATGTCGTGCACAGCGGGCCTCCTGAGGGACTCGCGGCGGTCGCCGAATCGGTGACCGCCGAGTTCATGTTCGACCGCACGCCTCCCCCGACGCTGGCGGCCCGCGAGCCGGTCGCCTGGCGTGAGCTGGACCACCTGTCGTTGCACAACCTGCAGGACGTCAGCATCCGGCTCCCGATCGGGGTGATGACCGCGATCACCGGCGTCTCCGGGTCCGGCAAGTCCTCCCTGCTCGCAGCCACGCTCGAGCGCCTGGAGGCCGAGCCGGTCGTCGACGGCGAGCAGCAGCGGATCATCTCGATCGACCAACGGCCGATCGGCCGGTCCCCCCGGTCGAATCTCGCGACCTACACCGGACTGTTCGACGCCGTACGACGGCTGTTCGCGGCGACCCCGGCGGCGAAGGACCGCGGCTGGGCGGCCGGACGGTTCTCGTTCAACGTCGCCGCCGGCCGCTGCCCCACGTGCGAGGGCGAGGGATTCATCGCGATCGAGCTCGTCTTCCTGCCGACCAGCTACTCGGTGTGCCCCACCTGCAACGGCTCGCGGTACAACCCCGAGACGCTGGAGGTGCACTACCGCGAGCGAGACATCGGCCAGGTGCTCGCGATGACCGTCCAGGAGGCCGCGACCTTCTTCGAGGACGTACCGGGCGTGCACCGGTCGCTGGCGACGCTGCTCGACGTCGGCCTGGGTTACCTGACCCTCGGACAGCCGGCGACCGAGCTCTCGGGCGGCGAGGCCCAGCGCATCAAGCTGGCCACCGAGCTGCAGCGTCCGAGGCGGGAGGGCACGATCTTCGTGCTCGACGAGCCGACCGGTGGTCTCCACCCGGTCAACGTGCGCGACCTCGTGCGCGTCCTCGGTCGGCTCACCGATGCGGGCGACACGGTCATCGTGGTGGAGCACGACATGCAGGTCGTCGCCGCAGCGGACTGGGTCATCGAGCTGGGCCCCGGCGGCGGGGACCGCGGCGGCACCGTCGTGGCCGCCGCCACCCCGGCGGACCTCCTGGAGGTCGAGCAGAGCGTCACCGCCCCGTACCTGCGCCGCGCGGTCGAGCGGGAGATGAGTGCCACGTCACATCAGTGAATGGGTGTCAGGCCCTGGTATTCGGGCACTTTTGACTCATGAGCCATGACAAGCACACAGCAGCAGGAGCCCGCGAGGGACTGTTCGACAGCGTCGCGGGCAAGGCCAAGGAAGTCGCCGGAGCGGTGACCGGCAAGGACGATCTCGTGGAGGAGGGCCAGCTTCAGCAGGCAGCGGCGGAGCACCGCAAGTCCGCCGTCGCCGAGGAGGCGCTCGCCGACGCGAAGCGTCAGGAAGCCGCCGAGGAGCTCCGCGAGACCAACCACGAGGCGGCAGCCGAGAAGGAGGCCGCCCATGACCGGGCCGACGTCGCCCAGCGTGCCGTCGACCGCGAGCGGGCCGAGGAGCACGCCGAGGCTGAACGCGTGGCCGCACAGCAGGAGGCCATCGGACGCCGTTCCGCCGAGCAGCAGGCCGAGGAGGTCGAGCGCGAGCGCGAGCGGGAGGCCGTCGCCCTCGCCGAGAACGCCGAACGGACCGAGCAGCAGGCGGTCGCCGACCGCGAACGCCTCGAGCGCGAGGCCGCAGCCGCCGAGCACCAGGCCGCGCAGCTGCGCGCCGACGAGAACAGGAGTTGACCACATGTCTGCCATCAGCACACTCATCGCCCTCCCCTACGAGCTGGCCCGGCTGCCGCTCGCCACGATCGACCACCGGCTGTCCAGCCGGCTGCCGGAGACCTCACGGCCCCGCACCACGCTGGACCGCGCGATCGGCACCGCGGACAAGATCGCGGGTGCCGCGCTGCACAACGACAAGATCGCCGCTCGCGGTGCCGACCGCATCGACCGCACCGAGAAGCTCCTGAAGGCCGAGCGCCTGGACGAGCAGGCCGAGGCCCGCCGGGCCGAGGCACAGGTGGTGGCCGAGACCGGACGCCGGCAGGCTGCCCGCGAGCGGCAGGCCGCCGCCAGGCAGGCCGCGTCGGCTCCCACTGAGGCCAAGAAGGCTGAGGACAAGTCCAAGCGACAGGCAGCTGCTCGGGCTTCGGCCACCGAGACGAAGAAGAAGGCCGCTGCCGACCGGACCGCCGCGCAGCGCACGGAAACGGTCGAGCAGCGCAAGAAGCGGGTCGCGCAGGCGGCGGAGGCCAAGAAGGCGGCCGCACGCCGTGAGGCCAAGGCCGAGCTCGACGACGCTCGCGAGTCCAAGCAGTCCGCTGCCGAGGCGCGTTCTGACGCCGAGGCGCTCAGCGACCTCACCGAGGCGAAGAAGCAGGATCGCCAGAAGGACTGACCCATCCGGCGTCACGGTCCCCTGGGTCCAGGACGCACAAAGGCCCCCACAGTCACCTGTGGGGGCCTTTGGCTTGGGTGCACGACTCTGGTGCACAAACAGCAGCGAGGCCGCCCCATAGGGGCGGCCTCGCGCTAATGATTGTCCGGCGACGTCCTACTCTCCCACACAGTCTCCCGTGCAGTACCATCGGCGCTGAGAGGCTTGACTTCCGGGTTCGGAATGTAGCCGGGTATTTCCCTCTCGCCATGGTCGCCGAAACTCTATTGAGATATCAACTCAAAACCATGCAACCCCTTGACTCCGTCACACCCATCGGGTGTGTTGGAGGGGTCTTGGTGGTTCCCGGACGTATCTCGGGAACCTCACAGTGGACGCGGTGTACATCTTTGTAAGAAACAAGCCCTCGGCCTATTAGTACCGGTCAGCTCCACACATTGCTGCGCTTCTACTTCCGGCCTATCAACCCAGTGGTCTGCTGGGGGCCTTACCTGGTAAACCAGTGGGAAACCTCATCTTGAAACACGCTTCCCGCTTAGATGCTTTCAGCGGTTATCGCTTCCGAACGTAGCTAACCAGCAGTGCTCTTGGCAGAACAACTGGCACACCAGAGGTTCGTCCATCCCGGTCCTCTCGTACTAGGGACAGATTTTCTCAAGTTTCCTACGCGCGCGGCGGATAGGGACCGAACTGTCTCACGACGTTCTAAACCCAGCTCGCGTGCCGCTTTAATGGGCGAACAGCCCAACCCTTGGGACCTGCTACGGCCCCAGGATGCGACGAGCCGACATCGAGGTGCCAAACCATCCCGTCGATATGGACTCTTGGGGAAGATCAGCCTGTTATCCCCGGGGTACCTTTTATCCGTTGAGCGACGCCGCTTCCACTTGCCAGCGCCGGATCACTAGTTCCGACTTTCGTCCCTGCTCGAGCTGTCACTCTCACAGTCAAGCTCCCTTGTGCACTTACACTCGAAACCTGATTGCCAACCAGGCTGAGGGAACCTTTGAGCGCCTCCGTTACATTTTAGGAGGCAACCGCCCCAGTTAAACTACCCATCAGGCACTGTCCCTGATCCAGATAATGGACCTAGGTTAGATGTCTAGTACAGCCAGAGTGGTATTTCAACGATGACTCCACACACACTGGCGTGCATGCTTCACAGTCTCCCACCTATCCTACACAAACTGAACCAAACACCAATACCAAACTATAGTAAAGGTCCCGGGGTCTTTCCGTCCTGCCGCGCGTAACGAGCATCTTTACTCGTAGTGCAATTTCGCCGAGTCCATGGTTGAGACAGCGCCCAAGTCGTTACTCCATTCGTGCAGGTCGGAACTTACCCGACAAGGAATTTCGCTACCTTAGGATGGTTATAGTTACCACCGCCGTTTACTGGGGCTTAAGTTCTGTGCTTCGCTTGCGCTGACACGTCCCCTTAACCTTCCAGCACCGGGCAGGAGTCAGTCCGTATACGGCGTCTTTCGACTTAGCACGGACCTGTGTTTTTAGTAAACAGTCGCTTGGGCCTGGTCTCTGCGGCCGTCAACGCTTCTCAGAGCAAGTCTGATAACGAATCGGGCCCCCCTTCTCCCGAAGTTACGGGGGCATTTTGCCGAGTTCCTTAACCATGGTTCACTCGATCACCTTAGTATTCTCTACCTGACCACCTGAGTCGGTTTGGGGTACGGGCGGCTCTAGATCTCGCTAGATGCTTTTCTCGGCAGCATAGGATCACTCACTTCGACAAAATTGTCTCCCCATCAGATCTCAGGCATGTGAATGACGGATTTGCCTATCATTCGCCCTACGTCCTTAGCCCGGGACAACCATCGCCCGGGATGAGCTACCTTCCTGCGTCACACCATTGCTTGCCTACTACCAGATCGGGTCATGCGCTGCCCCGGCATCGCTCCGAAGAGTCCAGCCGGCTTAGGGCACTTAGCATTTCTGGGTTCAGCATGGGCGATCTAATGCCGGTACGGGAATATCAGCCCGTTGTCCATCGACTACGCCTGTCGGCCTCGCCTTAGGTCCCGACTTACCCAGGGAAGATTAGCTTGACCCTGGAACCCTTGGTCATTCGGTGGAGGAGTTTCTCACTCCTCATTCGCTACTCATGCCTGCATTCTCACTCGTGTAGCCTCCACGGCTGGATCACTCCGCCGCTTCGCTGGCCACACGACGCTCCCCTACCGATCCATGCGCCTGGACCACGAAGGCCTGGCTATTGCATGAATCCCATAGCTTCGGTGGATAACTTGAGCCCCGCTAAATTGTCGGCGCGGAATTACTTGACCAGTGAGCTATTACGCACTCTTTCAAGGGTGGCTGCTTCTAAGCCAACCTCCTGGTTGTCTCTGCGACTCCACATCCTTTTCCACTTAGTTATCGCTTTGGGACCTTAGCTGATGGTCTGGGCTGTTTCCCTCTCGACAATGGAGCTTATCCCCCACTGTCTCACTGCTGCGCTCTCACTTATCGGCATTCGGAGTTTGGCTGGGTTCAGTAAGCTTGTAGGCCCCCTAGCCCATCCAGTGCTCTACCTCCGACAAGAAACACGCAACGCTGCACCTAAATGCATTTCGGGGAGAACCAGCTATCACGGAGTTTGATTGGCCTTTCACCCCTATCCACAGCTCATCCCCCCAGTTTTTAACCTAGGTGGGTTCGGTCCTCCACGCGGTCTTACCCGCGCTTCAACCTGGCCATGGATAGATCACTCCGCTTCGGGTCTAGATCCTGCAACTATGGTCGCCCTATTCGGACTCGCTTTCGCTACGGCTACGGCTCAACGCCTTAACCTCGCTACAGAACGCTAACTCGCAGGCTCATTCTTCAAAAGGCACGCTGTCACCCGTCACAAGGACGAGCTCCAACGGATTGTATGCACATGGTTTCAGGTACTATTTCACTCCCCTCCCGGGGTACTTTTCACCTTTCCCTCACGGTACTAGTCCGCTATCGGTCATCGAGGAGTATTTAGGCTTAACGGGTGGTCCCGCCAGATTCACACCGAATTTCAGGGGTTCGGTGTTACTCGGGGTGACGCAAAAGAGCCATGAGCTTACGTGTACGGGGGTATCACCCTCTATGCCGCGACTTTCCAGTCGGCTTTCACTTCACTCATGGTTTATGACTCTTCGTCTGATCGGCAGAACAGACCATGCGGCCCCACAACACCCCAAATACAACGCCTGCCGGCTATCACATACTTGAGGTTTAGCCTGATCCGGTTTCGCTCGCCACTACTACCGGAATCACTTTTGTTTTCTCTTCCTGTGGGTACTGAGATGTTTCACTTCCCCACGTTCCCTCCTACTGCCCTATGTGTTCAGACAGAGGTACTCAGACTTTACTCTGAGTGGGTTTCCCCATTCGGACATCCCCGGATCACAGGTCGGTTGTCACCTTCCCGGGGCTTTTCGCAGACTCCAACGTCCTTCATCGGCTCTCGATGCCAAGGCATCCACCATGTGCACTTAGTAGCTTGTTGTTACTACAAAGATGCTCGCGTCCACTGTGAAGTTCTCAAAATACGTTCGGTCCCGCATACCAGATCCCACGCCTACCAGAACCAACACCCCATGAAGAGGTGTCGAACCAGGTGGTTCGAGGGGATATACGGTCCAAGGAAACAGTCTCTTACGAGCTGATCCCTCAGGACCCAACAGTGTGCCTGAATCGGTAACAAATTTCCCAGCGACGTTCCACGCTCTTACGAGCAGTACTGACCCTGGTGGGCTGCTACCAAGCCAAATAATCGACGATCCACTAGTGAGCTGAGCCGCACCAACACATTCGGTTGGTAAACGCCTCATGGACAACCACCACGATGGGCAGCTGCCAGATGCTCCTTAGAAAGGAGGTGATCCAGCCGCACCTTCCGGTACGGCTACCTTGTTACGACTTCGTCCCAATCGCCAGCCCCACCTTCGACAGCTCCCTCCGTAAACGGTTGGGCCACTGGCTTCGGGTGTTGCCGACTTTCATGACGTGACGGGCGGTGTGTACAAGGCCCGGGAACGTATTCACCGCAGCGTTGCTGATCTGCGATTACTAGCGACTCCGACTTCATGGGGTCGAGTTGCAGACCCCAATCCGAACTGAGACCGGCTTTTTGGGATTCGCTCCACCTTGCGGTTTCGCAGCCCATTGTACCGGCCATTGTAGCATGCTTGAAGCCCTGGACATAAGGGGCATGAAGACTTGACGTCATCCCCACCTTCCTCCGAGTTGACCCCGGCAGTCTCCTATGAGTCCCCACCATTACGTGCTGGCAACATAGGACGAGGGTTGCGCTCGTTGCGGGACTTAACCCAACATCTCACGACACGAGCTGACGACAGCCATGCACCACCTGTAAACCGACCACAAGGGGGGCCGTATCTCTACGGCTTTCCGGCATATGTCAAACCCAGGTAAGGTTCTTCGCGTTGCATCGAATTAATCAGCATGCTCCGCCGCTTGTGCGGGCCCCCGTCAATTCCTTTGAGTTTTAGCCTTGCGGCCGTACTCCCCAGGCGGGGCGCTTAATGCGTTAGCTGCGGCACGGAGACCGTGGAAGGTCCCCACACCTAGCGCCCAACGTTTACGGCATGGACTACCAGGGTATCTAATCCTGTTCGCTCCCCATGCTTTCGCTCCTCAGCGTCAGGTAATGCCCAGAGAACCGCCTTCGCCACCGGTGTTCCTCCTGATATCTGCGCATTCCACCGCTACACCAGGAATTCCGTTCTCCCCTGCATACCTCTAGTCTGCCCGTATCGGAAGCACGCTCAGGGTTGAGCCCTGAGTTTTCACTCCCGACGCGACAAACCGCCTACGAGCCCTTTACGCCCAATAATTCCGGACAACGCTCGGACCCTACGTATTACCGCGGCTGCTGGCACGTAGTTGGCCGGTCCTTCTTCTGCAGGTACCGTCACTTTCGCTTCGTCCCTGCTGAAAGAGGTTTACAACCCGAAGGCCGTCATCCCTCACGCGGCGTTGCTGGATCAGGCTTTCGCCCATTGTCCAATATTCCCCACTGCTGCCTCCCGTAGGAGTCTGGGCCGTGTCTCAGTCCCAGTGTGGCCGGTCACCCTCTCAGGCCGGCTACCCGTCAATGCCTTGGTGAGCCATTACCTCACCAACAAGCTGATAGGCCGCGAGCTCATCCTTCTCCGCCGGAGCTTTCCACCTCCAAACATGCGAAAGGAGGTCATATTCGGCATTAGCCATCGTTTCCAATGGTTATTCCAAAGAGAAGGGCAGATTGCTCACGTGTTACTCACCCGTTCGCCGCTCGTGTACCCCCGAAGGGGCCTTACCGCTCGACTTGCATGTGTTAAGCACGCCGCCAGCGTTCGTCCTGAGCCAGGATCAAACTCTCCGTTGAAGCAGCTAAAGCGCTGCCAAACTTCAGTTCAACCTGACAAACTATTTGCTGACAAATAAATTGTCGGAATTGATTCCATCAAGCCAACCAAACAACCGAAGTCATCTGGCAAGTCTCGACGGGGTATTACTAATTAATCTCGTCGACTTTTGGCACACTGTTGAGTTCTCAAGGATCAGACGCTCACCTCAGCTAAAACCTCTCGGTCCGCCTCAGGGCAACTCGTCCAACTTACACGGCTCGTTTTCACCGGTCAAACCCGGGTCGGTCACCATGCCAGCTCCCGTTCTCAGCGACCCGGCGACAGGAACCCCGTGAAGGACTCCGTGCCTTGATCGTTTCGGTTGAGCTGGTCGGACACCCTGCGTTCCGCGCCTCGCGGCTGCGTTTCGCTGTGCTGTCCAACAAGAAGAACATTACACGGGACCTTTCCGAAGCGCCAAATCGAGATTGACGCTTTTCGCCCTTTTGAGAACCTGTCTCCGACGTACACGGCGTGATCTCGGGGAAAAGTCGCTGTGAAGTTTTTTTCGGGCCCGAACAGCGCTCCCCGGTATTGCAGGAGTGGGGCAATTCGGCCCCAGCGGGTACACCGGATGCCGGGCCCGTCACGCGGGCCCGCTCCCCCGATCGAAGGACTCCCCATGACCCCCAGCAGCACTCCCGGACGCGCCCTCGTGGTCGGCGCGACCGGCATCATCGGCCAGGCGTTGAGCACACAGCTCGTGGCGGGGGGCTGGACGACGTTCGGCCTCTCCCGGAGCGGACGCCCCCAGCCCGGTGTCACGTCGGTCGCAGCGGACCTGGCCGACCCCGAGGCCCTGCAGGCGGCCCTCGCGGACGTGGCTCCCCAGCTCGTCGCGATCACGGCGTGGACCCGTCAGGACACCGAGGAGGAGAACATCGCCGTCAACGGGGCGGCGGTGCGCAACGTGCTCGCGGCACTCGAGCCGGCCCGGTCGGTGCAGCACGTCGCCCTGGTGACCGGGCTCAAGCACTACCTCGGCCCCTTCGAGGCGTACGGCTCCGGGGACGTGCCGGACACCCCGTTCCGCGAGGAGGAGCCCCGTCTGGACTACCCGAACTTCTACTACGCCCAGGAGGACGAGCTGTTCGCCTCCGCCGAGCGCAATGCGTTCACGTGGAGCGTGCACCGCGCCCACACCGTCTTCGGCTTCGCCACGGGCAACGCGATGAACATGGTGCTGACGCTGTCCGCCTACGCGACGATCTGCCGGCGGCTGGGCCGTCCGTTCGTCTTCCCGGGCTCCGAGCTGCAGTGGAACGGCCTCACCGACGTCACGGACGCGGACCTGCTCGCGGAGCAGATCATCTGGGCCGGCACCCACGAGGCCGGCCGCGACCAGGCGTTCAACATCGCGAACGGCGACGTGTTCCGCTGGCGGGCCCTGTGGCCCCGGGTCGCCGAGCACTTCGGCGTCCCGTGGGAGGGTTTCGAGGGCGAGCCGCGCCCCCTCGAGCAGAGCATGGTCGGCATGGCGGACACGTGGCGGGACATCGCCTCGGAGCACGACCTCGTCGAGCCCGATCTGTCCCGGATCGCGTCGTGGTGGCACACCGACAGCGACCTCGGCCGCACCGTCGAGAGCCTGACGGACATGAACAAGAGCCGGCGCGCCGGGTTCCTCGGGTTCCGGGACTCACGGGAGAGCTTCTTCGACCACGTCCGGAAGTACCGCGAGGCCCACATCATCCCGTGAGCCGCTGGCTCAGGCGGCGGTGATCGCGTCGGCCAGGCGGTCGATCCCGTAGTCGAACGCGTCGCCGATCTCGCCGCCGAGACGGAACTCACCGCCGAGCTCCATCGCGATCAAGCCGGTGAGCCACGCGGTGACGGTGCGCGCCGCCTCGAGCGCGCGGTCCGGGCCAGCGAGCTCGCCCACCGCGGCGAGGAGTGGCGCGCTGGTCGTCTGCAGCAGTTCACGGGAGAGTCCCACCTCCTCGGCGCCGGAGGTGAAGACCAGCTGGTACGCCGCGGGCCGCGCGTGGGCGAACGTGCGGACCGCGATCGCGATGCCCTCGAGCCTGGCCCGCGGATCGCCGGCGGCGTGCTCCACGGCGGCGATCCGCGCGCCGAGGTCACGGGTCGCGGCCTCGGCCAGCAGGCGGATCAGCTCGCCGCGGTTGCTCACACGCTTGTAGAGCGACGGCGGGCGGACCCCCACCCGCTCGGCGACAGCGGCCATCGTCACGGCCCTGAGACCCTCGCCGTCGAGGAGGTGCTCGGCGGCGGCGACGATCGCGGGCAGGGACGTGCGGTCGGGAGTCGGCATGAACCCAGCATAGCTATTGTGCGTAGCCATGATGGCTATGTACCGTAGCCATCATGGAACTCACACCTCAGCTTCACCGCATCGGCAACGACACCGTCGCTGCCTACCTCGTCGTCACGGATGACGGCATCACCCTCATCGACGCCGGGCTGCCCGGCCACTGGCGCGACCTGGACCGCGAGCTCGCGGCCATGGGCCGCAGCGTCGCGGACATCCGCGGCATCGTCCTGACGCACGGCGACAGCGACCACGTCGGCTTCGCCGAGCGCCTGCGCCGCGACCACGGCGTGCCCGTGTTCGTGCACCATGCGGACGCCGCCCGCGCCCGCGGCGAGACGTCGACCAAGCCCGGCATGGGCGGCATGCGGATCGGCCCCGTGCTGCGCTTCCTGGGCTACTCGATCAGCAAGGGCGGCTACCGCACCCACCACCTCACGGAGGTGCACGAGATCTGCGACGGGGACGTGCTCGACCTCCCCGGAGCGCCCCGGATCATCGGCCTCCCGGGCCACTCCCCCGGCAGCATCGCGGTCTACGTGCCTGCCGTCTCCGCGGTGTTCGTCGGTGACGGGCTCACCACGCGCCACGTCCTGACCGGCCGCCGCGGCCCCCAGCCCGCGCCGTTCACCGACGACCCGGAGGCGGCCACCGAGTCGCTCTCGCGCCTCGAGGGGCTCGACGTCGACTGGGTCCTGCCGGGACACGGGACGCCGTGGCACGCGGGGGTGCCCGAGCTGTTGGCGGCCTACGAGGCGGCCCGCGCGGCCTGAGGGAGTGCTTGGGTCCACGGCCCGTCCGGCATATGGTTGCATCATGCAATCAGATGGGTCGAGCACCGCAGAGGACGCCCTCATGCGCCTGATGATGGTCGCGGGCCGGCGGTTCCGCGCCCGCACGGCCGGAGACGTGATCGACCCGGCCCAGGCCACGTTGCTCTACGCGTTGAAGTGTCACGGCGCGATGCGGCTCGGCGACCTCGCCGAGGCGATGAAGCTGGATGCCTCGACCGTGAGCCGGCACGTGCAGCAGCTGGGCGACCACGGCATGATCGACCGCGAGCCGGACCCCGAGGACGGCCGGGCGCGCATCATCGCCCTGTCCGACGCGGGCGCCGCCAGTCTCGCCAGGACGTTCGACGAGCGACGCACCTTCCTCACGGCCGCCCTCCACGACTGGTCGGACACCGATCGCCGGCGCCTGCGCGAGGACCTGGAGAGGCTCACGGCTGCCCTCAGCGCCACCGCCTGATGCCCGCTACGGCCGGTCGCGCGCCGACAGCTTGTCGACCACCAGGTCGTACGAGTCCTCGATGAGCTCCTCGAGCAGCCCCGGTGGCAGGGTGCCGTCCAGCCGGACGGTGACCCAGTGCTTCTTGTTCATGTGGAATCCACGCTCGACCGCGTCGTACGTCGCGACGAGCCCCGTGACGTCGGGAGGCTCGGCCTTGAGGTTGATGCTGTCGGGGCTCGCCACGCCGGTCTGCGCGAAGATCCTGCCGCCGACCTTGTAGACGGCCGTCTCCTCGTTGAACGGGAAGGTCAGCACCGCCCCGGGCAGCCCGGCGCAGAAGGCGTGGACGTCCGTCATCGCCCCAACGGCTCCGGCGGCTCGAACGGCGTGTCCGGCTCGGGCTCGTCCTGGTACTCCCGAGCGGACGAGACCAGGTGGCGCACGACACCGTTGAGGCACGCGGCGAGCGGCACCGCGATGAGGGCGCCCACGATGCCCGCGACGGTCACGCCCGCACCGATCGCGAGGATGATCGCGAGCGGGTGCACCCTGACGAGCCGGCCCATCAGGAACGGCTGGAGCACGTGCGACTCGACCTGCTGGACCGCCACGACGATGATCAGCATGAACAGCGCGGTCCACGGCCCCTGCGCGACGAGGGCCACCAGGACCGCGACCATGCCCGACAGCAGGGCCCCGATGATCGGGATGAACGCGCCGAGGAAGACCAGCACGCCGATCGCGAAGGTGAGCGGCACGCCGAGGAGCCAGGCTCCGACGGCGATGCCCACCGCGTCGGTGAACGCGACCAGCACCGTGGCCCGCACGAAGGCCGTCAGCGAGATCCAGGCCGTGTGCCCGGAGGAGTCGACCTGGTCGCGGGCGGCCCGCGGGAACAGCGCGACGACCCAGGACCAGATGCGGTTGCCGTCGTAGAGGAAGAAGAACGAGGCGAAGAGCGCGATGAAGAACCCGGCGACGACGTGCGTCACCGTGGTGCCGACCGCACCGGCTCGTGAGAGCAGCGTGGTGTCGCTGGAGGCGATCGAGTCCTTGGCGCTGTCCACCCAGTCCTTGATCTGGGAGTCCGAGAGGTCCAGCGGGCCGGTCTCGGCCCAGTCCTGCACCTGCGTGATGCCGTCGACCACGTTGCCGCGCAGCTCGGTGGCCTGGGTCGACAGCTGCTGGCCGACCAGGGCGAGCATGCCGAAGAACGCGACCAGCATGAAGATCACGACGATGAACGTCGACAACAGCCGCGGCAGGCCGCGCGCCTGCAGCCAGTTGACCGCGTCCACGGTCAGGGCCGTGCCGAGGAGTGCGACCGCGATGGGGACCGAGATCTCGGAGAAGTAGCGCAGCAGCCAGATGCCCGCCAGGCCCGCTGCCCCGATGACGAGCAGACGCCACGCCCACTGGGTGGCGATCTCCACGCCGGGTGGGACCTGATATCTCTCGCTCACACGCTCACACTCCTCGCGCGTCACACTATCCGCCACTCGGCGAGCCGTCAGCCCGTGCGGCCGGGAACAGAGCGGTGCGGGTCCGGTGTTGATGACAGCGTGAAGCACGCCTTCGTAGACTTCACGTGAAAGGTGGAATCATGATGTTTGGTCGCAGCAAGTCAGAGCTCCCGACCCCCGACGCCGCCCTGCCGGGCCGCGAGGGCCGACAGTTCCAGGTCGGCGGCCCGCACCTCGTCCTCGGCACCCCCGTCGAGACCCAGGTCCCTGAGGGCTTCGAGTCCGCAGTGTTCGGCCTCGGCTGCTTCTGGGGCGAGGAGAAGACGTTCTGGGAGATTCCGGGCGTCTGGTCCACGTCCGTCGGCTACGCCGGAGGACAGACCCCGAACCCCACGTACGAGGAGGTCTGCACGGGTCGCACCGGGCACGCCGAGGTCGTCCGGGTGATCTGGGACCCCGCGAAGCTCTCGTTCGCGCAGCTGCTCCAGGTGTTCTGGGAGAACCACGACCCGACGCAGGGCATGCGCCAGGGCAACGACCGCGGCACGCAGTACCGCTCGATCATCCTGACGACGATGCCCGAGCAGCAGCGCGAGGCCGAGGAGTCCCGTGAGCGGTACCAGGAGCGCATGACGGAGGCCGGCTACGGCGAGATCACCACGTCGATCCAGCCGCTCGAGCGCTACTACTACGCCGAGGAGTACCACCAGCAGTACCTCGTCAAGAACCCGTTCGGCTACTGCCCGCTGCACGCCACGGGCGTCGCGTACGCGTAGTGGGGTTCACCCGCGCCGAGCTGGAGGCGGTCGCCGGCCGCACGATCCCGGACCTCGTCCCTGACGATCTCCGGCTGCTGCTGGTCGGCATCAACCCCGGCCTGGTCAGCGCGGCGACCGGCTTGCACTTCGCCCGGCCGGGCAACCGGTTCTATCCCGCGCTGCGCCTGGCCGGGGTCCTTCCTCCCGACGTGATGACGCCGGAGGACGCGGCCCCGGCCCTGCTGGCGCGGGGGGTCGGCATCACGAACATGGTGGCCCGATCCTCCGCCCGCGCGGACGAGCTGGAGGACGAGGAGATCCGCGACGGGAGGCACCGGCTCGAGGAGCTGGTCGCCGAGCGCCGCCCGCGCGTCGTCGCGTTCGCGGGCATCACGACGTACCGGATCGCCTTCGCCGACAAGTCGGCGAAGGCCGGCCGCCAGGACCGTGCGATCGCGGGGGCGGACGTCTGGGTCGTCCCCAACCCCAGCGGCCTCAACGCGCACGAGACGGTGGAGTCCCTGGCCGTCGCCTACCGCGCCGCGGCCGAGGCCGCGGCCGTCGTCTGAGGACGGCTGCGCTCAGGCACCCTCGCGCACGGCCATGACGTCGGGCATGACGTCGTAGAGCGAGACGATGAGCGCCTGCACCGCAGCGGCGACCTTCTCGCCCGCCGGTGTCAGCGCGTAGTCGACGTGCGGGGGCAGGGTCGACTGCACCCGGCGGTCGACGAGCCCGTCGGCCTCGAGGCCCTTCAGGGTCTGCGACAGCATCTTCTCGCTGATGCCGTCCACGCAGCGGCGCAGCTCCCCGAAGCGCGCCGGCTCGCTCGACAGGGCGGCGAGGGTCAGCGCGCCCCACCTGCTCGTCACGTGCTCGAGCACCTCACGGGACGGACACATGGTGCTGAAGACGTCGAACGGCGGCTGCTGTTGCTGGGACACGGGGAACCTCCTGTCCCGTCATGCTATCACTCGGTTAGTGCTAACTTCTAGTTTGTACTAACCCTGAGTTAGTGTACGGTTTCTCGAAGCGCCCGGATCGTCCGCCGCGCCCCTGAAAGGACATCCCCATGACCATTGCCGTCACCGCCGCCACAGGACACCTGGGTTCCCTGGTCGTCGATTCCCTGCTCGAGAGGGTTGCGGCCTCCGAGGTCGTCGCCGTCGTGCGCGACCGCGAGAAGGCACAGCCCATCGCCGATCGTGGCGTCGAGGTCCGGGTCGCCGACTACGGCGACCCCGAGGCCCTCGCGAGCGCCCTGTCCGGCGTCGACAAGCTGCTGCTGATCTCCGGCACCGACTTCGACCAGCGCCGCCAGCACCACGTCAACGTCATCGATGCCGCGGTCCGCAACGGCGTCTCCCTGGTGGCGTACACCAGCGCGCCGGGCGCGGACACGTCCACCCTCCCGGTCGCTCCCGACCACTTCGCGACCGAGCAGTACCTGGCCAAGAGCGGGCTGGACCACGTCCTGCTGCGCAACGGCTGGTACCACGAGAACTACGCACCGGCCCTGGAGGCCGCTCGCCAGACGGGCGTGGTCCTCACGTCCGCGGGTGACGGTCGCGTCTCCAGCGCGGCCCGCGCCGACTTCGCCGAGGCGGCTGCGGTCGTGCTGACGACGGACGAGCCGGTCAAGCCGGTCTACGAGCTCGGCGGCGACGTCTCCTGGTCGCAGGACGAGCTCGCGGCCACGATCGCCGACCTCCTGGGCTCCCCGATCTCCGTCGCGCAGGTCGGGCCCGAGGAGCAGGCCAAGGTCCTCACCGAGGCAGGCGTGCCGCCGGTGTGGGTGCAGTTCGGCGTCGACACGGACGCGTCGATCAGCAACGGCGAGCTCGAGGTGCCCGGCCACGAGCTCAGCACGCTGATCGGCCGTCCCACGACGCCGCTCGCGGACAGCCTGCGCGCCGCGCTCTGACGCCTCTACGCCGCGGGGGCCGTGCCGGGGGACGGCGACCGCGGCGTGAGCGTCAGCTCGAACCCGGCCGGCATCAGCGTGAGCCGCTCCGACACCCGCAGCTCGTACGTCGGATCAGGCTCGAGGTCGTAGCGGTGGAGGATCCGGGCAAGCACGAGGACCGCCTCGTGCAGCGCGAACTGCCGGCCGATGCAGGACCGCTCCCCCGTGCCGAACGGCTTGTAGACGTGGGGCGGACGACCGTGTGAGCGTTCGGGCAGGAAGCGATCCGGGTCGAACTCGTCGGCGTCCGCGCCCCACACCGCGGGATCGCGGTGCACCAGCGGCAGCAGCACGAGCGCCCAGTCCTGCGGCCGCATGACGTGCCCCGTGCTGAGCGTGGTCGTCTGCCGGGGGCTGCGGCCGAACGCGGGAGCGGTCGGCCACAGCCGCAGCGCCTCGTCGAGCACGCGGCGGACGAAGCGCATCTTCGGCACCTGCTCGAAGGTCGGCTCGACGTCCCGGTCGGGTCCGAGCACCCGGTCGACCTCGGCCTGCGCCCTCCGCACAGCCTCGGCGTCCCGGCTGAGGTGGTGCAGCGCGAACGACAGCGCACCGGACGTGGTCTCGTGCCCCGCGACGAGGAACGTGAGGATCTGGTGCCGGATGTTCAGGTCGTCGAGCCGCTGCCCGGTCTCGGGGTGCGGCGAGTGCAGCATGATGCCCAACAGGTCGTCGACGTCGTCCTGGCCGCTGGCCCGCCGAGCGGCGATCAGGTCGTCGAGCAGCCCGTCGACGTACGCCTGGTGGGGAGCGTTGCGCTTGTCGATCCGCCGGGCCATGAGTGCCGAGCCGGGCATCGAGTCCAGCGTGCCCTTGCGCTGGCCGGCCTTGAGCGCGGCGATCATCGCCGGGATGAACGGGTGCTGGTCCTCGCGGGTGAACGAGCCGAAGTCCTGGCTGAACGCCGTCCGGCTGATCGTCTCCAGGGTCAGCCGGGTCATGTCGGCCGAGACGTCGACCGGGCCCGGGCGGGCGTCCCAGGTGTCGAACAGCTCCTGCGCCGCGGCGAGCATGATCGGGTGGTAGCGCCGCATCGCGTCGCGGGTGAACGCCGGCCGCAGCAGGTCGTGGGCCAGGGCCCAGTTGGTCTCGTCGTTGTACGCCGTGAAGAGCCCCTCGCCGGCGAACTCGCGCAGCGCGACGAGCGCCGGCGGCAACGCCTTCTCGAACCGCGCCTCGTCCGCGAGCTCGGCCGCGATCTCGGCACCGGCGACGATCACGAACTTCTGGTCGAAGATCTTCAGCTCGAAGATCGGCCCCAGATCGGCACCCCGCCGCATCGTGCTCTGCAGCGGGGTCGCGGGGTCGGTCCCGAGGACGTCGCCCACCACCGGGCGGCGGCCGGGAGGGTGGGGAAAGGTCTGTCCTGACCAGTCGTTGCGCACCACGGGCCGATCAGAGCCCGCTGCGCGGGCTGGCGGCGCGGACGATGCGTTGGTAGCCCGACCCGGTGATGCGGACGAACGCGTCGAGCACCCGCGCGTCGGCGCCGATCAGGACGCGGGCCTTGTCCTTCTCCACGCCGGCGAGGATGACGTCGGCGGCCTTCGCGGGCGAGGTCCGCGCGAGCCGGTCGAACGACGACGCGAGGTCGTCGTGGTCGACCCCGTCGACCTCGGCACCGTTGCGGACGATGTTCGTCCGGATGCCTCCGGGGTGCACGCAGGTCACCTTCACCGGCCGGCGGTCGTTGATCATCTCCTGTCGCAACGCCTCGGTGAAGCCGCGCACGGCGAACTTGGCGGCGTTGTACGCGCTCTGCGACGGCACGGAGAACAGCCCGAAGACACTCGAGACGTTGACCACGTGCCCGTCCCCGGACGCCACGAGGTGGGGCAGGAACGCCTTCGTGCCGTTGACGACGCCCCAGAAGTCCACGTCCATGACCCGCTCGATGTCCTTGAACGACATCTGCTCGACGCTGCCGGTGAAGGCGATGCCGGCATTGTTGACGACCAGGTGCACGACGCCGAAGTGCTCGGCCACGGCGTCGGCGTACGCGAGGACGCTCTCCCGCTCGGAGACGTCGAGCCGGTCCGCGCGCACCTCGGCGCCGAGCGTCCGCACGAGCTCCTCGGTCTCGGCGAGGCCCGAGAGGTCGACGTCGCAGATCGCGAGTCGCGCTCCTCGACGGGCCAGCTCGACCGCGAGCGCACGGCCGATGCCGGAGGCTGCGCCGGTGACGACGGCGACCTTGCCGGTGAAGTGGGTCATGCCCGGTCCCCCGATTCCAGATACTGTCAGTATCCGGACGCTAGCAGATGGCCCGGTCAGGTGACAGAGCGTCGACGCGGGCTCAGGCGCACGTCCGGGAGCGGCGGCGCCGGGATGACCTGCGTCCCGTGGCCGTCGACGTGCCCGAAGCGCGCCGACCCGGCTTCCCAGTCCGCGCGGGCGTCGGCGATGTCCTCGTGGGACCGCCCCACGAAGTTCCACCACATCACGAGCTCCTCGTCGAACGGCTCACCGCCGATGAGCAGCAGCGTCGTCTCGTCCCGGACCTGCAGCCCGACCTCGGTGCGTCCCGGCCCGAGGTAGCGCATCTCGCGGTGCGCGATGTCCTCGCCGTCCACCGTGACCGGGCCGTCGACCGCGAGGATCGCGTGCTCGAAGCCCTCGCGCAGCGGGACCTGCACGAATCCCGGCCGCACGCGCATCTCGGCGCCCACGATCGGCGTGTAGGTCGTGGCCGGCGACACCGCGCCGGCCACCTCGCCCAGCAGGATCGTCGCACTCCAGCCCTCCCCGGTCACCACCGGGAGGTCCGGGTGGTGCTCGAACTCGGCCGGTCCCCGTCTGGCGTCCGCCGGCAGGGCGACCCACAGCTGGAGCCCGTGCATGGGGACGTCGGGGTCGCCGACGGAGAACTCCGAGTGGGACACCCCGTCCCCGGACGTCATGAGGTTGAGCTCGCCCGGACGCAGGACGACCTCGCTGCCCAGGCTGTCGCGGTGGCGGATCTCCCCCGCCAGCGGCCAGGTGACGGTCTGCAGGCCCGTGTGCGGGTGCGGCAGCACGATCATCGGGTCGCTCGACGGCCCGAAGTGGTCGACGAAGCACCAGGCGCCCACGGTGGGGAACCCGCGCTGCGGCAGTGTGCGGTGCACCGTGAGGCCGCGCAGACCCCCCAGCGGCACCTCCCGCGCACCGAGGGTCAGATCGGTCATGACAGCAGCGTACGTCGCAACCGGTCGAGCAGGTCCGTCGTCCCACCGATCTCGAGGAACCAGCCCTCGACGCCCTCGGGGTGGGCGTCCCAGTGGTCGAGCACCGCGGTGATCGCCTCGGGAGAGACGCCCGCGAACGACGGCGGGAGCGTGCTGCGGTGGCGATGGCCGGCCCCCTTGCGCAGCCGCCCCATGATCGCCGCCTCGGCGTCGGCGGTCAGCAGGTAGTCGTCGAGCACGGTCTCGCGCGAGACGCCGACCAGCCGCAGCAGGAGGGCGATCGACACGCCCGTGCGGTCCTTGCCCGCCGCGCAGTGGATCAGCGTCGCCCCGGGAGCCCGCCCGATCTCGCGGACGAGCTCGACCAGGTACATCGACGACTGCTCGAGCATCAAGAGGTAGAGGCCCTGCAGGCTGTCGATCGGTCGCGCGCCGGGCCGCAGCGCTGCCAGCAACGGGAGGTTCACCACGCGCACGCCGGTCTGGGCCAGGGGGTGGATCGGCTCGGACTCCCCCGGTGACCGCAGGTCGATGACCACCGGCGGCGGCCAGGTGATCCCGTCGGGTCCCACGTCCCGCGCGGAGGGAACGGCGCTGCGCAGCACCCGGCCAGTGGCCAAGGGACGCCCGTCCGCGGTGACCAGACCGCCGACGTCGCGCAGATTCGGGGTGGTCTCGGGCACCGCCCCACCCTAGGGGTAGTGAACGTCACGCCCCGTTCGGACGGCCGGAGGCCTCGGTGTCAGGGTGACACCGTAAAATCGATCCGTGCCTCGTCCCAGCAGAATCGCCGCCACCGCCCTGATCGGCGGCGGAGCGACCATCTCCGGGTTCTACGGCTTCCTCATCGGCGAGGCGATCCTGGCCCGCCGGACGATCGGCGTGACCGACGACCGCCCGCCGACGCCCGACGGCGTCTACGGCGACGACCTGCCGGGCGCGACGATCCGCGTGCTGGTGATCGGCGACTCCGCCGCGGTCGGCTACGGCATGACCCGCGCCGATGCCACCCCGCCGGCGATGCTCGGCATCGGCCTGGCGCACGTCATGGACGCACCGGTGGAGATCCGCTGCCGTGCCGTCGTCGGCGCGCAGACCTCCGACCTCATGGAGCAGATCGACTCGGTCGACGGCTGGGAGCCGCACGTCGCGGTCATCGTCGTCGGCACCAACGACGTGACGCACCGGGTCCCGCCGCGCACGTCCGCCGCGCTGCTCGCCGACGCGGTGCGCCGCTTGGTCGCGGCCGACTGCGCCGTCGTCGTCGGCACCACTCCGGACCTCGGCAGCATCCGCCCGATCATGCAGCCCCTGCGGGCGGTCGCCCGCCAGTGGAGCCGTGACCTGGCCCGTCGCCAGACGATCGCCCTGGTCGAGGCCGGCGGACGTGCGGTGTCGCTCGGCGGGCTGCTGGGCGACCTGTTCACCGAGAACCGTGACGTCATGTTCGGCGCCGACCGGTTCCACCCGTCCGAGACCGGCTACGCGAACATGGTCTCGGTCCTCATCCCGGCCGTCGCCGCGTCGCTGCGGCAGAAGGCCCGGTCGTCGGCGTACCCCGAGTTCAGCCCCTCGCAGCGTCCCCGCGACCTCATGTCGGTGCGCGACGCGGCGGCCGAGGCGTCCCAGAACCCCGGCACCCAGGTCGTCCAGGACGGCACCCACGGTGGTGGCCGGTGGGCCACCGTGCTGCGTCGCCGCCGCGCCGGCTGAGCGGACGTCATCCCCGGCGGGGCGCCTGCGCCTCGCGCGGGATGACGTCCCCGGAACAGACCGATGGCCGGCCCCCGAGGGGACCGGCCATCGTCAGCTCAGGGCTGCGTGCAGGTGATCAGTTGTCGCCGCGAAGGATCGCGAGGATGCGCAGGAGCTCGATGTACAGCCAGACGAGGGTGACCGTCAGGCCGAACGCCGCGCGCCAGGCCTCGCGCTCGGGGATGCCCGCCGCGACGCCCTTCTCGACGTAGTCGAAGTCCATGATCAGCATGAAGACCGCGAGCACGACCAGCACGCAGGAGACCAGCAGGCCCAGCGTGTTGAAGCCGCGCAGGCCGCCGTTGTCGAGGACACCGGTCACGCTCAGCAGCAGGTTGACCAGCAGGACGCCGACGACGCTGAACATCGCGATCGTGACGACCTTGCGGAACCGGTCGGTGACCTGGATGTTGAAGAACTTGTACGCCGCGAGCGTGCCACCGAAGGCGATGACCGTTCCGAGCACCGCCTGGAACACGATCGACGGGGCGTCGACGTAGGCCGCGATGACCTTGGAGAAGGCGCCGATGAAGACACCTTCGAAGGCCGCGTAGGCCAGGACCAGCGCGGGGCTGATGACCTTCTTGAACGAGTTGACCATCGCCAGGACGAAGCCGACGATGGCACCGAGGGTGGCGAACGTGGCGGCCTTGCCGTAGGCGGCCTCACCGGTGGTCGGGTCGACGAAGTCGCCGATCGCGAACCAGGTGACGGCTGCGGCGAGCGTCAGGACGCCCAGCGTGATGGCGGTCTTCTCGACGACCGAGTCGATGGTCATCCGGCCGGTGCCGGTGCCGCGCTCGGTGTGCGTCGGTGAGCCGTTGAGGTCGACCTGCCACTGGGACGGGTCGTTGGCGATCGCGCCGCCGCGGCCGTTGAACTCGGCGCTGCGGGCGAAGACAGGGTTGCTGCTCTTCATGTTTCCCTCCGTGGGATGGCTCCGAAAGATGGAGTCGTTGCTTCCACTGTATCCAACGCCGTCGACAGGTTGTTTGATCCCGAATTTGTCGTTGTCCTGCGCAACGTTCCGGGGCTCAGCCCCGGACCTCTGGGAGGTGGCCGACGCGGCACGCTGGGCTGATGTCCACGGCGTCTACGCTAGCCCGAGTGGAACCGTCGCCGTATCGCTCGCAGCCCGTCTCGTTCACCCGCCGCGGAGGACGCCTGACCGAGCGCCAGCAGGCCGCGTGGGACGCGCTGGCCGAGACGTACGTCCTCGACGTGCCGCGGCACGGCCCCAACACGTCGGTCGACCCGTCGTACGTGCTGGACCAGGAGGCCGTCTTCGGCCGCCGGGCGCCACTGGTCGTGGAGATCGGCAGCGGCCGGGGCGAGGCCATCGTGCACGCCGCGCAGCAGCACCCGGAGCTCGACTTCCTCGGCCTCGAGGTCTACGTCCCGGGTGTCGCGCAGACCCTCGTCACGATGCGGCACGAGGGCGTCACCAACGTGCGGCTCGCGATCGTCAACGCCGCCGAGGTCCTGACGACGATGCTGCCCGAGGGATCGGTGCACGAGCTGCGCATCTGGTTCCCCGACCCCTGGCACAAGAAGCGTCACCAGAAGCGACGACTCGTCACGCCCGAGTTCGCGGCCCTGGCGGCGCGGGTGCTCGAGCCGGGCGGCGTGTGGCGCCTCGCGACGGACTGGCAGGACTACGCGGACCAGATGCTCGAGGTGCTGGCCGGCTCGCCGGACTTCGAGTTCACCGGCGACTGGTCCGAGCGCTTCGAGGGGCGCCCGCAGACCCGGTTCGAGGGCAAGGGACTGGCCGTCGACCGCGACATCCGGGACCTCCGCGCAGTCCGTCGGACGCCCTAGGATGACCGCATGAGCGAGCCGAGCAACGCCGAGAAGCTACGGATCTCCGACGGGTTCGTCGTCTGGGTCATCGGCACGTCGGTCGAGGAGACGACCCTCCTGGACCCGATGCCCGAGGGCGCCGAGATGATCGAGGTCCGCGACGAGGACGACCCGGAGTCGGTCGACGCCGCGATCCTGGTGGCCGACGACCGGCTCGTGCTGGCCGACCAGTTCGACGAGGTCCTCCCCCGGATCGGCTCGATCCCGGTGGTCTGGGTCTGCTACCCGGCCGACGACAACACCGACATCGACGAGGACTCGATCCAGGAGCTCGTCGCCGACTACGGCTGGTACGCCGAGGAGTCCGTGCTCCTCGACGACACCTGGGCCGCGCTGCGCATCGAGCAGTCGTAGGTCAGCGGTTCCGCCACTGCGGCGTGCGCTTCTCGGCGAACGCCATGACCCCCTCGAGCGTGTCCTCGCTGATGAGCAGCTGGTCCATCGCGTCGGTCTCGTGACGGGCGGCCTCGACCGGGTCGGCTATGCCGCGGGTCTGCTCCATCGCCTCCAGCGACAGGCGCACGGACGTCGGTGAGACGGCGACGATCTCGGCCGCCAGCCGGCGGGCGGCCGCCAGCACGTCCCCCTTCGGGACGATGCGGCTGACCAGGCCGAGCTCGAGCGCCTCCTCGGCGCTGATCGACCGGCCGGTCAGGATCATCTCGTGGGCGATCTTCTCCGGGATCGCCCGCGGCAGCCGCACGACGCCACCGGCCGCGGCGAACAGCCCCACCTTGACCTCGGGGAGCGCGAACTTCGCCGACTCGTCCGCGACCGCGAGCTGGCAGGCCAGCACGATCTCGAAGCCTCCACCCATCGCCGCACCGTTGACGGCCGCGATGACCGGCTTGCGCAGGTGACGGGACGTCAGGCCACCGAAGCCGCTGTCGGGGAACCACGGCAGGTCGCCCGCGGTGGCGGCCAGGTCGTTGCCGGCGCAGAACGCGTCCTTGCCGGCGCCGGTGATGATCGCGACCCACAGCTCGGGATCGGCCTCGAAGGCGTCGAAGACCTGCTCGAGCTCGACATGGGCGGCCGAGTGCAGCGCGTTGCGCACGTCGGGTCGGTCGATCGTGACCTCCAGGACGTGCTCGTCGCGGCGCACGGCGACGTGCTCGTAGTCGTCGCGCAGGCCCACGCGGGGCACGGGGAGGAGCTCGTCGGCCCGGTCACGGGTCAGGGTGACCCGGTTGCCGTAGCCGAACGAGCGGACGAAGACGCGCGAGCCGAGGGGTTCCGCGTCGCCCATCAGGAGGTCGACGACGTCCTGGTCGCCCCTGACCGTCGTGGCGAGGAACCGGCTGCCGTCGGACTCGAGCCGGCCCACGACGATGCCCGTGGGTCCGCTGCGCTCGTGCTTGACGGTGTACGTCTCGATCGTGGCCCAGCCGCTGGGCGTCGACGTCGTGGGGGCGGGCGGCTCGGCGTCCAGCTCCTCCTGCAGCGCGTCGTTGTCGACGACCGTCCACGGACGCGGGGTGGTCGCGTACACGCCCACCGAGTACTTGGACAGGATGCCGCCGTTGGCGGCGACCATCCCGTACGCGCCGGGGGTCGCGCGAACCCGGGCGACGATCTCGGCGATCGCGTGCATCGAGTAGTTGTTGCCCGCTCCCCCGAAGAACGGCAGCCCGCCGGTGACCGAGAGGCCGCGCGGGTCGTCGGCCGCGAGACCGACACCGTCGCAGACGGCCGAGACCGCGATCGGGTAGCAGCTGTACAGGTCCAGGTGCGCGAGGTCGTCGACGCCGATGCCGGCGACGGCGAGCGCGTGCGTCACGGCCAGCACGGCGGCCGGGCTGGCGCCGAGATCAGGACGATCGATGATCGAGCGCTCCGCGGTGTCGGCGTGGCCGTGGACGAACACCCAGCGGTCCTCCGGGACGCCCAGGCGGCGCGCGGCCTCGACCGACATCATCAGCACCGCAGCGGCCTGGTTGACCTGGTCGCGAGCGACCACGAACTTCGGGTAGGGGTCGGCGACCATGCGGTTGCGCTCGGTGACGGTGACGAGCTCCTCCGCGGAACGCTCGGTCGGGGCGGCCGAGAGGGGGTTCGCGGCGGCGACCCGCGTGAACGGTGCGAACAGCTCACCCATCGACCGGGCGTACGTCTCGCGGTCGACCTTGAGCCGGGCGCGGCGCGCGTGCTCGAGCAGCGCGTACTGGCTCGGGGTGTCCGTCAGCCCGTGCCGGACCTGCGAGACCGTGACGACGCCGCGCAGGCCGTAGCCGCGGTCCTCGACCGAGCCCCCGGGGTCGTCGCTGAAGTCCGGCTTGTCCTCGGCGTGGGCGAGGTGGCGGGCCGTCGAGATCGCCTCGGAGCCCACGAGCAGCACCACGTCCGCGTCACCGCGGGCGATCGTGTCGCCCAGCTCGGACACCAGGTGCTGCGGGCCCTGGCCTCCCGCGACCTCGAGGATCGCGCGCCCCGGATCGGCCCCGATCTCGTTCGCGATCGAGCGCGCCACGTTGGTGGAGCGGCCGAGCGGCGCGAAGCCGATGGGGGTCGAGATCTCGAACTGACGGATCGCCGCGAGGGTGTCGATCGACGCCGCGAGGTCCGCGCTGCCCGCATCGGCCAGGGCGTTGCGTGCCGCCTCGGCGGCCAGCCCGACCGCGGAGAGCCCTCGGTAGTCGGGCTCGTCGACTCGTTCGGCGTGCTGACCCACCCCGACGAGAATCGGAGTTCGCGGATCCAGGGGTGCGTTCATGCGATGATGATACTGACGATTGTCGTTCAGTAATCAAGGAGGTGACGACCATCACAACACGGAGCCCGGGTCGTCCCCGCGATCCCGCGATGGGGCAGCGGGTCCGTCACGCGGCGTGCCGGGTCTACGGCCGCCACGGCTGGTCGGGCTTCAGCATCGACGCGGTGGCCCGCGAGGCCGGCGTCGGCAAGGCGTCGATCTACCTGCGCTGGCCCGACCGGAGGACCCTGCTGATCGACTCCCTCGTCACGACGCTGGTCACGGTCGAGGACGTCGACACCGGCTCGCTGCCCGGCGACCTGCGCGAGATCGTCACCCACCACATGCGCTACTACTTCGGCGACCTCAAGGCGGCCGCGTTCCGCATGGCGACCGAGGCGTCCATGACGCCCGAGCTGCGCGAGACCTGGGACACCTGGCGGGCGTCGCAGGTGCACGCGGCCCGCTCGACGGTGCGGCGCGGGATCGACCGCGGCGAGCTGCGGCCCGGCACCTCGGTCACGCTGCTGCTGGACACCCTGCTCGGCGGAGCGCTCATGCACGCACTGGTGGCGCCGGCGGTGATGGACGCCGACGGCATCGACGAGCTCGCCGCGTCCCTCGTCGACTTCGTGCTCGCCGCCGCCGACTCCTGACCTACCAGCGCGGGTGCACCGCGTCGCGCAGCAGGCGGTCGTAGATGTCACGGACGCCGGCGTCGAAGTCGGCCGGCAGCACGACCCCGGCCGCCGCGGCGTTGCCGCGCGCCTGCTGGACGTTGCGGGCACCGGGGATGGCTGCCGTCACGCCGTCCTGGGCGAGGATCCACGCGATGGCCGCCTGGGCCGGCTCGACCCCCTCGGGCACGAGGTCCGCGAACTCGCGGGCCGCCTTCACGCCCGTCTCGAAGTCGACACCGGAGAACGTCTCGCCGACGTCGAACGCGTCGCCCGTGCGGTTGTACGTGCGATGGTCGTCGGCGGCGAAGGTGGTGTCGGCCGTGTAGCGCCCCGACAGCAGGCCGGACGCCAGCGGCACGCGGGCGATGATCCCGACACCAGCGGCGCGCGCAGCGGGCAGCACCTCGTCCAGCGGCTTGAGCCGGAACGCGTTGAAGATGATCTGGACCGAGGCCACATGTGGGCGGCGGATCGCGATGAGTGCCTCCTCCACGGTCTCCACGCTCACGCCGTACGCCGCGATGACGTTCTCCGCGACCAGCGTGTCCAGGTCGTCGAAGACCTGGTCGTCGGAGAACACCGCGCTGGGCGGGCAGTGCAGCTGCACGAGATCGAGGGTGTCGACGCCGAGGTTGCGACGTGAGCGCTCGGTCCAGGCCCGGAACGCGTCCAGCGTGAAGTTCTTCGGGTCCTGCTCGGCGCGACGACCCATCTTCGTGGCCACGAAGATGTCCGCTGCGGCCTGCGAGCGCAGGTACTCCCCGATGAGCTGCTCGCTGCGCCCGTCGCCGTACACGTCCGCGGTGTCGAAGAAGGTGACCCCGCTCCCGACCGCTCCGTCGAGGACCGCGAGCGCCTCGTCGTGGTCGACGTCTCCCCAGTCGGCGCCCAGCTGCCAGGTGCCGAGCCCGACGACCGAGACGTCCCGTCCCGTGCGGCCGAGTGTGCGTGTCTCCATGGCTGTGCTCCTTGTGTCGGCGACCAGACGGGCTGGTCGAGAAAGAGGGCGGCGCCGCCGTCTCATGTGCTGAACCCGGCGGCGCCTCGGGACATGAACCGACCGCGGCGCGGTGTCAGGGCCCTGCACGTCCTCTACCCCGTTGAGGACGTGCAAATCCGTGTGGCGCAGCAGCGGATCGTTGGTGAGAATCAGAACATGTTCAACGATCCGGCCGGGGACCCATTCTCCCGCATCGCTCGGGAGCTCACCACCGAGCCGGGCCCCACCGCCACCTACGAGAGCGCGACCGCGACCGCCGTGGCCGTGGTCGAGGGCTGTGACCATGCCGGCATCACGCTGGTGAGGAAGGGGCGGCGCATCCAGACGGTCGCGCCGACCGACGACACGGCGTCCCGTGCGGACCTGCTCCAGCAGGAGGTCGGCGAGGGACCGAGCCGGCAGAGCATCGGCGAGCACGAGACCGTCCACGCCGACGACCTGCTGGTCGACGACAGGTGGCCGCAGTGGTCCAAGCAGGCCGCGGACGGCCTCGGCATCCGGAGCGTCCTGGCCCTGCAGCTGTTCGTCGGGCCCCGCGAGATCGGCAGCCTCAGCCTCTACTCGCGGACCCCGGGTGCGTTCACCCCCGTCCAGCGCGCGACCGCCCAGGTGTTGGCCTCCCACGTCGCCATGGCGGTCGCCGGCGCCCAGGAGCAGCAGGCACTGGAGTCCGCCCTCGTCACCCGGACGATCATCGGACAGGCCGAGGGCATGCTCATGCAGCGGCTCGGGATCACGGCCGACCAGGCGTTCGCCGCGCTCGTCCGCCTGTCCCAGGCTCGCAACCGCAAGCTCCACCTCGTGGCCGGAGACATCGTCGAGAACGGGCTGCGGCCGGACCTGCTCGCCTGATCGCCGGCCCGCGCACGGTGCTCCCGGTGGGATTCGAACCCACACTGTGACGGGTTTAAGCCATCTGCCTCTGCCAGTTGGGCTACGGGAGCCGGTCGCCAGCCTAGCGGCGGCCGCGGTTCGCCCTGCCGGAACCCTTCCGCGCCCCGCCCACCCGGGATACGCTGGAGTTCCGGTGCGTATCACGAAATGAGTTGCCTCATGCGCAACAAATCCACGGCACGCGAGCTGCGCAGGCTGCTCGAGAGCTCTCGCTACGAGGTCCTGCCCACGGCGTCCATCGAGGACAAGATCCTCGAGTCCCTCCCGCGCGGGCACACCCTGACCGTCACGGCCTCCCCCGGCAAGGGCATGGATGCGACGCTGGACCTGGCCGAGCGGCTCGTCGGCCACGGCTACCAGGCCGTCCCACACCTCGCGGCGCGGATGATCAGCGGTCGCGCCGAGCTCACCGAGATCGTGGACCGCCTCCGCGCGATCGGCATCGACAGCGTCTTCGTCCCGGCCGGCGACGCCGACCCGGCCGGCGACTACGCGGGATCGCTCGACCTGCTGCAGGACCTGACCGCGATGGGCAGCCCGTTCCATCACGTCGGGGTGACCGGCTATCCCGAGTCGCACCCGACGATCGCCGACGACGTCACCGTGCAGGCGATGTGGGACAAGCGGCACCACGCCACCACCTTGGTGAGCAACCTGTGCTTCGACCCCCAGGTCGTCCGTACCTGGGTGCAGCGCGTGCGCTCCCGCGGCGCCGTCATGCCACTGCTGATCGGGATGCCGGGACCTGTCGAGCGCACGAAGCTGCTGGCGATGGCCACCAAGATCGGCGTCAGCGAGTCGACCCGCTTCCTGGCCAAGAACAAGTCGGTGTTCGCCCGGATCGCGATGCCGGGCGGTTTCAGCCCCGAGAAGTTCCTCGAGCGCATCGCACCGACGACGCAGGAGCCCGCGTCCCACGTCGAGGGGCTGCACCTGTTCACGTTCAACCAGGTCGCCGAGACCGAGGCGTGGCGCCAGGAGCTGCTGGCCCGGCTCGGCGCGACCGCGCACTCGGCCTAGACGCCGAGCAGGGCCCGCATCGACCGGTCCAGACCACCCAGCCCGGCGTCGACCTCGGTCAGCGGCAGGCCAAGCTGCTCGGCGGCGTCCGCGGCCAGGGCACGCAGCTCGTCGTCGGGCTCCTGCGCGAGCCAGACGACCCGCGTGTAGTGCTGGAAGTAGTCGTCGCGCAGCTCGGGGTGCCGGTCGAGGCCCAGCTCACGCACGACGGTGCGACGGAACGACCGCACCAGGAAGTCCGTCAGCACGTACGTGCCGGGCTGCTGCTCGAACATCGCACGCACCCGGTCGGTCCCGCCGAACACGTCGTAGCAGTGCAGCCCGGCCAGGCGCCGGACGCCGTGACGCTCGCAGACCGCGTCGAGCTCCCCGTACGTCCCGCAGTCGGCGTAGGCGATCGCGACGGTCCCGTACGCCGGTCGCAGCGCGAGCAGGAGCTCCTCGACCTCGGCCGCGATCAGGTGTGGCGCGTTGTGCAGCAACGGCGGCAGCGGGTGGACGTCGACCGGCCACACGTGCGTCGCGACGAGCTCGGCGACGGGCTGCGCGATGGCGCCGCACGCGATGACGGCGGTCCTGCCGGAGGCCCGACTAGGGGAAGGCGAGGAGGTCGACGAACCGGTCGTTGAAGTCCGGTCGGTCCGAGAGCTCGACATACGACACCTCCTTCAGCAGCGCATCGGCGCCGGCGCGCTCGGCCTGGCTGAGCAGCGTCATCTTGGCGCCCTCCCCGGCCACGTTGCCGGCGCTGACGATGCGCAGGACCGGGAGCGAGGGCACGAGACCGATCCGGATCGCGCTGGCAGGTGAGAGATAGGACCCGAAGGACCCCGCGAGCAGGACCTGCTGCACGTCCGCCGCGTTGACCCCCATCTCCTCCAGCAGGAGCGTCCAGCCGGTGGAGATGGCCGCCTTGGCGAACTGCAGCTCGCGGACGTCGCGCTGGGAGATGTACGTCGACTCCGAGACGTCACCCTCCGCGCCGGCCCAGTGCAGGACGAAGACGCGTTCCTGGCCGATCTGCAGCAGTCGCCCGGCCAGCTTGGGCAGCAGCTCGCGGGCGGCGTCCTGGCTGATCAGGCGTCCCGAGCTGTCCAGCAGACCGACGCGCACGAGCTCGGACACCGCGTCGACCAGTCCTGACCCGCACAGGCCCTTGGGCTCGACGTCACCGATGACCTGCAGCGCGACGTCGTCGTCGCTCAGGGTGACGACCTCGATCGCGCCGTCAGCCGCACGCATGCCGCAGCGGATCTGGCCGCCCTCGAACGCCGGGCCGGCCGGGGCGGCGGTGGACAGCAGCCGTTCCCCGTCGCCGAGGACGATCTCGCAGTTGGTGCCGACGTCGATGAACAGGCGCAGACGCTTGTCGCGGTCCATGCCGGACGCCAGGGTGCCCGCGACGATGTCACCGCCCACGTACGCACCGAGCGACGGCAGCACGTACGCGGGTGCCGCGGGGTGGATCGCGACGCCGAGGTCGGCCGCCGCGACGGTCGGCGTGCTGCGCGAGCTCAGGATGAACGGGGCGACGCCGATCGGCTCGGGATCGATGCCCAGCAGCAGCGAGACCATCGTCGCGTTGCCGGCGAGCGCGATCTCGTAGACCTGGGCCCGGTCGATGCCGGCCTCGGTGCAGACGTTCTCGGTGAGCTCGGCGAGCGTGTCCTTCGCCAGCTCGGTGAGGCGCGGGAGGACGTCGGGGTCCATCATCGTCGCGCTGATGCGGGTGATGACGTCACCGCCGAACGGCTGCTGCTTGTTGAGCATCGACGCGACCGCGACGGGCGTGCCGGTCGCGGTGTCGAGGAGCGTCGCGACGACGGTCGTGGTGCCGAGGTCGAACGCCAGCGCGTGGTGCGTCGCGGACGTGTCGCCCGGCTCCACGTCGATCAGCTGGTCGCCGACGACGACCGCGGTGACCTTCCAGTCGGCTGCGCGGAGGACAGATGGGATGCGGCGCAGCGCGTGCAGGCTGACCGTCGGCTCGAGGTCGTCGATCGCGGCGAGCAACCGGTCGACGTCCGGAACCTGGTCGGACAGCGTGGGTTCGGCCAGCTCGACGTACCGCTTCTGGATCGCGGGACGCAGGATGACCTGCCGGCCCACCCCGACCGTCGCGGCCTTGGGCCGGGTCGTGAGCGGCGGGATCTCGATCGCCAGGTCCGTGTGCACCGCCGCCAGGCACGCCAGCCGCCAGCCGTCCGCCAGCTGGTCGGGCCCGAACGCCCGCTGGTCCATGGGCGACACCGGCACCGTGCCGTCGAGGATCTTGACCTTGCACTTCTTGCACGTGCCGTGACCCCCGCAGGTCGAGTCCACCGCGATGCCGTTCCAGCTGGCCGCGTCGAACACCGACACCGCCGGCGGGACGCGCACCTCCCGGTCGGCGGGGGTGAACCGCAGCCGCAGGCGGCCCGTCCCGTCCCACTCGGGATGGGCCTCCTGCTCGGCGTCCTCGTCGACGTGGATCGCCCGGGAACGGCGCGGCTGCTGGGTCATCAGGCGCTCGCCGCCTCCTGGGCCGCCTTCTCGGCAGCCTGTGCCGCCCGGTGCTCGGAGATCCAGGCCATGCCCCACTCGTCGTTGCCCATCACCACGTCGGCGGCCTTGACCGCGCGGACCATGCGGGGGCTGCGGGCGTCCATGATCGCCGACGTCAGGCCCGACGCGATCGCCATCGGCAGGAACGAGGCACCCAGGTCGTCGCGACCGGGCATGCCGAACGAGTTGTTGCCCGCCCCGCACGTCGTGTTGAGGCCCCACCGCTCCCGGATCATCGAGACCGTGTTGAAGAACGAGCGTCCCACCTGCGGGTCGGCGCCGATCGGCATCGCGAGCGGGTCGATGACGATGTCCTCCAGCGCGATGCCGTACTCGGTCGTCGCGACGCGGACGATCTTCTCGACCAGCTCGATCCGCTTCTCCGGCTCCATCGGGATCTCGTCGTGGTCGTTGGGCAGCGCGATCACCGCGGCGTCGTACTTCTTGACCAGCGGGAGGATCGCCGCCATCCGGTCGTCCTCGGCGGTGATCGAGTTGACCAGCGCCCGGCCCTCGTACGCCTGGAGCCCCACCTCGAGCGCCTCGACCACCGAGGAGTCGATGCAGATCGGCAGGTCGCACGTGCTCTGGACCAGCCTGATCGCCCGCCCCAGGAGGTCGGCCTCGTCGGTCAGCGGGACGCCCATGTTGACGTCGAGCACCATCGCGCCGCCGGCCACCTGGGCCGCGACGTCACGCTCGATCGCCGACAGGTCGCCGGCGCGCAGCTGCTCCTGGAAGATGCGTCGACCCGTCGGGTTGATGCGCTCGCCGATGATGCAGAACTTCTGGTCGTGACCGAGCACGACCTCCTGGCTGGCCGATCGGATGACGGTGTGCACGGGGCGGCTCCTGGCTGGGGTTGAGGGGTCAGACCGCGACGGACGCGCGGCGCTCGGCGATCAGTGCCTTGGCCTTCTTGACCGTGGCGGACGCGTCGGGTGCGTAGGCGTCGGCACCCACCGCGTCGGCGTACTCCTGGGTCACCGGGGCACCGCCGACCATCACGATGACCTGGTCGCGCATGCCGGCCTTCTCGAGCGCGTTGATGTTGGCCTTGAACATCGGCATCGTCGTGGTGAGGAACGCCGACATCCCGACGATGTCGGGGTGGTGCTCGTTGATCGCGTCGATGAACTTCTCCGGCGGCACCTGCACGCCCAGGTCGATCACGTGGAAGCCCGCACCCTCGAGCATGATGTTGACGAGGTTCTTGCCGATGTCGTGCACGTCGCCCTTGACCGTGCCCATCAGGAACGTGCCGACGGTCTCGGCGCCGGTCTCGGCCAGCAGGGGACGCAGCACGTCGAGCGCACCGCTCATCGCGCGTCCGGCGATCAGCATCTCGGGGACGAAGAAGTCACCGCGCTCGAACCGGGCGCCGACCTCCTCGAGCGACGGGATGAGGGCGTCGAACAGCAGGGTCTCGGGCCCCATGTCCATCTCGATCCCGAGGTTCGTCAGCTCGAGCACGCGCGGGGCGTTGCCGACCAGCGTCTCGTCGTACAGCCCTTGCAGCACTTCTTGTGGTGTCATGACGGAGAAACCTTTCGTGCGTGCCGGGCGAGCAGCCCGGTCAGCCGTTGGGACTCGGTCACCAGCAGGTCACCGATGCTCTTGTGGGAGTCCTCGAGCCGGAAGGCCGGCCCGGACACGCCGACGGCCGCGACGACCCGCTGGTCGTCACCGCGGACGGGGGCGGCGACGCCGTCGAGCCCCTGCTCCAGCTCGCCGCGGGTGATCGCGAACCCCCTGCCGCGCACGGCGTCCAGCTCCTCGCGGTACGCGTCGAGGTCCGTGATGGTCGCCGGCGACCGGCGCACCAGCTCGCCCTTGGGCAGTGGCAGAGCGCCGAACGCATGCATGACCTTGCCGAGGGACGAGCAGTGCGGGGGCACGTCGATGCCCACCCAGTTCATCGCGCCGAGCATGTAGGTCGAGTCCACCTGGGCAACCTGGACGACGGTGCCGCCACGCGCCACGGCGAGGTTGACGGTCTCGCCGGTCGCCTCGGCGATCCGGTCGAGCGTGGGCTGCGCGGTCGCCACCAGTGCTTCGACGCGGTCGAACCGGCGCGCGTAGTGCTCGAACAGGGCCCCACCGCGAAAGGCTCCGTCGGGGTCGCGCTCGAGCAGGCCGTTGCGCTCGAGGCTCTGCAGCAGGCGCGAAGCCGTCGACCTGGCCAGCCCGGTCTGCTCCACGATCGAGGTGTAGGTGATCGGCTCCTCGGCGCGGACCACGAGCGACAACAGCTCGGCCGCTCGGTCGAGGGACTGCGTGCCGTTGCTCATCGGGGTGCGACCTTTCGCCGGGAACCTCCTGCGGATGCGCTCTTCACATTCACCAGATTTGTTCCATATTGTGGAACCACATTCCCACAACATGAGGGTAGGATCCCGAATCGCAGGGGTCAAGCACAACGGTGCAGGAGATTTCCCCCAGGCCCCGCTCCGTCCTTGGAGGTCCGATGTTCAAGAACACGATGCCGCGCTACGAGATCCTGTCCGAGGACGCGATGGCGTCCCTGGAGACCGCGTGGCGCCGCCTGATGACCGAGGTCGGCGTCGAGTTCATGCACGACGACGCCCTCGAGCTGTTCCGCCAGGCCGGCCAGAAGGTGGTCGACAACACGGTCTTCCTGGACCCCGAGTTCGTGCTCGCCCAGGTCGCCAAGGCCCCGCGCGAGTTCGACGTCCAGGCCCGCAACCCCGCCAACAACGTGCACATCGGCGGCGACTTCATGGCGTTCAGCGGCGTCTACGGGCCGCCGTTCGTCCGCGAGGGAGCGGTCCGGCGGGACGCGATGATGGACGACTTCCGCAACTTCACCAAGCTCGCCCAGGGCTACGACGAGCTCGACTCCGCGGGCGGCATCATCTGCGAGCCGTACGACACGCCGCTCGACTCGCGGCACCTCGACATGCTGCTCGCCCTGCAGACGCTGACCGACAAGGTCTACATGGGCAACGTGGTGTCGGGGGTCAACGCCCGCGACACGATCGCGATGGGCGAGATCCTGTTCGGCGGCCGGGAGGCCATCGAGGAGACGCCGGTCTCGATCTCCCTGATCAACTGCAACTCCCCGCTGCGCTGGGACGACCGCATGCTCGAGTCGTTGCTGGAGTACGCCAAGGCCGGGCAGCCTGTCGTCCTGACCCCGTTCATCCTGATGGGCGCGATGTCACCCGTCACGATCCCGGCCGCCCTCGTGCAGCAGATCGTCGAGGCGCTGTCCGGCATCGCGCTGGCGCAGCTCATCCGGCCCGGCACGCCGGTGATCTTCGGCTCGTTCCTGTCCAACATCGACATGCAGTCGGGCTCGCCGTGCTTCGGCACCCCGGAGTCCGGCATCGGCCTGCTGTGCACGGGCCAGATCGCCCGCCGGTTCGGGCTGCCGTTCCGCTCCGGCGGCGGCCTGACCTCGGCCCACCAGGCCGATGCGCAGGCCGGCTACGAGTCGCTCATGACGTTGATGCCGACGTTCCTGGCGGGCGCCAACTGGGTCATGCACTCGGCCGGGTGGCTCGAGGGCGGGCTCGTCGCCGGCTACGAGAAGTTCGTGATGGACGTCGAGCTCCTGCAGATGCTGCGGGCCGAGTTCACCCCCCTGGAGATCGACGAGGCGTCGCTCGCGTTCGACGCGCACGTCGAGGTGGGCCACGGCGGGCACTTCCTCGGCGCGATGCACACGATGGAGCGCTTCCGCACGTGCTTCCACCGCCCGTTCCTGTCCAGCTCGGACAACTTCGACAAGTGGACCCGCAACGGCTCGCTCGACACCAACGAGCGGGCGTCGGTCATCTACCGCAAGCGGCTGGAGGAGTACGAGCCGCCGCCGATGGACGACGGCATCCGCGAGGAGCTGGAGCGCTACGTCATCCGCCGCCGCGCCGAGCTCGGCGACTGACGATGGCGGCCGACGAGGGGCGTCCCCCGACGTACCTGCTGACGCTGTCCTGCGCCGACCGTCCGGGTCTCGTGTTCGCAGTGTCGTCCTGGCTCATGCAGGTCGAGGGCAACATCGTGGACTCGCAGCAGTTCGACGACAGGCTCGGGCACCAGTTCTTCATGCGCGTGCACTTCGAGGCGGCCGAGGTGACCCTCGAGCAGCTCCGGGAGTCCTTCGCCCCGGTCGCCGACGAGCTCGGCATGACGTGGCACCTGTTCTCGGCGGTCGCCCCGTACCGCACGCTCGTGCTCGTCTCCCGGTTCGGCCACTGCCTCAACGACCTGCTGTTCCGGCAGAGCACGGGTGCGCTCAACATCGTCGTCCCGGCGGTGGTGTCCAACCACCGCGACTTCGAGCGGCTCGCCGACTCGTACGACGTCCCGTTCCACCACGTGCCGGTCACGCCGGACACCCGGGACGAGGCCGAGGCGCGGCTGCTCGAGCTGGTCGACGAGCTCGAGATCGACCTGGTGGTTCTCGCGCGCTACATGCAGGTGCTGTCGGACACCACCTGCCAGCGCCTGCGGGGGCAGGTCATCAACATCCACCACTCGTTCCTGCCGAGCTTCAAGGGCGCCAAGCCGTACCACCAGGCGCACGACCGCGGGGTCAAGCTGATCGGCGCCACCGCGCACTACGTGACCCCGGACCTCGACGAGGGGCCGATCATCGAGCAGGGCGTGACCCGGGTCAACCACCGGATGACGCCCGACGAGATGGTGCAGGCCGGCCGCGACGTGGAGGCGCAGGTGCTCGCGACGGCCGTCCAGTGGCACACCGAGCAGCGGCTGCTGCTGGACGGTTCCCGGGTCGTGGTCTTCCCGCGCTGACGCCACGGAGCCGCTCGCCACTGTTGCTGATCGTGCAATAAGGTCACGACATGAGCAACGAGGTGGCTCGTCCCGAGGGGACGAAGGCCGTCACCAGCGCGGTCCAGTCCGTCGATCGGGCGCTCTCCATCCTGGAGATCCTCGCCCAGGACGGCGAGTCCGGGGTCACGGAGATCGCCGCCCAGCTGGACGTGCACAAGTCCACCGCGTTCCGCCTGATCGCGACCCTCGAGCGCCGCGGTCTGGTGGAGCAGAATGCCGATCGCGGCAAGTACCGCCTCGGGGTCGGCATCCTGCGGCTCGCCGGCGCCACCACGGCACGGCTCGACGTCGTGCAGGAGGCCCGCCCGCTCGCCCGGGCGCTGGCCGCCTCGACCCGCGAGACGGTCAACATCGCGGTCCTGTCCGAGGGGGCGGCGCTCTACCTGGATCAGATCGCCGGCAGCTCGTCGCTGCAGCCCCACAACTGGGTCGGCCAGCGCATCCCGCTGCACGCGACCGCCAACGGCAAGGTGCTCCTGTCGGGCCTCGACCCGGCCGAGATCACCGCCGCCGTCGGCACTCCCCTGCGTCCGTACACCCCCACGACTGTCACCACGATCAAGGCGCTCCTGGTCGACGTCGACGCCGTGCGCCGGGCCGGTCACGCCGTCGCGGTCGACGAGCTGGAGCACGGCCTGACCGCTGTCGCGGCACCCCTGCACAACGCGCACGGCGACGTGATCGCCTCGCTGTCGGTCTCGGGGCCGACGTTCCGCTTCGACGAGGAACGTCTCGCCGACGTCGTGCGGTCGGTCGTCGGGACCGCCCAGGAGGTCTCCGAACGCCTGGGCTGGCGGGACGGTCACGGCGGCCGGGTTCCCGAAAACGCTTGACGTAACGCGGCACTGGCGCCAAGGTTGTTGCGTAGCCTGGCACTTGTTGCACGATAAGCAACACGCATCCTCCTCGTGCACCTCCCCAGCTGTTGGGCGCACGATAGCGAGGAGCCGCGGTGACCGGACTGTTCGTCGATGGGACGTGGCGCGAGGCAGCGTCCCGGAGGACCCGCGAGATCCGCTGCCCGGCCGACGGCAGCCTGGTCGCCACCGTCCCCGAGGGCGGACCCGAGGACTCGAAGATGGCGATCGCCGCGGCCCGCCGGGCGTTCGACCAGGGCCCCTGGCCCGCGACGTCGTCCCTCGAGCGTGCCGCGCTGCTGCACCGGGTCGCGGACCTGCTCGAGCGGGACAAGGAGACCGTCGCGCGGCTGGAGTCGCTCGACACCGGCAAGCGGGTCGTCGAGTCGCGCTACGACGTCGACGACATCACCGCGGTCTTCCGGCACTTCGCCGGCCTCGCCGGCGCCGAGAGCGGTCGCGTGGTCGACGCAGGTCGCGCCGATGTGGTCAGCCGGGTCGTCCACGAGCCCGTCGGGGTCTGCTCGCTCATCTCGCCGTGGAACTACCCCCTGCTCCAGACCGCGTGGAAGGTCGCCCCGGCCCTCGCGGCGGGCAACACGTTCGTGCTCAAGCCCAGCGAGCTCACCCCGTCGTCCTCGATCTGGCTCATGCAGGCGCTGGAGGAGGCCGGTCTCCCCGCAGGCGTCGCGAACCTCGTCCTCGGCGCGGGCCCGGACGTCGGCCCGACCCTGACCGAGCACCCCGATGTCGACCTGGTGTCGTTCACCGGCGGACTCGTCACGGGACGCAGCATCATGGCGTCGGCGGCCCCGACGGTGAAGAAGCTCGCCCTCGAGCTGGGCGGCAAGAACCCCAACATCGTCTTCGCCGACGCCGACCGCGAGACCGCGCTCGACCTCGCGCTCACCGCGGTGTTCCTGCACTCGGGTCAGGTCTGCTCGGCCGGCGCGCGGCTGCTCGTGCAGGACACGATCCACGACGAGTTCGTGGCCGAGCTGGTCCGACGGGCCGAGCGCATCCGCATCGGCGGGCCGTTCGACGACGACGCCGAGACCGGACCGCTCATCAGCGCGGCCCACCGCGACAAGATCGAGGCGTACGTCGCGGCCGGCCTGGCCGAGGGCGCCGAGCTGCTGACCGGCGGTGCCCGGCCGCAGGGCACGCAGTACGACGGCGGGTTCTACTACCTGCCCACGATCCTCGGCTCCTGCCACGCGGGCATGAGCGTCGTGCGCGAGGAGTCCTTCGGCCCGGTGCTCACCGTCGAGACGTTCACCGACGAGGACGACGCGGTGGCCACGGCCAACGACAGCATCTACGGCCTCGCCGGTGCGGTGTGGACCAGCAACGCGGGCCGCGCCGAGCGGGTCGCGGGCCGGCTGCGCATGGGGACGGTGTGGATCAACGACTACCACCCGTACGTCCCGCAGGCGGAGTGGGGCGGCTACAAGCAGTCCGGCTTCGGGCGGGAGCTCGGCCTGGCCGGTCTCGAGGAGTACCGCGAGACCAAGCACATCTGGCACAACATCGACCCCTCACCGCAGGCCTGGTTCGACGGCAAGGACGTCTCATGAAGCGCGACCACTACGACTTCGTCATCGTCGGCGGCGGCTCCGCGGGGTCCGCGCTGGCCAACCGGCTGAGCGCCGACCCCTCGACCACGGTGCTGGTGCTCGAGGCCGGGCGCAGCGACGTCAAGCTGGACCCGTTCATCCACATGCCGGCCGCGCTCCCCTACCCGATCGGCAACCGCCTGTACGACTGGAAGTACGAGTCCGAGCCCGAGCCGTTCATGGACGGCCGCCGGGTCTTCCACGCCCGGGGCAAGGTCCTCGGCGGGTCGAGCAGCATCAACGGGATGATCTTCCAGCGCGGCAACCCGCTGGACTACGAGCGGTGGGCGGCCGATCCGGGCATGGAGTCCTGGAGCTACGCGGCCTGCCTGCCGTACTTCATGCGGATGGAGAGCTGTCTCGCCGGCGCGGACGACTGGCGCGGCGGCTCCGGCCCGCTGGTGCTCGAGCGCGGACCAGCGACCAACCCGCTCTTCGGCGCGTTCCTCGAGGCGACCGAGCAGGCCGGCTACCCGCCGACCGACGACGTCAACGGCTACCGGCAGGAGGGGTTCGCACGGTTCGACCGCAACGTCCACCGGGGCCGGCGGCTGAGCGCCGCGCGGGCGTACCTGCACCCGGTCAAGCACCGGCCCAACCTGCGGATCGAGACCCTCGCCCACGTGACCGGCCTGCGGATGCAGGGCACGCGGGTCGTCGGCGTCGACTACCTGCGCGGCGGCCGGCTCCGGCGAAGCATCGGCGCCGGTGAGGTCGTCCTGTGCGGCGGGGCGATCAACTCCCCGCAGATCCTCCAGCTGTCCGGCATCGGCAACGCCGCGGAGCTCGCGGAGCTCGGCATCGATCCCGTCGCGGACGTGCCCGGCGTCGGCGAGAACCTGCAGGACCACCTCGAGGTCTACATCCAGTACGCCAGCAAGCAGCCGGTCTCGATCGGTCCGTGGCTCAAGCACCGGCACAAGCCGCGCATCGGCGCGGAGTGGCTGTTCCTGCGCCGGGGCGTCGGCGCGACGAACCACTTCGAGGCCGGGGGCTTCGTCCGCAGCAACGACCTCGTGGACTACCCCAACCTGATGTTCCACTTCCTGCCCATCGCGATCCGCTACGACGGCTCGCAGCCGGCCGCCGAGCACGGCTACCAGGTCCACATCGGCCCGATGTACAGCGACGTGCGCGGATCGGTCAAGATCACCTCGACCGATCCCCGCACGCATCCTGCGCTCCGGTTCAACTACCTGTCGACCGAGACCGATCGCCGCGAGTGGATCGAGATGGTCCGCATCGCCCGCCGGATCCTCAACCAGCCCGCGTTCGACCCGTTCAACGGCGGCGAGATCTCCCCGGGCCCGGCCGTGGAGACCGACCAGGAGATCTTGGACTGGGTCGCCAAGGACGCCGAGACCGCGCTCCACCCCTCGTGCACCGCGCGCATGGGCACCGACGACATGAGCGTCCTCGACCCGCTGACCATGCGGGTGCACGGGGTCGACGGCCTGCGCGTGGTCGACGCGTCCTCGATGCCCTACGTGACCAACGGCAACATCTACGCCCCGGTCATGATGCTCGCCGAGAAGGCCGCGGACCTGATCCTCGGCAACACACCGCTGCCTCCCGCGACCGATGTCCCGTTCTACCGGTACCGCGACGACTCGCCCCTCTACCCGCCGGGAGATCCGCGCAACGCGGTCCCCTCGAAGCAGGAGTCATCATGACCGACCCAGCCGTCAAGGTGGAGAACCTGTGGAAGGTCTTCGGACCCCGCGCCTCGCGCATCCCCGGCAGCCCCGAGGGCGAGCTGTCCCGCGACGAGCTGCGCCGCACGACCGGGTGCGTCTCAGCGGTCAAGGACGTCAGCTTCGAGGTCCAGCGCGGAGAGGTCTTCGTCGTCATGGGCCTGTCGGGCTCGGGCAAGTCGACCCTCGTGCGGTGTCTCACGCGGCTGATCGAGCCCACCGCCGGAGAGGTCATGATCGACGGCACCGACGTGCTGACGATGTCCGAGTCGGCACTGCGCGACCTGCGCCGCAAGCACGTCGCGATGGTGTTCCAGCACTTCGGCCTGCTCCCCCACCGACGCGTCCTCGACAACATCGCGTACGGCCTCGAGGTGCGGGGCGTCGGCCGCAAGGAGCGCCACGCGAAGGCCCGCGAGGTGCTCGACCTGGTCGGCCTGTCCGGCAACTCCGCCTCGTACCCCGACCAGCTCTCCGGCGGCATGCAGCAGCGGGTCGGCCTCGGCCGAGCGCTCGCGGTGGACCCGTCCCTGCTTTTGTTCGACGAGCCGTTCTCGGCCCTCGACCCGCTGATTCGCCGTGACATGCAGAACGAGGTCATCCGCCTGCACCACGAGGTCAAGAAGACGATGGTCTTCATCACCCACGACCTGTCCGAGGCGCTCAAGCTCGGCGACCGCATCCTGATCATGCGCGACGGCGAGGTCGTGCAGGTCGGCACCCCCGACGAGGTCGTCGGTGCCCCGGCCGACGACTACGTGCGCGACTTCGTCAGCGAGGTGCCCAAGTCGCACGTCCTGACGCTCAAGTGGGTCATGCGGCCGCCGCTCGACGGGGAGGCCCTCGACGGACCGGAGCTGCCCCCGAACGTGGTCGTCCAGACCGCCGCTCGTCAGGTGCTCGAGGCCGACAAGCCCATCAAGGTCGTCGAGGACGGCAAGCTGCTCGGTGTCGTCACCGACGAGGACATCCTGCGCGTCATCGTGGCGGAAGAGGAAGGCGCGGCGTGAGCACCGCGACGCTGGCCCCCGAGGAACCCGGCCTGGAGGCACCCCCACCGCCCCCGGAGGAACGACAGACGAGCAAGGCCGCGATCGTCGCCGCGATCCTGGTCGTCTTCGCGATCGCCGCCACGATCCTCAACGGCAGGGACACCCGGCCGCTCGCCCGCTCGGACCTCACCGGCTTCCAGAACTGGCTGGGCGACCTCAGCGACAAGCTGGAGTCGGCCCGTGACTCCAGCGCGATCCTGCAGGGTCTCGGCCACATCAGCGATGCGCTCGACTCCGTGGCGCAGTTCCTCGCCGAGCTCGTCAGCGAGCCGGCCCTGCCACGCCCGGTCCCCGAGATCGGCTGGCTCGGGGTCATCGCGGTGGCCGTGTGGATCGCCCTGGCGATCGCCGGGTGGCGGATGGCGGTCCTGACCGGCCTCAGCTTCGCGGCGTTCGGCCTGTTCGGGTTCTGGACCGCCAGCATGGAGACCCTCATCGTCACCTTCATGTCGGTGGCGATCTGCCTGGTGATCGGCATCCCGGTCGGCATCTGGATGGGCCGGAGCAGGCGGGCGACCAGCGTCCTGACCCCGATCCTCGACGGGCTGCAGACGCTGCCGTCGTTCGTGTACCTGCTGCCCATCACGTTGTTCTTCAGCATCGGCGTCGCGGCCGCCGTCATCGTGACCCTGATCTACGCCCTGCCGCCGGTCATCCGCATCTCCGCGCACGGCATCCGCAGCGTCTCGAAGGAGACGATCGAGGCGATGCAGTCGCTCGGCACCAGCAGGTCGCAGATGCTCCGCAAGGTGCAGCTGCCCATGGCCAAGCGCACGATCATCGTCGGCGTCAACCAGACCATCATGGCGGCCCTCTCGATGGCCACGATCGCCGCCTTCATCGACGGACCGGGCCTCGGCAAGCCGGTCATCAAGGCGCTGGAGTCGCTCGACGTCGGCCGCGCCGCGACCGCCGGCCTCTGCATCGTGATCATGGCGATCATGCTCGACCGCGTCACGACCGCGGCCAGCATCCGCAGCGAGGCGCTCCCGAGCGCGCACAGCCGCCGCAACCGGTGGATCGGCCTCGCCGCGAGCGGCGTCGTGGCGATCGTGTGCGTCGTGCTCTCGCGCCAGTACCTCGACCTCGCCACGTTCCCCGACAAGCCCGATCTCGGCCGGCCGTTCGCGGAGGGCGCAGACTCGGTGTCCACGTGGCTGTCCGACAACGCGGCGTCCGTGACCGGGGCGATCAAGGACGCCATCACGTACGGGCTGCTCAACCCCCTGCAGGAGCTCATCGCCCAGTCGCCGTGGTGGCTCGTCGCGCTCGTGCTGATCGGGCTGTCGTACGTCCTCGGCGGCCTGCGCTCGCTCGTCACCACGATCGTGTGCATCGGGGTGATCCTCGGTGTGGGCCTTTGGCAGGACAGCATGGTGACCCTCACGATGACGCTGGTGGCGACGATCCTCACGATGGTCCTCGCGCTGGTCCTCGGCGTCTGGATGGCCCAGAGCAGAGGCGTCGACATGGTGCTGCGGCCGGTCCTGGACGCCGCCCAGGTCGTGCCGCCGTTCGTCTACCTCGTGCCGGCCCTCGCCCTGTTCGACCCCACGCGATTCACCGCGATCGTGGCGGGCATCGTCTACGCCTCCCCGGTGGCGATCAAGCTCGTCTGCGACGCGATCCGTGACGTCTCCCCCACGGTCATCGAGGCCGCCGAGTCGGCCGGCTCCAGCCGCTGGCAGATCATCACCAAGGTGCAGCTGCCGATGGCGCGCAAGGGCATCCAGCTCGCCGCCAACCAGGGGATGCTCTACGTCTTCGCGATGGTCGTGATCGGCGGCCTCGTCGGCGCCGGCGCCCTCGGCTACCTCGTCTACGCCGGATTCACCCAGGCCGAGCTGTTCGGCAAGGGGCTCGCCGCGGGCATCGCCATCGTCGCCCTCGCGATCATGCTCGACCGGATGGCACAAGGAACGTCGGCCCGCCGGGCGCGGACAGGCAACCGAAGGTTTCTCCGATCCCCGTTCGCGGGGAGCTGAGCGACACCAGATGAAGGAGTACAGATGAGAACAACGACACGACGGGTGCGTCTGGCCGGTGTCATCGCCGCCAGCGCCCTGCTGACCCTGTCTGCGTGTGGCGGCGGAGACATCGAGGACGACAAGGCGTCCGGGGGTGAGAAGTGCGACCAGACGGTCAACATGGCGATCAACCCCTGGGTCGGGTACGAGGCCTCCGCGCACGTGGTCGGCAAGGTCATCGAGAACGAGCTGGGCTGCAAGGTGGAGTACAAGGACCTCAAGGAGGAGGTCGCCTGGCAGGGCTTCGGCAAGGGCACGGTCGACGTCGTGATCGAGGACTGGGGCCACCCGGCCCTGGAGAAGAAGTACATCGAGGGCGACAAGTCCGCGATCGACGCCGGTCCGAACGGCAACGTGGGCCAGATCGGCTGGTACGTCCCGCCGTGGATGGTCGAGAAGTACCCCGACATCACCGACTGGAAGAACCTCAACAAGTACGCCGACCTGTTCCGGACCTCCGAGTCCGGCGACAAGGGCCAGATGCTCGACGGCGACCCGTCCTTCGTCACCAACGACGAGGCCCTGGTCAAGAACCTGAAGCTGGACTACAAGGTGGTCTACGCCGGCAGCGAGGCAGCGCTCATCACCGCGTTCCGGCAGGCGGAGAAGCAGAAGAAGCCGCTCCTGGGCTACTTCTACGCCCCGCAGTGGTTCCTCTCGGAGGTCGAGCTGAAGAAGGTCAACCTGCCGGAGTGGACCGAGGGCTGCGACGCCGACCCCGCCAAGGTCGCGTGCGACTACCCCGAGACGAAGCTCAAGAAGATCGTCGCGACGAAGTTCTCCGACTCGGGCAGTCCTGCGTACGACGTGGTGAAGAACTTCACCTGGACGAACGACGACCAGAACCTGGTCGCCAAGTACATCGCCGAGGACAAGATGGACCCCGACGAGGCGGCACAGAAGTGGATCGACGACAACGCCGACAAGATCAAGGCGTGGGTCGGCTGAGATCGCCGCACGCATGATCACGACACCCCGGGAGCCCGGCTCCCGGGGTGTCGTGCGTCCGGGGGACCGAAACCCTTGACACCCCCGAGTTTCGAGGCACACGATGGACGCACGTTGTCTCGCATTGCGAATCGTGTTGCGTCTTACGCAACCACCGAAGGGATCACCCCATGGCAGAGCTGCCCTCCCACGCACGTGTCGTCGTCATCGGCGCCGGCATCGTCGGCAACAGCCTCGTCTACCACCTGGCCCGGCTCGGCTGGCGCGACATCGTGCAGATCGACAAGGGCCCGCTGCCGAACCCGGGCGGGTCGACGGGGCACGCCTCCAACTTCATCTTCCCGGTGGACCACTCCCGGGAGATCACGGACCTGACCCTGGACAGCGTGCGGCAGTACCAGGAGATGGGCGTCTTCACCGAGTCCGGCGGCTACGAGGTGGCCCGCACGGAGGAGCGGATGGAGGAGCTGCGCCGGCGGATGTCCTCGGCGAAGGCGTGGGGCATCCCGTCGGAGATCGTCACGCCCGAGCAGGTGGCCGAGAAGGTCCCGTTCCTCGACCCCTCGGTGATCGTCGGCGCCTTCTACACCCCGAGCGTCGGCGTGGTCGACTCCCTGCGGGCCGGCACCATCATGCGGGAGCGCGCCCTCGAGCTCGGCGCCCTCCAGGTCGTGCCCACCGTGGAGGTCGAGGGCCTGGACGTCGAGGGTGGCCGGATCCGCCGCGTCCGCACGTCCGGCGGCGACATCGAGGCCGAGACGGTCGTGATCGCGTGCGGCGTGTGGAGCCCCCGCATCGCGGCGATGGCCGGCGCGCACATCCCGCTGACCCCCGCGGTGCACCAGATGATCAGTGTCGGTCCCGTGCCGCAGCTGTCCGGCACGGTCGGTGAGATCTCGTTCCCGATCGTCCGCGACATGGACACGTTCTGCTACGAGCGCCAGCACGGCGGCGACATGGAGGTCGGCTCGTACGCGCACCGCGCGATCCTGCACGATCCCGACGAGATCCCGTCGATCGAGCAGTCCAAGCTGTCGCCCACCGAGATGCCGTTCACGGCCGACGACTTCGATCAGCAGCTCGAGGAGGCCCTGGAGCTGATGCCCGAGGTGCTGGGCAACCCGGACGTCGAGATCCGCTACGCGATCAACGGCCTGCTGTCGCTGACTCCCGACGGCAGCCCCATCCTCGGCGAGACGCCCGAGGTCAAGGGCCTGTGGTCGGCCGCCGCGGTCTGGATCAAGGAGGGCCCGGGCGTCGGCCGTGCGGTCGCCGAGTGGATGACCGACGGCAACCCCGAGATCGACGTCCACCAGTCCGACATCGCGCGGTTCTACCCCCACCAGCAGACCAAGCAGCACGTGGCGGCCCGCACGAGCGAGGGGTTCAACAAGACGTACGGGATCGTGCACCCCTCCGAGCAGTGGCAGAGCGACCGCGGGGCCCGCCTCGCCCCGATGCACGCCCGGCAGCAGGAGCTCGGGGCGATGTTCTTCGAGACGGCCGGCTGGGAGCGTCCGCACTGGTACGCCGCCAACGAGGCACTGCTCGGCGACTACGGCGACGCGGTCATGCCGCGGGCCCACGAGTGGGACGCCCGCTGGTGGTCGCCGATCATCAACGCCGAGCACCTCGCGATGCGCGAGCGCGCCGGTCTGGTCGACCTGTCGGCGTTCTCGATCTTCGACGTCACCGGTCCCGGTGCGCTCGACGCCGTGCAGCGCATCGCGGTCGCCCAGATGGACGTCGCGCCCGGACGCGTCGTCTACACGCCAGTCATCGACGAACGGGGCGGGTACCGCGCCGACCTGACGATCATGCGGCTGGGCGAGTCGCACTTCCGCGTCGTCACCGGCGGCGCGCACGGCAACCTCGACCGCAAGTGGTTCCGCGACCACATGCCGACCGACGGCTCGGCCCAGGTGACCGACCAGACCTCCGCGTTCACCACGATCGGCCTGTGGGGACCGCGGGCGCGCGACATCCTCGGCACGCTCACCGACAGCGACATCGGCCACGACGCGTTCGGCTTCGGGACGTGCCGCAGGATCGAGCTCGGCTCGACCCAGGTCCTGGCGTCCCGCATCTCGTACGTCGGTGAGCTCGGCTGGGAGCTGTACGTGCCCATGGAGAGCGGCGCCCGGCTCTGGGACCTGGTCAGCGAGGCCGGCGGCCCGCACGGCCTCGTCCCGGTCGGCATCGGCGTCTACGGGACGACCGGCCGTATCGAGAAGGGCTACCGCGCGTACGGCGCCGAGCTCGACAGCGAGCGCACGATCATCGAGGCCGGCATGCAACGGCCCAAGGTCAAGGACGCCGACTTCATCGGCCGGGAGGCGTACGTCAAGCAGCGCGGGGAGGACCCGCTCGCGGTCATGTGCACGTTGACCGTCGACGACCACACGTCGGCGAGCGGTGTCCAGCGCTACATGCTCGGCGGCGAGCCGGTCGTGACCCGGGACGGAGAGCCCCTGGTCGACGGCCACGGCCACCGCGCCTACGTCACGTCGGCGGGCTCGGCACCGTCCCTCGGTCAGCACCTGCTGATGGCCTACCTGCCGCCCGAGCAGGCCGTGGTCGGCACGCAGCTGGCGGTCGACTACATGGAGGAGCGTTATCCCGTGACCGTCGGCTCGGCCGACGCGACCGGCCTGTTCGACCCGGCCAACGAGCGGATCAGGGGCTGACATGACCGACGTCCTGGTCTGCATCAAGCGCGTCCCCGAGACCTCGAGCCAGGTGCTGCTGTCCGAGGACGGGATGTCCGTCGACGCCCGTCACGTCGGGCACACCGTCAGCCCGCACGAGGAGGCGGCGGTCGAGATCGCGATCCAGGTCGCCGAGGCGAGCGGTGGGACGGCCACCGTCCTGACCCTCGGCCCCGCCGACGCGGTGGAGCAGCTCCGCGACGCGATCGCGGTCGGGTGCACCCGTGCGATCCACGTGGAGGCCGACTCAGAGTCCTTCGGGCCCGCCGACGTCGCCGCGGCGATCGCCGAGGTCGTCCGGGGCGAGGACTTCGGTCTCGTGCTCGTCGGCAACGACGCCGCCGACAGCGGCGACTTCCAGGTCGGCGTCCGATTGGCGTACGCCCTGGGGCGCCCGGTCGTCACCGGCATCTCCACCCTCAGCCTCGACGGCGACACGCTCACGGCCCGCGGCTCGGGCCCCGACGGCGACGAGATCTACGAGCTGCCGTGCCCCGCCGTCGTCGCGATCCAGGAGGGCGGCGTCGCGCCGCGCTACCCGTCGATCGTGGGCCGCATGAAGGCCAAGAAGCTGCCGATCGAGACGATCTCGACGACGGTCTCCCCCACGACCCGACGCCTCGGGCTGACGTCGCCACCCGAACGGCCGAGCACCGTCGAGGTCCTCGGCGAGGGACCGGAGGCTGCCAAGGCCGTCGTCGACATGCTGGTCAGCATCGGGGTGGTGTCGTCATGATCCTCGTCCTCGTCGAGACCGACCCCCAGGGCGTGACGCTCACGTCCCGCGAGGCGCTCACCTTCGCCCGCACGATGGGCGAGCGGATGGGCGACCCGCAGCTCGAGGCCGTCGCCGTCGGACCACTCCCCGACACAGCCGCCGTGCTGGCCCACCTGGGCGAGCAGGGCGTCACGACCTTGCACCACGCCGACGACGAGCGCCTCGCGGCGTACGGAGCCGCGGCCTGGGCGGCCGCGGTGGTGGACGTCGCGTCGTCCGGAGCGGCCCGGCTCGTCGTCGGGTCGGGCACCCCACGCGGGATGGAGGTCCTGGCGCACGTCGCGACCCGCCTGGACTGCCTGATGGCCGCGAACGTCATCGCCCTGGAGGACACCGACCCGCTCACCGTGTCACGCCAGGTCATGGGTGGCGGGGTGTTCGAGCGCATGCGCCTGGACGGCGAGGTCGCGGTCGTCGCGGTCGCAGGCCACGCGGTCGACCCCGTGCCGGCGGCCGAGAGTCGCACCACCGACGTCCGGACGTACGAGCCGGCCCTGACCGACGCCGACCTGCTGACCCGGGTGGTGCGCACCGAGAAGGCGGCTGGCGAGGACACGTCGGCGCTCACCGGCGCGAAGGTCGTGGTGGGTGCGGGCCGCGGGGCGGGCAGCGCCGACGGGTTCACCGACCTGCTGGAGCTGAAGGACCTGCTCGGGGGCGCGCTCGGGGTGTCCCGTGTCGTGACGAGCCTGGGCTGGCGGCCGCACCACGAGCAGGTGGGCCAGACCGGCAGCCGCATCTCCCCCGACCTCTACGTCGCGTGCGGCATCAGCGGCGCGATCCAGCACTGGGCCGGCTGCCAGAGCGCCAAGACGATCCTCGCGATCAACACCGATCCCGACGCCCCGATGGTCACGCAGGCGCACTACGCGGTGATCGGCGACCTGCACGAGGTCGTGCCGGCGATCAACGAGGAGCTCCGCCGCCGCCGAGGCTGACCGGCCTGCTCAGCCGGGGACGACGACGAACTCGAGCTCACGGCCGTCGAGCAGCCGCTGCACCTGGTCACGGACGATCCGGTCGATGCGGGGCTGCATGGCCGAGGACATGCCACCGACGTGCGGGGAGATCAGGACGCCCGGCACGGTCCACAGGGGGTGGTCCGCCGGCAGCGGCTCGGGATCGGTCACGTCGGCGGCGAACCTGATGCGGCCGCCCTGCCGGACGATCGCGTCGGTGTCGGCCACCTTGCCCCGCGAGACGTTGACGACGATCGCGCCGTCGGGCAGGGCCGACAAGAACGCGTCGTCGACCAGGTGCGTGGTCTGCTCGGTCAGCGGCACCGCCAGCACGACGACGTCGACCGTCGGCAGGAGCGACTCCAGCTCGTCGGTGCCGTGGATGACGCCGCGCTCGTCCTCGCGCCGGTGCGTCGCCACGCGGATGAGCTCGGCGTCGAAGCCGTCGAGGCGCTTCTCCAGCTCCGTGCCGATCCCCCCGTGCCCGAGCAGGAGGATGCGCCGGTCGATCAGGCTGGCGGTGAACCGGCGGTTCCACTGGCCCGCCTCCCGGACGTACCGGTCGATCTCGCGCTGCGACGCCAGCAGCAGCGCGACCGCCAGCTCGGCGGTCGACGCCTCGTGGACCCCCACCGCGTTGCAGTACGTGATGCCCGCCGGCAGCGTGTCGGCGACGCCGTCGTACCCCAGGGCCTGTGACTGGACGACCGACAGCCGCGAGGGGTCGAGGGACTCCAGGCCGGCCGCCGCGACCGTGTACGGGCGGACCGCCAGGTCGACGTGCCGGTCGGGCTGCGGGGACGCGAAGTCCCAGACGGTCAGGTCGACGTCGTGCAGATCGGCGAGGCGGTCGGCCCAGCCGGCGTCGGGGACGGTGACGTGGAGCGTGCGGGATGCCATGACTCGATCATGCAGGGCCGCGCCCGAAGAAGCGACAGGACGTCCGTCCGTCGGCGGCTCACCACAGATTGTCTGACAATCTGGTAGCGTCGCTCCCATGCCCTCGACCGATGCCGCGGTCCGCCCCGACGCGGTCGTCGCAGCCCTGCGCGAGGCGATCCTGCGCCGCGAGCTGGAGCCCGCGTCCGCCGTGACGGAGGCCCACGTCGCCACGACGTACGCCGTCGCCCGCCCCACGGCACGCATCGCGATCGACCGGCTGGTCGCCGACGGCCTCCTGACGCGCGAACCGCACCACGCGGCCCGCGTGCGCCGCCTGGGCCGCGACGACATCGACGACCTGTTCGTGACCCGCGCGGCGATCGAGGCCACCGCTGTCGAGCTGCTGGCCGCGGCCTCGGCGGCCCCCGCGGAGGCGCGCGAGGCCAACCGCGCGCTGCTCGACCTCTCCGCGGACGCGTCGTACGCCGGGCGCGACATCGCCTTCCACCGTGCCCTCGTGCGCGGCACGACCTCGACGCGCCTCCCCCGGTTGCACGACCTGCTCATGGGCGAGATCGAGCTGGGCATCGCCCAGGTCGAGGCCCACGGGCTGCGCTCGGCCGAGGAGGTCGCTGCCGACCACCAGTCGATCCTCGACGCGATCGCCGCCGGCGACGTGGAGTCGGCCGGCCGCCTCGCCCGCGCCCACGTCCTTGCCTCCCGCGACCGCCTGGTCGCCCACTACGACGCCACCCACGAAAGGTGATCCAGATGGTGCAGCGCCAGTTCCCCCGTCCGCACGAGGTCTTCGACCTGCTCAAGTTCAAGAAGCCGGTGCTCAGCCCCAAGCGCCGCCGGCTCGAGGCGGCCCTCACGATCCACGACCTGCGGCGCATCGCCCAGCGCCGCACCCCGAAGGCGGCGTTCGACTACACCGACGGCGCCGCCGAGGGCGAGCTGTCGCTGGCTCGCGCGCGCCAGGCCTTCGAGGACGTCGAGTTCAGCCCGCGCGTGCTGCGCCCCGCGCAGGACGTCGACACGTCCACCACGATCCTCGGCGGACCGTCCCGGCTGCCGTTCGCGATCGCGCCGACCGGCTTCACCCGCCTCATGCAGACCGAGGGTGAGGTCGCCGGCGCGGGCGCGGCAGGCGCCGCCGGCATCCCCTTCACCCTGTCGACGCTCGGCACGACGTCGATCGAGGGCGTGAAGGCCGCGAACCCCCACGGCCGCAACTGGTTCCAGCTGTACGTCATGCGCGACCGGGAGATCTCCTACGAGCTCACCCGCCGCGCCGCCGCCGCCGGGTTCGACACGCTTCAGTTCACCGTCGACACCCCCGTGGCCGGCGCACGCCTGCGCGACAAGCGCAACGGGTTCTCCATCCCGCCGCAGATCTCGCTGCGCACGATCGTGAACGCCGCGGTCCGTCCGTGGTGGTGGTTCGACTTCCTCACCACGCCCAAGCTGGAGTTCGCCTCGCTGAGCTCGACCGGAGGCACCGTCGGCGAGCTGCTGGACTCCGCGATGGACCCCACGATCTCGTACGCCGATCTCGACGTGATCCGGGAGATCTGGCCCGGCAAGATCGTCGTCAAGGGCGTGCAGAACGTCGAGGACGCCAAGCAGCTCGCGACCCAGGGCGTCGACGGCATCATCTTGTCGAACCACGGCGGACGCCAGCTCGACCGCGCGCCCATCCCGTTCCACCTGCTGCCCGAGGTCAAGCGCGAGGTCGGCGCCCACCTCGAGATCGGCGTTGACACGGGCATCATGTCCGGCGCGGACATCGTGGCCGCCGCTGCGCTCGGCGCCGACTTCTCGCTGATCGGCCGTGCCTACCTCTACGGCCTGATGGCCGGTGGCCGCGCCGGCGTCGACCGCACCATCGCGATCCTCGAGGACGAGATCGTCCGCACCATGAAGCTGCTCGGTGCGTCCTCGATCGCCGAGCTCGAGCCTGCCCACGTCACCCAGCTGGAGCGCCTCATCCCCCGCCCCCGCCCCTGACCCCGACCGGCGCAAACAGGACCGCGAGTGGCGCAGAACGAAGGTTTTGGGACGGCGTGTCGTCCACTTCTGCGCCACTCGCGGGCCGGGGTGCGCCGCTCGGGGGTCAGCTGCGGGGGGTGAAGCGGACGAGGTCGTGCGTCGCGGCGATGAGGGCGCGCATGTCCTCGAGGGTGCCGCCGACGGCACCCAGGGCCCGGGCCTGCACCAGGACGTTGCCCAGCGCGGTCGCCTCGACCGGGCCGGCGAGCACCGGACGCCCGCTGCGGTCGGCCGTGGCCTGGCACAACAGATGGTTCAGGGACCCGCCACCGACCACGTGGACGACGCGGATCGTGCGGCCGGAGAGCTTCTCGGCCTGGTCCAGCGCGGCCGCGAACGCCTGCGCGAGGCTCTCCACGATGCTGCGGACCAGGGCGGCCTTCCCGGCGGGAGCACGCACACCGCGCTCGGCGCACCAGTCGGCGATGCGGGTCGGCATGTCGCCCGGCGGCATGAAACGGGGGTCCTGCACGTCGAAGACCGGGACGTCGTCCGTGACGTCGGCGGCCGCACGCAGGATGTCCGGCAGCGCGACGCTGTCGCCCTCGGACTGCCACTGGCGCAGGGTCTCGCTGAGCAGCCAGGTGCCCATGACGTTCGTGAGGAAGCGGGTACGGCCGTCGACGCCGCCCTCGTTCGTGAAGTTGGCCGCGCGGGCGTCCTCGGTCATCACCGGGGCGTCCAGCTCGACGCCCACGAGACCCCAGGTGCCGCAGGAGATGTACGCGGCGTCGTCGGTCTGCATGGGCACGCCGACGACGGCGGACGCGGTGTCGTGCGAGCCGACCACCGTGACGTCCAGGCCGGGGGCGCCGATGCGCTCCCCCACCTCTCGGGTCACGGGGCCCAGCGTGTCGCCCGGGGCGACGAGGTCGGTCAGGATCGCGGGCGAGAGGCCAGCGCGCCCGACGAGGTCGAGGTCCCACGCGCCGGTGCGCGGGTCGAGCAGCCCCGTGGTCGAGGCGTTGGTCAGCTCCGTCGCCGAGCGCCCGGTCAGCCAGTAGCCGACCAGGTCGGGGATCAGGAGCATCCGGTCGGCGTCGGCCACGAGGGGGTCGACGGCGAGCTGGTAGATCGTGTTGAACGGCAGGAACTGCAGGCCGTTACGGGCGTAGAGCTCTGCGGGCGACACGCGGGCGTGGATGCGCTCCACGCCCGCGGTCGTCCGCTCGTCCCGGTAGTGGAACGGCACGCCCAGCATGCGGTCGTCCCGCATGAGGGCGTAGTCGACCGCCCACGAGTCCACCGCCACGCTCCCGAGCCCGTCGGGTGACTGGCTCGCGGCTGTCCACAGTCCGCTGAGAGCATGCCGGTAGAGCTCGAGGGGGTCCCAGTGAAGGCCGCCCTGGAGGGTGACGACCTCATTGGCGAAACGCGCGACGGCGCGCAGCTCGAGGTGCCCCGGCCCCACGTCGCCGACCATGACACGGCCGCTGGAGGCGCCGAGGTCGATGGCGGCGACGGAGACGGGGCTCATGCGGTGTCCTATCGGAGGAACGCGGCGGCGACGCCGGCGTCCACGGGGATGTGCAGACCGGTGGTCTGGGTCAGGTCGGGGCCGACCAGCGCGTACACCGCGTTCGCGACGTGGTCCGGCAGGACCTCGCGCTTGAGCAGCGTGCGCTGGGCGTAGAACGCACCCAGGTCCTTCTCCTCCACGCCGTACACGGCGGCGCGGTTGGCGCCCCAGCCGCTGGAGAAGATGCCCGAGCCCTGCACGACCCCGTCGGGGTTGATGCCGTTGACCCGGACGCCGTGGCCACCGAGCTCGGCGGCCAGCAGGCGCACCTGGTGGGCCTGGTCGGCCTTGGTCGCGGAGTACGCGATGTTGTTGGGCCCGGCGAACACCGAGTTCTTGCTGGAGATGTAGACGATGTCGCCGCCGAGCCCCTGCTCGATGAGCGCCTTCGCCGCGCTGCGCGAGACCAGGAACGAGCCCTTGGCCATCACGTTGTGCTGCAGGTCCCAGTCCGCGACGGTCGTGTCCAGCAGCGACTTGCTCAGCGACAGCCCCGCGTTGTTGACGACGAGGTCGAGTCCGCCGAAGGCCAGCAGCGTCGCGTCGACGGCCGCCTGGACGGCGTCCTCGTCGGACACGTCGGCCTGGACGCCGATCGCGACGTCCGTGCCGCCGATCTCGGCGGCGGCGGCCTGTGCCTTCTCCAGGTCCAGGTCCGCGATCGCGACGACCGCACCCTGCGAGGCGAGCTTCTTGGCGATGGCCTTGCCGATGCCGGACGCGGCACCGGTCACCAGGGCGATCCGGGTCGCGAGGGGCTTCGGCGCCGGCATGCGCTGGAGCTTGGCCTCCTCGAGCGCCCAGTACTCGATGCGGAACTTCTCCGACTCGTCGATGGGCGCGTACGTCGACAGGCCCTCAGCGCCACGCATCACGTTGATCGCGTTGACGTAGAACTCACCGGCGACGCGGGCGGTCTGCTTGTCCTTGCCGAAGCTGAACATGCCGACGCCCGGCACGAGCACGATGAGCGGGTCCGCACCACGGATCGCCGGGCTGTCCGCGACCGCGTTGCGGTCGTAGTACGCCTGGTAGTCCTCGCGGTACGCGACGTGCAGCTCACGCAGGCGGGCGATCGAGTCCTCGACGGACGCGTCGGACGGCAGGTCGAGCACGAGGGGCTTGACCTTGGTGCGCAGGAAGTGGTCCGGGCAGCTGGTGCCGAGGGCGGCCAGGCGCGGGTGCTCCGAGGAGGCCAGGAAGTCCAGGACGACGTCGCTGTCGGCGAAGTGTCCGACCATCGGCTTGTCCTGCGAGGCGATCGACCGGATCGTCGGGACGAGCGCAGCCGCCTTCGCGCGACGCTCGGCCTCGGGCAGCGGCGCGTAGCCGTCCAGCGTGGGACCGAACGGCTCGACCGTGCTGTGCTCGGCGATGTACGCCGCGGCGGTCTCGATGATCCACAGCGAGTTCTTCTCCGCCTCGTCGGACGTGTCGCCCCACGCGGTGATGCCGTGGCCGCCGAGGATGCAGCCGATCGCGTCCGGGTTCTTGGCCTTGATCTCGGCGATGTCGAGCCCGAGCTGGAAGCCGGGACGGCGCCACGGCACCCACACGACCTTCCCGCCGAAGATCGTCGCGGTCAGCTGCTCGCCGTCCGCGGCGGTCGCGATCGCGATGCCGGAGTCGGGGTGCAGGTGGTCGACGTGCGCGGCGTCGACGAGGCCGTGCATCGCGGTGTCGATGGACGGCGCGGCGCCACCCGTGCCGTGCAGGCAGTAGTCGAACGCCGCGACCATCTCGTCCTCGCGCTCGACGCCCGGGTAGACGTCGACGAGCGCGCGCATGCGGTCGAGTCGGAGGACGGCCAGGCCCTGCTCCTTGAGCGTGCCGAGGTCGCCGCCGGATCCCTTGACCCAGAGCAGCTCGACGTCCTCGCCGGTGACGGGGTCGGTCTCGGTGCCCTTCGCGGAGGTGTTGCCTCCCGCGTAGTTGGTGTTCCTCGGATCGCTGCCGAGTCGGTTGGACCGGGCGATCAGCTCTGCTGCTGTGCCGGACGTTGATGTGTTCAGTGTCATGTGAGTGTCCTGTGTCCTAGTTCCAGCTGGCCTGGGTGCCGCCGACGCGCTCGGCCTCGATCTGCTCCTGGTAACCGCTCTCGGCGTACGCCCGCATGGGGTTCGCCGGCAGTCCCTGCTCCTCGCGCCAGGCGGCGAGGTCGGCACGGACGTCGGTGTAGAACGCGTCCATGAAGATCTCGTTCGCGCCCAGCACGTCGCCCTCGTCCTGCGCCTGCTGCAGCGCGGCGTTGTCGAGCATCAGGGCACGAGCGGTCATCTCCTGCACGTTCAGGACCGACCGGATCTGGCCCGGGATCTTCTTCTCGATGTTGTGGCACTGGTCGAGCATGAAGGCGACGTCGCTGTCGGGGCCGTAGCCGCCGCCGCGGACGACCTCAACCATGATGCGGAACAGCTGGAACGGGTCCGCCGCTCCCACGATCAGGTCGTCGTCGGCGTAGAAGCGGCTGTTGAAGTCGAACGATCCGAGCTTCCCGAGGCGCAGGAGCTGCGCGACGATGAACTCGATGTTCGTCCCCGGCGCGTGATGGCCGGTGTCGAGGCAGACGAACGCCTTCTCGCCGAGGGCGGCCACCTGCACGTACGACGTGCCCCAGTCCGGGACGTCGGTGTGGTAGAACGCCGGCTCGAAGAACTTGTACTCCAGCACGAGGCGCTGGTCGTCGCCGATGCGATCGTAGATGGTCGCGAGCGACTCGGCGAGGCGGTCCTGCCGGCCGCGCATGTCGCCCTGGCCCGGGTAGTTGGTCCCCTCGGCGAGCCAGATCTTCAGGTCGCGCGAGCCGGTCTGGTCCATGACGTCGATGCACGCCAGGTGGTGGTCGATCGCCTTCTGGCGGATCCGCTTGTCGGTGTGCGTCAGGGCGCCGAGCTTGTAGTCGTCGTCCTGGAACGTGTTGGAGTTGATCGTGCCCAGGCCGATGCCGAGGTCCTCGGCGTAGCGGCGGAGGGCGCCGAAGTCGTCGACCAGGTCCCACGGGATGTGCAGGGAGACGAGCGGCGCGAGACCGGTGAAGCGGTTGACTGTCGCGGCGTCCGCGATCTTCTCCTCCACCGTGCGCGGGGTGCCGGCCGAGCCGAACACCTTGAACCGCGTGCCGGAGTTGCCGTACGCCCAGGAGGGGACCTCGATGGCCTGTCCTGCGAGCTGCGCGCTGATCGCGCTGAAAGTCGTCATCGTCTGCTTCTCTCGTTCCGCGGCGCCGCTCGGCGCCTGCGCGTTAAATCGATTCAATCACAAGGTCGTGCATCCCGCCAGCAGCGGAAGTCAGGCAGCGGGACCGTCCAGCTGGTCCTCGAGGTGGAAGACCTCCTCGAGCTCCAGGAAGCCCGTGTCGGGGGCTGCGTCGCCCAGGTCGACGAAGAACTCGGCCATCTCGGCCTGCCAGCGTCCGTTGACCTCGGTGCGCGCCATGCCCTCCTGCGCGTCCTGCAACGACGGCGTCTCGAAGTAGCCGATCAGCAGTCCGTCGGGGCGCAGGAAGAGCGAGTAGTTGTGCCAGCCGGTGTCGGCCAGCGCCCGGAGCATGTCGGGCCAGACGGCGGCGTGGCGCTGCTTGTACTCCTCGATCCGGTCGGGCTTGACCTGGAGCTGGAAGCAGACGCGACGCATCGATGTGGCCTTTCGCCGAGGGGGAAGTGAGGGGGTGCCCGGCCGGCGGCACGCAGCTGCCGGCCGGGCGTGGGACATCGACTCAGAAGTCGAAGTCGCCGATGTTGTCCTTGTTGAACTCGAACGGATCGCCCAGGAGGACGGTCGCGTCCTTGCCCACGGTGTAGTCACCGAGCTTGCCGGCGGTGAACTTGTCACCCTCCTTGCCGGTGATGTCGCCGTCGACGAGCGCCTTGGCGGCGAAGGCGGCGAGGTAGCCGAGATCTTCGGGGTTCCAGAGCGCGAACGCGTCCACGGTGCCGTTCTTGACGTACTCACGCATCTGGTTCGGCGTGCCGAGACCGGTGACCTTGACCTTGCCCTTGAAGTCCGAGTCGGACACGTAGCGCGCGGCCGCGGCGACGCCGACGGTCGTGGGCGAGATGATGCCCTTGAGGTTCGGGTACTTCTGCAGCAGCGCCGACGTCTTGTCGAACGACGTCTGGTCGTCGTCGTTGCCGTAGACGGTGTCGACGACCTCGATGTCGGGGTGGTTGGCCGCGAGGTCCTTCTTCATGAGGTCGATCCACGTGTTCTGGTTGGTCGCGTTGGCCGCGGCCGACAGGATCGCGACCTGGCCCTTGTCGCCGATCTGCTCGGCGATCATCTTGACCTGCACCTTGGCGATGCCCTCGGCGCTGGCCTGGTTGATGAACAGGTCGCGGAACTGCGGCTCGACGTCGGAGTCGAACGTGACGACCTTGGTGCCGGCCTCGCGCGCCTCGTCCAGCGCGTCACCGATCGCCTTGGGGTCGTTGGCCGACACGACGAGCGCGTTGACGCCCTGCTGCGCGGCGGTGTTGATGAACGGGACCTGCGCGTCGGGGCTGGCCTCCTGCGGACCGACCTCGGCGAACTTGCCGCCGAACTCCTTGACCGCTGCCTTGCCACCCTTGTCGCTGGTGTCGAAGTACGGGTTGCCCAGGTTCTTGGGCAGGAAGGTCACCGAGACGGACTTGCCGTCGCTGCCGCTGCCGCCGCCGTCGCTGTCGCTGCCGCCGCCACAGGCGGACAGCGCGAGCGCAGCGCTGGCCACGAGTGCCGTCAGGGCGCTGGCCCTCTTCTTGTTGAACTTCATTCGTTCTTCCCTTCGGTGTGAGCTGACGCCAGCTGCTGGCGCTCGTCGGGGCGAGAGCCGCCCCGTTTCTTGATCCCTGTCGTCGCCCGAGTTACCACGGACAGGAAGCTGGTGGACATCACGGAGATCACGAGGAGCAGTCCGATGATGATGTTGATGATGTTGTCCGTGACGTCCTCGAGGCGCAGGGCACTCGAGATGACGCCGATCAGCAGGACGCCCGCGATGACGCCGTGGAGCGCACCGCGTCCGCCGAAGATCGACACACCGCCCAGCAGGACCGCAGCGATGACGCGCAGCTCCATGCCGGTCGCGTTGTCGCCGCGCGCGCTGCCGAACCGCAGCGTGAAGTAGACGCCCGCGAACGCCGAGACGGCGCCGGCCATGACGAACAGCAGGAACTTGGTCCGGGCGACGTTGACGCCCGAGAAGTGGGCGGCCTCGTCGTTCAGTCCGATGTCGAAGACACCGCGGCCGAACGACGTGAAGTGCAGCAGGAGCACGAAGAAGATCGCGAGCACCAGGAACGGGATGATGATGACCGGATAGCTGCTGTCGCCGATGCGCTCCTTGGCCAGGTCCGTCCACTTCTCGGGGAAGTCCGTGACGGCCGTGGTGCCGAGGATGCCGACCGCGAGACCGCGGTAGAGCGCCAGGGTGCCGATCGTGACGGCCAGCGACGGCAGTCCGACGTACGCGACGAGGAAGCCGTTGAACGCCCCGCACAGGATGCCGACCACGATCGCGGCGATCGCCGCGGACGGGATCGACCAGCCGTGCTGGTGCAGGTCGCCGACCAGCACGCTGCTGAGGCCCACCGTGCTCGCGACCGAGAGGTCGATCTCACCGGTGATGATGATCAGCGTCATCGGCAGCGCGATCAGCAGGATCGGCGCGAGGTCGAGCAGCAGGTAGTAGACCGTCAGCGGGCCGTCGAACGCCGGCACCTCGCTGCGGGAGTAGAAGAACACGATCAGCAGCAGGGCGATGACCGCGAACTCGCGGGTCGCGATGACGCGCTGCCACAGCGGCTTGGCGTACGACGCGTAGGTGCGCGTGGCCGTGGTGGCGGGATCTGTGGTGATGGTCATGATGCGTCCCTCGCCTCGATGAGCTTGCGCGACCTGCGGACGGCGAGGAGCCGGTCCAGGACGATCGCGCCGATGATGAGCACGCCGACGACGGCCTGCTGCCAGAAGTCCTGCACCCCGATGATCGGGAGCGCCCGGTTGATCGTGATGAGCAGCCAGGCGCCGATCGCGGCGCCCCAGACCGAGCCGCTGCCGCCGAAGATCGCGACGCCGCCGATGACCGCGGCGCCGACCGCCTGCAGCTCGATGCCGGTACCGGCGTTGGAGGCGACGGTCCCGTAGCGGGCGGCGAACAGCACGCCCGCGAGGCCGGCCAGCGCACCGCAGAGCACGAACGCCCCGGCCACGCGACGGCGGACGTTCAGGCCGTACAGGTGGGCAGCGTCAGGGTCCGAGCCGATCGCGTAGAGCTCACGGCCACCGCGTGTGGTCCGCAGGTAGTAGCCCACGGCGACGAGGACGGCGACCGCGATGATCGTCAGGACGGGGATCGTCAGGAACGAGCGCGTGCCGAGAGAGAGGAATCCCGACGGCATGTCGGAGGCGTTGATGCGGTTGCTGCCGGCCCACTCCAGGACCACGCCGCGGTAGATGTAGAGCGTGCCCAGCGTGATCACGAGGGCGGGCACCTTGCCGAGGGCGACCAGCAGGCCGTTGATCAGTCCGAGCAGCGCACCGACGGCGATGCCGATCGCGAAGACCAGGATCACCGGGATGCCGGGGTTGTCGACGAAGAGCCGGCCCGTCAGGTACGCGGTCAGCGCGAGCGTCGAGCCGACCGAGAGGTCGACGTTGCGGGTGATGATGACGACCGCCTGGCCGACGGCCAGCAGGAGCAGGATCGACGGGGCCAGGAGCAGGTCGCGCCAGCTGTCGCTGCTGAACAGGAAGGTCTTGCGCTGCGTCGTGGCCGCGAGCACCACGAGCACGAGGACCAGCGCGATGGCCGACTCGCGGGACGTGAGCAGCGTGGAGACGAACCGCTGGGCGGACGACTTCCTGCTGGGGGCGACGAGGGTGTCTGTCATGCGGAGGCTCCAGCGTTCGTGGCGGCGGTCATGACGCTCTCGGGCGTCGCGTCAGCGCGGTCGATGTCGGCGGTGATGCGGCCCTCGTTCACGACGAGGACGCGGTCGGCCATGCCCAGCACCTCGGGCAGCTCGGAGGAGATCATGAGGATCGCCATGCCCTGGCCGGCGAGCTCGGAGATCAGGCGGTGGACCTCGGACTTGGTGCCGACGTCGATGCCGCGGGTCGGCTCGTCGATGATCAGCAGCTTGGGGTCGGTCGCGAGCCACTTGGCGATGACGACCTTCTGCTGGTTGCCACCGCTCATCGTCGCGGCGTTCATGCTCAGTGCGTTGGTCTTGACCTCGAGCCGTCCCGACCACGGTCCGGCGGCCCGGTTCTCGGCGGCGCGCGTGATCAGCCCGAGCTTGGCGAGCTTGCCGCGGATGACGGCGGCGACGTTGTGCGCCACGGACGCGTCGACCACGAGGCCCTGCTGGCGTCGGTCCTCGGGGACGAAGCCCATGCCGAGGCGGATCGCGGCGCGCGGGTTGCGGGCCGGCACCTTCGTCCCGCCGAGCACGACCGTGCCGGAGTCGTACGGGTCGACGCCGAAGACCGCGCGGGCGATCTCGCTGCGTCCCGCGCCGACCAGACCGGCCAGCGCGACGATCTCGCCGGAGCGGACCTCGAAGCTGACGTCGTGGAACACGCCGGCACGCTCGAGGTTGCTGACCTGCAGCACCGGGGCGCCGATCGAGGCGGGGGTCTTGGGGAACAGGTCGCTGACCTCACGGCCGACCATCTTGGCGACGATCTGCGCACTGGTCGTCTCGGCGATCGGATCGGTCGAGATGTACTCGCCGTCCCGCATGACCGTGACCATGTCGCACAGCGCGAAGACCTCCTCGAAGCGGTGGGAGATGAACACCAGGGCACGGCCCTCGTCGCGCAGGCTCCGGGCGACCGCGAAGAGACGATCGACCTCGACGCCGCTGAGCGCGGCCGTCGGCTCGTCCATGATCAGGACGCTGGCGTCCAGGGAGATGGCCTTGGCGATCTCGATGATCTGCTGGTCGGCGATGGACAGGCCCTCCGCGAGACGGCGGGGGTCGAGGTTGACGCCGAGGCGCTTGAACAGGCTGCGCGCCTCGGCGTGCATCGCCTTGCGGTCGATACGGCGGCCGGCGCCCAGCGGCTGGCGGCCCATGAAGAGGTTCTCGGTCACCGAGAGGTCCGGGAACAGCGTGGGCTCCTGGTAGATCACGGCGATGCCGGCGTCCTTCGACGCGGCGGTCGACGAGAAGTCGACGCTCTTGCCGTGCAGGAGGAACTCTCCCCCGTCGCGCTGGTAGAGACCCGCGATGATCTTGACCAGGGTCGACTTGCCGGCACCGTTCTCGCCCACGAGGGCATGGATCGAGCCGGAGTGGACCGTCAGGCTGCCCGAGCGCAGTGCCACGACAGGCCCGAAGGACTTGCGCACCTGCTCGAGCTGCAGAGCGACAGGACCGCTCGTGTTCATGTGTTCTCCGTGATCTGTACGCCGACTTTGAATCGTTTTAATCCACGACCCCGAGACTGTATGACGGCTGTCACAAGTTCGTCAACCCTGAACGTTGAATCGTGTTAGCCTCCTCGACATGCCCGTGGCCCAGGTGCGCGATGTCGCTGCTCGCGCCGGCGTCTCCCCCGCCACCGTGTCGAACGCCCTGAACCACCCGTCGAAGGTCTCCCCCGAGACCCTGACCCGCATCCAGGCCGCGATCGACGAGCTCGGCTACGTCCGCAACGACGCCGCTCGGCAGCTGCGCGCCGGGACGAACCGGGCGATCGGCATGATCGTGCTGGACGTCGCGAACCCGTTCTTCACCGACGTCGCCCGCGGCGTCGAGGACGTGCTGCTGGACCAGCAGCGTCCGCTGATCCTCGGCAACAGCGCTCAGCAGCCGTCGCGCGAGACCAACTACCTCGACCTGTTCGAGCAGCAGCGCATGGACGGGGTGCTCATCACGCCCGTGGGCGACGTCCTCGACCGGCTGCGTCGCCTGCGCGACCGGGGCACGAGCGTCGTGCTGGTCGACCGCATGACGCGGGTCAAGGAGTTCTCCTCCGTCGCGCTGGACGACAAGATGGGTGGGCGCATCGCGGTCCAGCACCTCCTCGACACCGGGCGGCGCCGCATCGCCTTCGTCGGCGGGCCGGCCAGCCTGGCCCAGGTCAAGAGCCGGCTGTCGGCCGCACGTCGGGCGGTCGAGCAGCACGGCGGTGCCGAGCTGACCTTCGTCGAGACCGAGACCATGAACGCCGGAGCCGGACGCACGGCGGTCGAGCAGCTCCTCGCCCTGCCGCGGGCACAGCGTCCCGACGCCGTCTTCGCCGCGAACGACCTGGTCGCCCTCGGTGCGCTCCAGGCGCTGACGCTGGCCGGTCTCAGCGTGCCGGACGACATCGCGATCATCGGCTACGACGACATCGACTTCGCCGCGTCAGCCGCGATCCCGCTGTCGTCCGTGCGCCAGCCCGCGCACGAGATGGGTTCCGTCGCCGCCACCACGCTGCTCGGCGTCATCGCCGACCCCGGCAGCTCCACGGTGCAGCACGTGACGCTCAAGCCCCAGCTCGTCGTCCGCCGGTCGACCGGCGGATAGCCGAGCGCTCCCCTGCTTCACGGTGGCACTGCCGTCGCGGCCTGTTCCCGCGCGGCTGCTCACCTCCCCGTGGGCAACCTGCCCGAGGTGAGTGGGTTGACTCACCACTCGGCGGCGGCGTAAGGTCCCGAGTTGACCGACTCACCACCGGGCCGGCACCCAGGCAACGGGAGTGAAGAACATGACCCATCGGTTCGAAGGCAGGTCGGCGCTCGTCCAGGGGGTCGCGCGCCCCCGTCAGGAAGCGAACGCCTCGAAGAGTGCAGCGCGATGACTGCCGTTGCGGTGTTCGGGGCGTCCGGACAGACAGGTCGGCGCGTGGTCGAACGACTCCTCAGGGAGGGGCATGACGTTCTGGCTCTCAGCCGGCAGGACGTACCCGCGCGTCAGCGCCTGCGCAGCGCTCGAGTCGACCTGAGCTCGGCCTCGACGGACCTGCTCAGCAGCGTGCTCGAGCGAGCCGACGCGGTGGTCTTCGCTGCCGGCGGCGATCCTCTTCGCGTCGACCGGGACGGAGCGATCCGGACCATCGAAGCGGCGGAGCGTGCGGGGGTGGGCCGGTACGTGCTGGTCACGGGCATGGGCGTCGGCCGGGATCGTCCTCCCGCGCTGTACGGCGGATTCTGGGACACGTACTTCGGAGCCAAGGAGGACTCGGAGCGCCGCCTTCGCGCATCACCCATGCAGTGGACGATCCTGCAGCCCGGCGAGCTGCTCAACTCACCGGGACGGGGGTGCGTCGAGATCGGGCCCACCGGTTCCTTCCCGATCGGAGCGATATCGCGGGACGACGTGGCCGAGGTCATCACCACGATCCTCTCCCGCGACGGCGCTGCACGGGGCACGTGGGAGATCCTCGAAGGCACTGAACCGATCGCCGACGCCGTGTTGCGCGCCCTGACCGCTGACTAGGCGGGCGCGTTCGGACGAGCGACAGATCTCAGGCGCCCGAGAGGTCGGCGACCATGGCGCGGGCCCCGCGGTCGTGCAGGCCCTGCAGTGCCTCGACGTAGGCGGTGACGAAGCGGTCGTCGTCCCGCACGCCCTCGAACATCGGCAGGGACAGCATCGCGGTCGGGTCGCTCCCCTGCTTCTCGGCCGCGGCGGCGATCTGCTCGCTGCGGACGTCGACGAGCTCGAGGGGACGGCCGTCGTCGTCGACGCCCTCGGCGTACCGTGCCCAGCCGGCGAGGGCCAGGGTCGCCCGGTGGATGTCGCCGCCGGAGGCGAGCTGCGCCCGCACGACAGGAAGCAGGAACTTCGGCAGGCGCTCCGACCCGTCGACGCACTGCCGGGCCAGGGTGTCCGCGATGGACGCGTTGCCGAACCGCTCCATGAGCGACGCCCGGTACTCGGCGAAGTCGACGTCGGGCACGGGCTGCAGGGTGGGCTCGCCCTCGTGCTCCATGTAGCCCTCGATCAGCCGGGAGAAGTCCTCGTCATGGGCGGCGTCGTGGACGTGGGTCAGCCCGGCCAGCGAGCCGAGGTAGCCCATGACCTGGTGGCTCGCGTTCAGCAGCCGCAGCTTCATGAGCTCGTAGGGCCGGACGTCCTCGACCACGCTCACCCCGACGTCCTCGAGCGCCGGCCGGCCAGCGCTGAACTCGTCGCTGATCACCCACTGCAGGTACGGCTCGCAGGTCACCGGGTGCGCGTCGTCGATGCCGAACCGGTCGGCGAGGAACGCGCGGTCCGCGTCGGTCGTCACGGGGGTGATGCGGTCGACCATGCTGTGCGGGAACGCGACGTTCTGCTCGATCCAGTCGGCGAGGACGTCGTCGCGCAGCGCCGCGTATCCCTGGAACGCCCGCCGGGCGACTGATCCGTTGGCCTCGATGTTGTCGCAGGAGACGACGGTGAACGGGTCCAGACCCCGTCGACGACGGCGGTCCAGCGCCTCGACGACGATGCCGAAGACCGTGGCGGGCGTGGCACCCGGCTCGAGATCGGCCGTGACCGCAGCGTTGTCGGCGTCGAAGTCGCCGTCCCCGCCGAGCAGGTTGTAGCCGCCCTCGGTGATCGTCAGCGACACGATGCGCGTGGTCTCGGAGGCCATCTTCTCGATGACCGCCTCGGTGTCGTCCGGGGCGAAGAGATAATCGACGATCGAACCGACGACGCGCGCCTCCGCGCTGCCGTCGGGGTGCCGTTCCACCACGGTGTAGAGGTGGTCCTGCGCGTCGAGCGCCTGCTGCATCTCCCGATCGTGCGGCAGCAGCCCCACCCCGCAGATGCCCCAGTCGGTGACCCCTGTCGCGAGCAACCGGTCGATGTAGACCGCCTGGTGGGAGCGGTGGAAACCGCCGACGCCGACGTGGACGATCCCCGCCGCGACGGCCGTCCGGTCGTACGTCGGTCTCGCCACCTCGGGCGGCAGGTCGGCCAACGACTCGTCGCTGAGCTTCATGCAGTCATCATGGCGCAGCACCCGGGTCGGCGCGAGACGACGAAGGGCCGGGACGGTGTGTCGACACCGTCCCGGCCCCTTCCTGGTCAGACCCGGGTCACTTCACCCGGATCTTCTTGGTGGGTGAGCTGTCGCTGCGGACGGTCGAGGATCCGACGTAGGTGACCTTGACCTTGCGCAGGCCCTTCTTGGTCATCTTCAGCGAGTACGACGCCTTGCCCGCCGACGAGAGCTTCACGCTCTTGACCCGCTTGCCGTTCTGATACACCCGCACGGTGCCGCGCGGCGTCGTGGTCGGCGAGGTGACCTTGATCGACAGCTTGACCTTCTGTCCCTTCTTGACCGTGGACTTCGAATAGCTGACCGACGTGGTCGCCGTGGCCTTGGCGACCTTGTTCGTCCGGTTCGACGTCGCCGACACCGACGCCTTGCCCGACTTGCTGGCCGTGACCTTCACCGAGATCCGGCGACCCACGTCACCCGAGCCCAGCTTGTACGTCGTCCCGGTGCGACCCGTCACGGTCTTGCCGTCACGCAACCACTGCACCTTCAGACCCAGGCCCTTGGTGTTCCACGAACCCGTCGTCGCCTTCAACGTTGCCCCGAACACAGCCGTGCCGGTGACCTGCGGTGCCACGATCGCCTGGATCGTGTCCACGTCCGCCAGGTCGATGACCGTGGAGTGCAGCGCCTCGGAGTTGCCGGCCACATCGGTCGTGAAGTACTCCACCGTGTGGGCCCCGTAACCCTTGACCACCGGCGCCTCATCGCCCAGGACCTTCCAGTCCCCACCATCGACCCGGTACGTCGTGGCAGCCACACCACTGAGACCATCGGCCGCAGTCAGCTTGATCGTCGCGGAGTCCGACCCCGCAACACCGGACCCACGCGTCACCGCCAGCTGCGTCGTCGGCGCGGTGCCATCGATCCACACCGCCACCTTCTTCTCGCCCGTGGAGTTCCCGGCGGCGTCCTTGGCCCGGTACGACACCTCGTGCTTGCCGTCACCAGTCACCGCCACCGGTCCCGCATAGTCCTGCCAACCCGCGGACTCCCCCGTCTGGACCACCAGCGCTCCAGCCCGGTTGTCCACCGCGGTCACCGCGACCGACGCGTCACCACGGAGCCACCCGTTGTCACCAGGCGCAGCGCTGCTGCTGACCGACGCCGACACCAACGGCGCAAGCGTGTCAGCAGGCACCGGAAGCACCCAGCTGTCAGCGATCGACGGATCATAGAAACCACTCGCATCCGCCGGGAACTCGTACTTGATCCGCACCGTCCCGTCATTGGCCAGCACCGCCGGATCATCCACCAGCACCTGGTAGGTCTTGGTGCCGATTCCCTCCTCGGCTCGTGGGAGCTCGTACGTCGTCACGAGGGTGTCGTCGACGTAGATGTTGTACTTCTTCGTCTTGGCGCCGTCGAAGGTCTCACGGTTTCGCAGCAGGAACGGCTGCCCGGGAGTGACCCGGTACTCCGCCGAGTAGTACGACCCTGGGTAGTTGCGATCGGCATACCTGCGGGTGAGACCGGCCTCGCTGTTGCGTCCGCTGCGCTCGTGCGCCTGCACCGCGTGGTCCGTCTCGGAAGGCGCATCGCCAAAGTCGACGTAGTCCAAGATCTCCTGGGTCGGCGGAGCGGGCAATGCGATGTTCAGCTTCGAGTCCGCTGAGGCCAGCGTCACTCCCTGGTCGACCATGGCGACGGTCAGCGGCACGTCGCCGCCGACGACGCCGAGACCCACGTTGACCGGGACGGTCACCTCTCGGCTCGCACCGGCGGGGATCGTCACGATGTCCGAGGTGGGCGGCGGCGTCCAGCCCTCGGGCAGGGTCACTGCGACCTGGCCGGAGACGGGCACGTCACCGTTGTTCCGGACGGTGGCCCGGACCGCCACGCGCTCCTCTGAACCGTCCGCGGGACTCTGCGACGTCACGTCGGTGATCTCGACGCCGGAGTCGATCGAGATCCAGGGGGTGGTGTCGGTGAGCACGAACGTTCCGTACGCAGTGTCGAACGTCAACGACACCGACGCGTCATACGCGCCCGGCTTCTGCCGCTTCGGCACGGTGACCGTGAACGGCAGCTGCACGTCCTCGCCGGCGTCGAGCGAGGGGTGCGTGACTGCGTCGGGCTGCTGCTTCCAACCGCGCACGGCGACCTCCGCTCGGAGGCCGGCGATGCGAGTTCCTCCGTTGTTGGCGACCTCGACGGTCCCGGAGACGGTGCGACCCGGGCGACCGGCCGCGGCGACCGGCGGGATGACGACCGTGACGCCGAGGCTGGCTGCCACGCCCTTTGCGAACAGCGACTCGATGGCTTCGAGACGGTCGTTCAGATCCCCCTTCACAGGACCGTCGACAGACGACGACTGGGCGAGCGTGGCCTTGAGCTCGCGGATCTGCTGGAGACCTGCGGCCAGCTGCTGAGCGACCTTCTGCCGGTCACCAGCACCGTCGGCAGCCGAAGCTGCCTTCACGCGGTCCGCAGCCGCCGCCAGCCGGTCGCCCACCTGCGCCCGGTCTGCTGCTGCGAGGTCGCCGTCGGCCTGCAGGTCGCTCGCATGACGGTCGGTCTTCTCGATCTCGGCGAGGATGTCGCCCAGACGGGCGCGCTCGGCGCTGACGGCGAAGCGGTACGACCCCGACCCGGCCGTGAACGTGGCCACGCCGTCCTTGAACGAGACGTCGCTGATGCCGTCTGCGTCGGTCAGCAGGGAGCTGCCCTCAGTCACAGCGAGGAGGTTGCCGGCCGGGATGCTGACCCGCGACGTCGTGTTGACCGGAACCTGGATGTCGACCGAGAGGTCGTCGCCCTCGGCCTTCCAGGTCGACGAGATCGTGCCGTAGACCGAGTCCAGCTCACCATGACCGCTGGTCAGCCCGCCGCCCACGACCGGCGCGATCCGCGACGTCTTGTAGCCCGGCTCGAGCGGCGAGATGCCGGCGATGTTCTGGTACATCCAGTTGCCGACAGCGCCGTAGGCGTAGTGGTTGAACGACGTCATGTTCGGGTCGTTGAAGCTGCCGTCGGGCAAGATCGCGTCCCAGCGCTCCCACATCGTGGTCGCCCCCTTGGCGATCTGGTACCCCCAGGACGGGAAGTCCTCGTTGAGCAGCACGGTGTAGGCCAGGTCGTCACGGCCGATGCTCGACAGCGCCGGCAGCAGGAGGGGCGTGCCCAGGAAGCCGGTCGAGAGGTGGTTTCCCTTGCTCTTGAGCTTGGCCACGAACTTCTCCCCCACCTTCTCGCGCTGGGCGGGGTCGGTGACCAGGTTCAGTCCCAGCGCCATCGCGTAGGCCGTCTGGCTGTTGCTGGACACGGTGCCGTCCGCAGCGACCAGCTGATCGGCGAAGGCCCGGCGAATGTCGTCCGACAGTTCCGCGAGCTCCGCTGCGTCCCCGTCCTCTCCGAGGGCAGCGGCGATCTCCGAGAGCATCCGGGCGTCCTCGGCGTAGTAGGCGGTGCTGAGCACCGACTGCGACGTCCCGTCGTTGAGGTTCAGCCAGTCGCCGTACTGCTCGCGGGACGCGGTGACCAGTTTGCCGTCCGCCGCCTTCCGCACGTAGCTGAAGAACTTCTTCATGGCCGGGTAGTTCTCGCGGAGGATGTCCTTGTCACCTCGGGCGGTCCACACCGCGTACGGCACGGTGATCATCGCGTCCTCCCAGCCGGTCCCGCTGCCGACGCCCTGGGTCGGGAACGTCGGAGCAGCACCGGGCGTGCTGCCGTCGGCGCGCTGGGTGTCGCGCAGGTCCTGCATCCACTTGCGCAGGAACGGACGGGTGTCGCTGAGATAGCTCGCAGTCGGGGCGAAGACGTTGATGTCACCGCTCCAACCGAGTCGCTCGTCGCGCGCGGGCGTGTCAGTGGGGATGGACAGGAAGTTGCCCCGCTGTCCCCACGTGATGTTGCTCTGCAGCTGGTTCAGCATCGAGTTGGACGATGTGAACGTCCCGGTGGCCGGCAGGTCGGAGGCGAAGACCTGGCCGGTCACGTCGTCCAGGCCCGGTGCCGTCGTGGCTCCCGAGACCTCCACGTAACGGAATCCGTGGAACGTGAAGCTCGGTTCGTAGACGACCGTCCCGGTGGTCTTGAACGTGTAGTGGTCGGTGGCCGTGGCCGTCTTCAGGTTCGCGGTGTACAGGGTGCCGTCGGGGTTCACCACCTCACCGTGGCGCAGCGTGACGGTCTGTCCGGCCACACCCTGGATGCGGACCCGGGCGACGCCGACCATGTTCTGGCCGAGGTCGTAGACATACGTGTCGCCGCCGGAGTGGCTTCGGGACTTGGCGGGGAGCTCGGCGACCGTGCGTACCGGCTGGTCGAGCTGGGGGACGATCTTGCTGGTCGTCGAGGCCAGGACGGCCGCTGGGCTCCAGCCTGAGTCGTCGAAGCCCGGCTGGTCGTAGCCCGGCTGCTCGCGGCGGGCGTCGTAGGACTCGCCCTTGAGGTTGTCGGCCGCGACGTACGGCCCGGTGTGCGTGGTCCACGTGTCGTCGGTCTTGACGATCTGCGAGGAGCCGTCGGTGTAGTCGATGCGCAGCTGTCCGAGGAAGGCGAGATCGGTGCCGTAGAAGCCGGGCGTGAGATTGGCGTTGTGCCCCGCGTACCAGCCGTCACCCAGCGTCACGCCGATCCCGTTGGCACCGTTGTTGACCTGATCAGTGACGTCGTACGTCTGCGACTGGATCCGGATGTTGTAGTCGGTGTCGCCCGGTGCCAGGTGCTCGTCACCCACCTTTTCGCCGTTCAGCTGCACCTCGTAGACGCCCCGCGCGGATGCGTACAAGCGGGCGCGCTCGATGGTCTTGCCGGTCTGCGCGGCGAACTCCCTCCGCAGGAGGGGCTTGGGGAGCACGGGGACGTGCAGCGTGTCGGTACCGCCGCCGATCTTCAGCGCCCCGTCCTTGATCGTCCCGGCACCGAAGGGGTTGGCGCCATCGGAGAAGTCGGTGTCGAGCAGGCGGTCACCGGTTGCCGAGGTCACGGTGACGCGATGGACGGTGCCCTGCTCGTTGGCAGCCTGGTCGGTCCGGAAGCCCACGAATCCCTGCGTGAAGGTGGAGTCCCTCCGCTGATCGATCTGCTCACCGTCGAGCAGTGTGGTGATCTGGTCGCCGTCCACCTTGAACGTCAGCTTGTGCTTGCCGGTCCTGAGCTGCTGGGCCGTCAACGTCGTGATCGGCACACTGTCGAGCACGGAGTAGCCACCACCGACCTTCTTGTGAGGACGCAGCTTGGGCACCGTGGTGCCGTCGGAGGTGCTGATCTGCCACATGTAGCCGTTGTTGGTGTCCTTGGCGCGCAGGTAGACGCCGAACGCCAGGTTGTCGAGGGTGAAGTCGAGCTCGGTGGTGTAGTCCTTCCACGAGTCGATGGCCTGTCCGGCCTCGCCGACCCAGTCGCCCTTCCACTCGTCGGCGTCCGCAATACCGGTCTCGAACCAGCTCGGGGCGCTCCACTCGCTCTCGTGCCCCTCGCTGTCCCAGACCTTGACCTGCCAGTAGTAGCGGGTCTGGGACGCGAGCTCGTCACCCGCGTACCGCACGTCGGCCTGCTCGGACGACTCGACCTTGCCGGTCGACCAGGCGTCGCCCCCGCCCTCGGTGGTGCCGACCCTGATCGCGTACGCGCTCTGGACGACGCCGCGGCCGGTCGAGCTGGACTGCCAGCCCAGGACCGGATCGCTGGTGCCGATGCCCATCGGGGTCGACCGGGCATTCGCCTGGAGCCGCCCCACGGAGATCTGCGCGCCCTCCTCCGCCTGAGCGGCGGGCGTCGTGGTCACGAGCAGACCGGCCGCCAGCAGGCCGGACGTGAGCACCGAGACGAGGCGGCGGGTGGGCGAGCTGGTGCGCATGATGGATTCCATTTCGTGACGGTGGGAGTGCGAGGCAAGGAGGCCCCGCTCCCATGAATGGGGCGGGGCCTCCTCAGTGGGTCACTTCACCCGGATCTTCTTGGTGGGTGAGCTGTCGCTGCGGACGGTCGAGGATCCGACGTAGGTGACCTTGACCTTGCGCAGGCCCTTCTTGGTCATCTTCAGCGAGTACGACGCCTTGCCCGCCGACGAGAGCTTCAGGCTCTTGACCCGCTTGCCGTTCTGATACACCCGCACGGTGCCTCGCGGCGTCGTGGTCGGCGAGGTGACCTTGATCGACAGCTTGACCTTCTGTCCCTTCTTGACCGTGGACTTCGAGTAGCTGACCGACGTGGTCGCCGTGGCCTTGGCGACCTTGTTCGTCCGGTTCGACGTCGCCGACACCGACGCCTTGCCCGACTTGCTGGCCGTGACCTTCACCGAGATCCGGCGACCCACGTCACCCGAGCCCAGCTTGTACGTCGTCCCGGTGCGACCCGTCACGGTCTTGCCGTCACGCAACCACTGCACCTTCAGACCCAGGCCCTTGGTGTTCCACGAACCCGTCGTCGCCTTCAACGTTGCCCCGAACACAGCCGTGCCGGTGACCTGCGGCGCCACGATCGCCTGGATCGTGTCCACGTCGGCCAGGTCGATGACCGTGGAGTGCAGCGCCTCGGAGTTGCCGGCCACATCGGTCGTGAAGTACTCCACCGTGTGGGCCCCGTAACCCTTGACCACCGGCGCCTCGCCGGCCAGGACCTTCCAGTCCCCACCATCGACCCGGTACGTCGTGGCAGCCACACCACTGAGACCATCGGCCGCAGTCAGCTTGATCGTCGCGGAGTCCGACCCCGCAACACCGGACCCACGCGTCACCGCCAGCTGCGTCGTCGGCGCGGTGCCATCGACCCACACCGCCACCTTCTTCTCACCCGTGGAGTTCCCGGCGGCGTCCTTGGCCCGGTACGACACCTCGTGCTTGCCGTCACCAGTCACCGCCACCGGTCCCGCATAGTCCTGCCAACCCGCGGACTCCCCCGTCTGGACCACCAGCGCTCCAGCCCGGTTGTCCACCGCGGTCACCGCGACCGACGCGTCACCACGGAGCCACCCGTTGTCACCAGGCGCAGCGCTGCTGCTGACCGACGCCGACACCAACGGCGCAAGCGTGTCAGCAGGCACCGGAAGCACCCAGCTGTCAGCGATCGACGGATCATAGAAACCACTCGCATCCGCCGGGAACTCGTACTTGATCCGCACCGTCCCGTCATTGGCCAGCACCGCCGGATCATCCACCAGCACCTGGTACGCCTTCGAGGTCTGTCCGCCGACCGTCTGCTTCAGCTGGAAAGCCTTCACGAGGGTGCCGTCGACGTAGATGTTGTACTTCTTCGTCTTGGCGCCGTCGAAGGTCTCGAGGTTGCGGATCAGGAACGGCTCACCGGGTGTCACGTCGTACTCCGCGGAGTACCAGGCGCCGGGGTTCTGCGCGTTGGCGTACCTGCGGGTGAGGCCGGCCTCGACGTTGGTGCCGCTGCTGGCCGACTTCTCCAGTGCGTGCTCCGTCTCCGACGGCGTGCTGCCGAAGTCGATGTGGTCGAGCTGACCGGGCAGGTCGCCCTCCGCCGGGGCGGCCAGCGTGATTTTGAGCGCCGCGTCCCTCGTCGCCAGGGTGACTCCCTGGTCCACGAAGTCGACGGTCACCGGCTGGTCGCCCGCCGCGGTCTCGATGCCCACGAACAGCGGCACCGTGATCTTCTCGGTCGCGCCCGGCGCGATCGTCACGCGTCCGGAGTCAGGTGCCTGCGTCCAGCCCTCCGGCAGGGTCGTGGCGACCTGGCCGGAGACGGCCGCGTCACTCGAGTTCGTGACCGTTGCGGTGAGCGTCGCCCGCTCCTCCGATCCCTCGACCGGGTGCAGCGAGGACACGTCGGTGATCTTCACGCCGGAGTCGATCGACACCCAGGGCGTCGAGTCGTCGAGCGTGAAGGTCCCCTGCGCGCTGGTGAAGGTCAGCGTGACGCCTGCGTCGTACGTCCCCGGCTTCTGGTGCTTGGGCACCGTGACCGTGAACGGCAGCTGGGCGGTGTCGCCGGCCGCCAAGGTGGCGAGGGAGATCGTCGTCGGGTCGACCTTCCAACCGTCGACCGTCACCTTCGCCGTCAGGTCGCTGAGCGCGACGCTGCCGTTGTTGGCCACCTCGACCGTGCCGGACACGGTTCCACCGGCCTGCGCGGGCTCGGCGACCGGCGGGATGACCACCGACACGCCCAGGCTCGACGCGACGCCCTGGCCGAACAGCGACTCGAGCTTCTCGAGGCGCGTCGTGAGATCGCCCTTGACCGGGCCGTCGATGCCGGAGCCCGCGACCCAGGTCTTGAGGTCACGGACCTCCGCCAGTGCGTCGGCGAGGTCCTGCGAGACCTTGCCGGCGTCTCCGGCCAGGTCGGCGACCAGGGCGGCCTCGACCTTGGTCCTTGCCGCCGCGAGCGCCTGTCCCACGTGGGTGCGGTCGTCGGCAGCCAGGTCACCCGCGGCCTGCAGGTCACCCGCATGGGCGTCGAGCTTCTGGATCGCGTCGACCAGGTCACCGAACAGCGCACGCTGCGCGTCCGCCCGGAACGAGTAGGAGCCGGAGCCGACCGTGAACGTCGCTACCCCGTCCTTGAACGACACGTCGCTGACGCCGGCGGCGTCCGCGAGGGACGTGCTGCCCTCGGTCACCGACAGCAGGTTCTGCGCCGGGATGCTGACCTGCGAGGTGGTGTTGACCGGCACCTCGATGTCGAGCGTCAGGTCCTTGCCGGTCTTCTTCCACTGCGACGAGATCGTGCCGTACACCGACTCGTAGGTGCCGTGGCCGCTGGTGAGCCCACCGCCGACCTCCGGTGCGATGCGGGACGTCTTGTAGCCGGCCGTGACCGCGGAGATGCCGCCGATGTTCTGGTACATCCAGTCGCCCACCGCGCCGTACGCGTAGTGGTTGAACGAGTTCATGCCCTCGTCCCCGAAGCTGCCGTCGGGACCGATCGAGTTCCAGCGCTCCCACATCGTGGTGGCACCGTTCGCGATCTCGTAGCCCCAGGACGGGTAGTCCTTCTTCAGGAGCATCGTGTACGCCAGGTCGCTCCGGTCGATGCTGCTCAGCGCCGGGAGCAGCCACGGGGTGCCGAGGAAGCCCGTCGTCAGGTGGTAGTCGCTCGTCTTGAGCTTCGCCACGAACTTCTCGCCCACCTTGACCCGGAGCGCCGGGTCGGTCACGAGGTTCATGCCGAGCGCCAGGGCGTACGCCGTCTGGCTGCCGCCCTGCACCGTGCCGTCCGCAGCGATGAGCTTGTCGGTGAACGCCTGGCGGACGGCGGCCGACATGGCCGCGTACTCCGCCGCGTCCTCGTCCTGACCGATGACCTTGGCCATCTCCGACAGCATCCGGGCGTCCTCGGCGTAGTACGCCGTGCCCAGCACGTCGACGCTGGTGCTGTCGTCGAGGTTCAGCCAGTCGTTCCAGTTGCCGCGGGCCGAGTCGATGAGGTCGTCGCCGGCACCGTTCTTCACGAAGGCCAGGTACTTCTGCATCGCCTCGTAGTTCTGCCGGATGATCGCCGTGTCGCCCTGGGCGTGCCACGTCGCGTACGGCACCGTGATGCCCGCGTCCGACCAGCCGAGGCCCGAACCGAGGTCCACCGTCGGGACCGACGGTGCGATGCCGGGGAGGTTGCCGTTGCTGTACGCGGAGTCGCGCAGGTCCGTCATCCACTTCTGCAGGAACGAGCGGGTGTCACGCAGGTAGCTCGCCGTCGGCGCGAAGACGTTGATGTCACCGCTCCAGCCGAGGCGCTCGTCGCGCGCCGGCGTGTCGGTCGGGATGGACAGGAAGTTGCCGCGCTGGCCCCACGAGATGTTGCTGACCAGCTGGTTCAGCATCGGGTCCGACGTCTCCAGGTGGCCTGTCGCGGCGAGGTCCGATCCCCACACGACGCCGGTGACGTCCTCGACGGCAGGAGCGGCCGATGCCCCGGTGATCTCCACGTAGCGGAAGCCGTGCTGGGTGAACTTGGGCGTGTAGACGACCGTCCCGGTGGTCTTGAACGTGTAGTAGTCGGTGACCTTCGCGGCGCGCAGGTTGCCCACGTAGAAGCGGCCGTCGTCGTAGAGCTCCTCGGCGTACCGGAACCGGACGGTCTGACCGGCGGTGCCCTGGATGCGCATGCGGGCGACGCCGACCATGTTCTGGCCGAGGTCATAGATGTAGCCGTTCTTCACGCCGGGCGACTCGGTGCGCTTGCGCGCCGGGAGCTCCTCGGTGGCGCGGACCGGCTCGTCGACCTGCGGCACGAGCTTGGCCGTGTCCGAGGCGCCGACCACCGCGTTGGTCCAGCCAGCCGCGTCGTAGTTCGGCATGTCCCAGCCCGGCTGCTCGGCATTGGCGTCGTACGTCTCGCCGTCGATGTTGTCGGCTGCCACGAACGGCCCGGTGTGGGTCTTCCACGTGTTGTCGGTCTTGACGAGCTGGCTCGTGCCGTCGGTGTAGTCCACCCGCAGCTGGGCGATCACGCCGAGGTCCTTGCTGTACATGCCCGGTCCCCACATGCCGATCTTGCCGGCCCACCAGCCGTCGCCCATCTCGGCGCCGAATGCGTTGACGCCGCTGTTGACCTGGTCGGTGACGTCGTACGTCTGGTGCTGGATGCGCTTCGTGTAGTCGGTCCAGCCGGGGGCGAGGAACTGGTCGCCGACCTTCTTGCCGTTGAGCTGCAGCTCGTAGACGCCGTGCGCCGCCGCGTACACCCGGGCCGACTTGATCGTCTTGCCCGGCTCGGTGCTGAACTCGGTGCGCAGGAGGGGCTTGTTGGCGTCCTTCGTGCGCAGCAGGACGTCCTTGCGGTTGGCCACGTGCAGGCCCTGCGCCGTCAGGTCACCGCCGTCGAACGGGTTACCTGTCGAGAAGTCCGTGTCGAGCAGCACGTCACCGTTCTTGGCGGTCACGGTCACCTTCTTGACGTCCGCGGACTCGTCGACGCCGCCCGCGAAGTCCTGCCGGAAGCCGACGAAGCCCTTCGCGAGCGAGGTGTCGGTGCGCTGGTCGATCTGGGTGCCGTCGAGCCGCGTCGTGATGGTGCTGCCGTCGACCGTGACCGACAAGCGGTGCGTGCCGTCGAGCAGCTCGGCCGACGTGATGCCGGGGATCGCCTTGTTGTCCATGAGCGTGTAGGTGTTGTTGATCCGCTTGTGCGGACGGAACTTCGGGACGCCGGTCCCGTCGGCCGTCGAGATCTGCCACATGTACGCGTTGTTCGTGCTCGCTGCCCGGACGAACACGCCGATGGCCAGCTTGTCGATGTCGAAGTCGATGTCGGCGGTGTAGTCGGTCCACCGGTTGACCTCGGTGCCCTCACCCTTGCCGATCCAGTCGCCCTTCCACTCCGCGGCGTCGAGGATGCCGGTCTCGAACCAGCTCGGGGTGCTCCAGCCGCTCTCGTGACCCTCGCCGTCCCAGACCTTGACCTGCCAGTAGTAGCGGGTCTGCGACGCGAGCGCGGTGCCGCCGTACGGCACGTCGACCTGGCGGGCCGACTCCACCTTGCCGGAGGACCAGGCGTCGTCACCGCCCTCGGTCGTGCCGACCTTGATCTCGTACGCGCTCTGGACGACGCCGCGCGCCGCCGACGTGGACTTCCAGCCGAACGTCGGATCGTCGCCCGGGATGCCGAGCGGCTTGGTCCGCGCGTTGGTCTGCAGCGACCCGACCGCGATGCCGGCGTCGGCCGCGGAAGCGGTGCTCGCGCCCGCGAGGAGCGTCGTGGCGACCAGGACTGACGACGCGAGGACGCCGACCAGACGGCGTCGCGCGCGGCTGCGAGAAGGAGAGAGCTGACTCATGGGACACCCGATCCGATTAAAACGATTCAACGCATAGTGACGTCGCTCACGCTACTCACGCGCTCTCGGTGGCGACAAGCCCTCGCTGTCGCGGGTCTCGCTGCGCGGACCTCGGATCGCGCTGTGATTCCAGGCAGATGTGTCGTCGAAAGTGACCGGACCCGGCCACTTGTTGAGATCGTTGAAACGTTTTAGTAGCCTGCCGTTCACACGGCGGCGCTTTTCGCGGGGGAGGCGCTCCCAGGTGACCGAGGGGGTCTTGGGATGGCGCGGGTCACGGATCTGTCCGACGAGGACCTCGACGTCCTGCGTCTGCTGAGCCGCGGGCACACCACCGACGCGATCGCCCGCGAGCTCGGGGTGTCGGAGCGGACGTTGCGCCGACGCGGTCGACTGATCTGCGACCGGCTCGGCGTCAAGACGCCGATCGAGGCCGTGGTCTGGGCGGTGCGCAGCCGGTTGATCTGACCGCTCAGGGACAGGTCAGGAGACCATGTCCCACGCGATGCCGTCGAGGATGTCGTGCTCGCTGACGACCAGGGAGTCGGTGTCCAACGGCAGCAGCTCGACCAGCCGGTCGAGGATCAGCGCTCCACCACCGATGACGTCCGCACGGCCCGGGTGCATGAACGGGAGCGCGCGTCGGTCGGCGACGGACATGCCGACCAGCGACAGGCACGCGGCCTGCACGTCCTCGAGGGCCAGCTTCGCGCCGTGGATCGTGTCGGAGTCGTACGACGGCAGGCCCAGCGAGTGTGCCGCGACGGTCGTGATCGTCCCGGCCACCCCGACGAACGAGCCGACGGGCTTGAGCTCGGTCAGCACCGGGCGGATGACGTCGTCGAGGTAGGTCATGCAGTCGGCCACCTCGTTGACCCGCGCGGGATCGCCGGCCAGGAACCGCTCGGTGAGGCGTACGGAGCCGACGTCGAGCGACACCGACCACTCGATCTCGTCCGCGGTGCCGACCACGAGCTCGGTCGAACCACCTCCGATGTCGACGACGAGGGTGCGTACCTGCTCGAGGTCGCGGGTCGCGCCCAGGAACGACGCCCGAGCCTCGTCGATCCCTGCGAGAACGACGGGGCGCACGCCCAGGATGCCCTCCACGGCGTCCTCGAGCTCGACACCGTTGTCGGCGTCGCGCATCGCGGAGGTCGCACAGAACCGGATGTCGTTGACCCCGAACATCGCGATGAGCTCGGCGTACTCGCGGGTGGCCTGCAGGGTGCGGGCGATCGCGTCCTCGGCGAGATGGCCCGTGCGGTCGACCCCCTGCCCCAGCCGGACGACCCGCATCTCGCGGAGGAGGTCGGTCTTGGTGCTCCCCTCGATGTCGCTGACGAGGAGGCGGATGGAGTTGGTGCCGCAGTCGATCGCAGCTACACGCGCACGCTCAGGCATGCCCCAGAGGGTAGCGGTCCGCCCCCACGGTCACGCGGACGCCGCTGGCTCCCGCGCCGACTCATCGACGTCGTCGATCATCGTGCGCTCGTCGAACGGGACCTCCTCGGTGGACGGGACGGGGGTCACGGTCTTCCGAATGGCCCACCCTGACCCGGGCGGACATCGCCCGCGCAGCTCAGTCGTCGGCGGGTTCCGGCTCGACCCAGTCGGCCGCGCATGGGGTGCCCTCCCACCACGCGCCGAGCAGCTCGATCGTCTCGTCGCCCAGCGGGTTGACGCCGGGCCCCTTGGCCAGCGAGTGGGCCACGAGGACGTGCAGGCACTTGACCCGGGTCGGCATGCCGCCGGCCGAGATGCCGGCGATCTCCGGCACGTGGCCCAGGGCCTCCCGCTCGGCGAGGTACGCCTCGTGGGCGCGCGTGTAGTGGGCCGCCAGCTCGGGATCGTCGGCGATGCGCTGGGTCATCTCGCGCATGAGCCCCGACGCCTCGAGCGTGCCGATCTCCCCGGCCAGCCGGGGGCACGTGAGGTAGAACATCGTCGGGAACGGCGTGCCGTCGTCCAGACGCGGCTCGGTCTTGACGACGTTCGGGTGCCCTGAGGGGCAGCGCGACATGATCTCGAGGATGCCCCGCGGGGGGCGGCCGAGCTGTTCGGCGACCGCATCGAGGTCGGTCTGGGCGACGTTCACTGGTCCTTCAGCACCTTGTCCGGGTCGGGGGTCGTGGTGGGGCGGGGTCTCGGCTCCTTGCCGGACTCCTTGACGCTCCCCCACAGCTTGTCGTACCACTTCGGCTGCTGCGCCTGCGGCGGTGCGTCGAGGGTCGGGACGTCCGCGCCCTGCACCTTGCCGTCACTGCCGAGGACGCGGTAGCCCACCTCGCCGGGCGAGACCCAGCCGAAGCGTTCCTTGGCCTGCTGCTTGACGTACGCCGGGTCGTTCCAGCGCTGCTTCTGGTCCTTGAGGTCCGCGATGTCCTGACGGGTCGAGGCGATCTGGGCCTTCGTCGTCTGGATCTCGGCGCGCTGCTGCCACCACGCGTGCAGCGTGGACGTGTAGGACGCGAGCAGCAGCAGGACCACCGCCATCAGCACGATCGCCCGGGTGGTCAGGTGCGGGACCGAGACGGTCGAGATGACCGGGCGCGATCCCGTCCGCGACAGCGGGGTCTGGCGTCCACCCCGCTGCCCGGACGGCTTCCCCGTGGGTGCGCCCCCACGAGGAGGCCGCCCCGGGCCGCGAGGTGAACGTGCTGCCATGGGTCAGAGCGCCAGCCGCGGGAACGCCGACGCGCCGGCGTACGTGGCCGCCGAGCCGAGGAGCTCCTCGATGCGGAGCAGCTGGTTGTACTTCGCGACCCGGTCGGACCGCGCGGGGGCGCCGGTCTTGATCTGGCCGCAGTTGGTCGCGACCGCGAGGTCGGCGATCGTGGTGTCCTCGGTCTCGCCGGAGCGGTGGCTCATCATGCAGGCGAAGCCGTGACGGTGCGCGAGCTCGACGGAGTCGAGGGTCTCGGTCAGCGAGCCGATCTGGTTGACCTTGACGAGCAGCGCGTTGGCCGCGCCCTCCTCGATGCCACGGGTGAGCCGCTCGACGTTCGTCACGAAGAGGTCGTCGCCGACGATCTGGACGTCGTTGCCGATCGCCTCGGTGAGCGTCGCCCAGCCGGACCAGTCGTCCTCGTCCAGCGGGTCCTCGATCGAGACGATCGGGAAGTCAGCGGCGAGCTGCGCGTAGTAGGCCGACATCTCCTCGGCCGACTTCTGCGCGCCCTCGAAGGCGTACGAGCCGTCGGTGAAGAACTCGGACGCGGCGACGTCGAGCGCCATCGCAATGTCGGTGCCGACGCGGAGGCCGGCCTTCTCGATCGCGACCGAGATGAGCTCGAGCGCGGCACGGTTGGAGTCCAGGTTGGGCGCGAAGCCGCCCTCGTCGCCGAGGCCCGTGGACAGGCCGCGCTCGTTGAGCACCGACTTCAGCGCGTGGTAGACCTCGGCACCCTGGCGCAGCGCCTCGGAGAACGACTCGGCGCCGATCGGCGCGATCATGAACTCCTGGATGTCCACGTTGGAGTCCGCGTGGGAGCCGCCGTTGAGGATGTTCATCATCGGCACGGGCAGGACGTGGGCGTTGGGCCCACCGACGTAGCGGAACAGCGGCAGCTCGGCGGAGTCCGCGGCAGCACGCGCCGTGGCCAGGGAGACGCCGAGGATCGCGTTGGCGCCGAGCTTGGCCTTGTTGGGCGTGCCGTCCAGGTCGATCATGGCCTGGTCGATCGCGCGCTGGTCGTCCGCGTCGAAGTCGATGAGGGCCGGGCCGATGAGGTCGTTCACGCCGGCGACGGCCTTGAGGACGCCCTTGCCGAGGTAGCGCTTGCCACCGTCACGCAGCTCGACCGCCTCGAACGCGCCCGTGGAGGCGCCGGACGGCACCGCTGCGCGTCCGATCGTGCCGTCGTCGAGGGCGACCTCGACCTCGACGGTCGGGTTGCCCCGTGAGTCCAGAATTTCCCGTGCGCCGACGGCGTCGATGCGTGCCAAGAGACCGCTCCTCTGAAAGAAAAGAACCTGCGTGGACAGCCTAGTCCCGCGGCCGCGGCGCACCGACCCGCCTCGCCCTGTGTCCACCGGGAAGCCCACAGGGGGCAAGTCCAGATGCGGCTGGACCAGGTGCGGCTAGAGCAGCCGACGCACGGCCTGTCGCAGCGTCTCCTCGGCGTCCACGTGCTGCGCACGGGCCTCCGCCACGAGCGCGAGGAGCCGTGACCCGAGGTCGTCGCCCGACACGTCGACGTCGCCGAGCCGGCCGATCACCTTGCTCGCGTACGACAGCGCGGGCAGGGTCGCGGGGACGCCCTCGAGCGGGGACGACCGCTGCTTCTCGGCCGCCTTGAGCCGCTGCCAGGCGGCATCGACCTCCTCGGCCGTGCTGGCCGTGCCGTCGCCGAACACGTGTGGGTTGCGGTAGATCAGCTTCGCCGCGAGGCCCGCAGCGACGTCGTCGATGTCCCAGCCGCCGCCCTCGTCCGCGGACTCCTTCGCCGCGATCCGGGCGTGGAGGACGATCTGCATCAGGAGGTCGCCGAGCTCCTCGCGCAGGTGGTCACCGTCCCCGCTGTCGAGGGCCTCGAGGGTCTCGTGGGCCTCCTCCAGCAGGTAGTGGCTGAGGCTGGCGTGGGTCTGCTGGCTCGTCCAGGGACACTCGCGGGTCAGCCGGTCGATGACCTCCACGACGTCCAGCAGGGCTGAGCCCGGCAGGTCGTACGAGCCGAACAGCACCTCGACCTCCTCGGCCGAGGACGAGGAGCCCGCCATCAGGTCGTCCGCGACCGAGCGCGCCCAGGCCGCGTCGCCCACGGGCGCGATCCACACCGCGCCGGCGGCCACGTCGGGCCTCTCGGCCGTGATCTCCACCGCGATGCCGGACGCGATGATCGCCCGCACGTGCGGGCCGTCCTCGGCCGCCTTCACGACGCTCGCCTCCCGCAGGGCGTCCCAGGCGGCCAGGGTCAGGATGCCCGGCGCGACGCGCGGGCTGAGGACGAGGACCTGCATCAGGCGCAGCGCTGCGTGTCCGGCAGCTCCTCGGCCGGCGTGGCCTCGAGGTCCACCGGGGCGACGGAGATGGATCCGGTGTCCGCGCGGACCTTGCCCGACGGGCTGAGCCCGAACCGGGGGGCGAACTTCACGTCCTCCGAGGCGAAGGCCTTGGTGATCTCGTCACGGCCGATCTGGAGCAGCTGCTGCTGGTTGGCCTGCGTCGGCGCCTGACCGGTCCGCTTGGCGGCGAGCGCGATCGCGATGACCGAGACCTTCTGGTCGTCCTCGAGGGCCTTGGCGATCTGGTCGACGTCGCCCTTCGGGAACGCCTTCGCGAGCTGGGCGCGCACGGTGCTGCCGACCTTCCAGGCACTCGGGCGGACCTGGAGGTCCTCCTTCTTGGCGAGGTCCTCCGCGACGACGGACGACACGAGGCCCACGACGGCCTGTCGGCGGAGGTCGGTGTTGCTGATGGCCGCCGGCGCGCCGCCCTGCTGCTGCGCCGCGTTCAGCGAGAGCACGCAGTACGCCTGGGCGGTCTCGTCAAGGGACTTCATGGAGATCGTCGTGCCGTCGACGACCGCGGCTGAACCGGGGTGGACGGTGCCGCAGGCAGCCAGCGAGAGGCCGGCGACGGCGAGGACGACGGCGCGTGCACGGGTGAGCATGGTCACAGGTTACCCACGGGCCCATTCACCGGGAGGCGGTGTCCTGCTCGACGGCGACCGGCGCGTGCAGCCGCGAGTGGTGGCGCCCGTACGCGAGGTAGACGACCAGGCCCAGTGCGAGCCAGACCAGGAACCGCAACCAGGTCTCCACGGCCAGGTTGGTCATGAGGGCGATGCACAGGACGCCCGAGACGACCGGCAGCAGCGGCACCTGCGGGGTGCGGAAGGGCCGCTTCATCCGCGGCTTGGTGCGGCGGAGCACCACCACGGCCACCGACACGACGAGGAACGCGAACAGCGTGCCGATCGACACCATCTCGGCCAGCACGCTGAGCGGCACGAACGCGCCGAGGATCGCGACCGCGACGGTCGTGCCCACCGTGATGACCACGGGCGTCTGGTACTTCGGGTGGATCTTGCCGATGGCCGGCGGCAGCAGACCGTCGCGGCACAGCGCGAAGCCGATGCGGCCCATCGCGACGATGTCGACGAGGATCACCGAGGTGAGGCCGGCGACGGCGGCCGTGCCGATGATGATGCCGGCCCAGCCGAGCCCGGACTGGTCGAACGCGTCCGCGAGCGGCTCACCGGTGCTGAGCTTGGTGTACTTGACCATCCCGGTCAGCACGAAGCACACCGCGACGTACAGCACGGTGCAGATGATGAGGGTGCCGATGAGACCGCGCGGCATGTCCTTGGCAGGGTTCTTGGTCTCCTCGCCGAGGTTGGCCACGGCCTCGAACCCGGAGTAGGCGAAGAAGACGACCGCGGCGGCGACCAGCACGCCGGTCACGCCGTACGCGGTCTGGTCGACGCCCGTGATCCACTGCCACAGCGGCTGCTTGAGCCCGCTGGCCGACTCGGCCTTCTCGCTCGGCGGGATGTACGGCTTCTGGTTGTCCATGTCGACGTAGAACAGCCCGACGCCGATGATGAACAGGCAGATCGAGACCTTGATGACGACCAGGGAGTTGGTCACGAGCTTGGACTCACGGATGCCCATCGCGGCGACGACGCCCAGCACGATGACGATGAACACCGCGCCGAGGTTGATGACGCTGTCCTCCTCGCCGAAGAACGCCTTCGGCAGGTCGAACACGCCCTGCAGGTAGCCCGACCAGCCGCGGGCCACGACCGCGGCACCGAGGGCGAACTCCAGGATCAGGTCCCACGCGATGATCCAGGCGAAGATCTCGCCGATCGTCGTGTACGCGTAGGTGTACGAGCTGCCGGCCGTCGGGACAGCGGCGGCGAGCTCGGCGTAACAGAGCGCCGCGAGCATCGCCACGACACCGGCGATCAGGAACGAGACCATCACCGCGGGCCCGGCGTTGTCCTTGGCAGCCGTGCCGGTCAGGGTGAAGATCCCGGTGCCGATCACGATGCCGATGCCGAAGCCCATGAGGTCCCAGACCGTCAGCCGACGACTGAGGCTCGCGCCCTCGTCGTCGCCGGAGGGATCCTCGTCGTTCTGGTGGATGACGTCGTCGACGTTCTTGGTGCGCACGAGCTGCTTGAGCGATCCCCGAAGTGGCATGGGGACGATGCTAGACGGGCGGTTGTGTTCCGCAACTGTACGAACGGGCCTGGGGAGCGAGCCTCGTCACACCGGCCCGATCAGTAGGATCGGCGCCATGATCCGGCAGCGGCTGAGCCGCGGAATTGTTCGTCTCATGCGCTATCGCATGGTCGGTGAGGTGCCGCAGAGCGGCATCCTCGTCGGCGCTCCGCACACGTCCAACTGGGACTTCGTCACGATGCTCCTGGTGATGTGGCACGACGGCGCGCATCCGCGGGTCCTGGTCAAGAAGCAGCTCTTCAAGGGCCCCCTCGGCTGGGTGATCAGGGCGTTCGGCGGCGTGCCGCTGGACCGGGAGAACCCCGGGACGGTCGTCCGCGAGCTCGTCGACGAGGCCGGGTCCGGTGAGCCGTTCCGCCTGATCCTCGCCGCGGAGGGCACGCGGTCGAAGGCCGAGTTCTGGAAGTCCGGCTTCCTGCGCCTGTCCCGCGAGACCGGGCTGCCCGTCACGCTGGCGTTCTTCGACCCGCCGACCCGGACGATGGGCTTCGGGCCCACGTTCCACGCCTCCGACGACGTGCGTGCCGACATGGACATCGTCCGCGAGTTCTACAAGGACAAGCACGGCATCCGGCCCCGGAACGCGACGCCGCCCCGCCTCCGCGAAGAGGCCTGACCCCGCTGGGCCTGACGTTTTGACGAACACGCCGACGGCGTGTCGGTAGAAACGTCAGGGCCAGCGCGGAGGGGTCAGGCGGCGGGGACGGCTGCCGGGACGAGCGTGTCGATGACGGTCCGGGTCCACTCGAGCAGCTCGCGCCCGACCAACGGCTTGCCGCCGACCGCGGCGGTCTTGGGCCGCGGGACGAGGGCGACCTCGGCGGCGACCTTGTACGTGCTGCGCGGATAGACCCGCTGCAGCCGCATCTGTGCCGAGTCGGGGAGCTTGAGCGGCGCGAACCGGATGTTCGGTCCGGCTGCGGTGACCTCGGTGAGGCCTGCCTCCCGCACCCGCACCCGCAGCCGGGCGACGTCGAGCAGGACGTCGACGGCCTCGGGCGGCTCGCCGTAGCGGTCCACCAGCTCGACGCGGATCTCGTCGACCTCGCTGAGCTCGCGGACGTCCGCGAGACGCTTGTACATCTCGAGCCGCAGACGCTCGCTGCCCACGTAGTCGTGCGGCAGGTGCGCCTCGATCGGCAGCTCGATCTTGACCTCGCGCTCGGGCTCGGCGTCGCCGCGGAACTCCGCGACGGCCTCCCCCACGAGCCGCACGTACAGGTCGAAGCCGACGTCGGCGATGTGGCCCGACTGCTCGCCGCCCAGCAGGTTGCCGGCGCCGCGGATCTCGAGGTCCTTCATCGCCACGGCCATGCCGCCGCCGAGCTCGGAGTGCTGGGCGATCGTCGCCAGCCGGTCGTGCGCGGTCTCGGTCAGCGGCTTCTCCGGCGGGTACAGGAAGTACGCGTAGGCGCGCTCGCGCGAGCGTCCGACGCGGCCACGCAGCTGGTGCAGCTGCGAGAGGCCCAGCGTGTCGGCGCGCTCGATGATCATCGTGTTGGCGTTGGACACGTCGAGGCCCGACTCGACGATCGTGGTGCAGACCAGGACGTCGTAGCGCTTCTCCCAGAAGTCGACCATGACCTCCTCGAGCTGGTGCTCGCCCATCTGGCCGTGCGCCGCGGCGACGCGCGCCTCCGGCACCAGCTCCTTGATCCGGGCCACGGCCTTGTCGATGCTCTGCACCCGGTTGTGGATGTAGAACGCCTGCCCCTCGCGGAGCAGCTCGCGCCGGATCGCAGCGATGACCTGCCGGTCCTCGTACGGGCCGACGAACGACAGCACCGGGTGGCGCTCCTCCGGCGGGGTCGCGATCGTCGACATCTCGCGGATGCCGGTGATCGCCATCTCCAGGGTGCGCGGGATGGGCGTCGCGGACATCGACAGCACGTCGACGGCCGCGCGCAGCATCTTCATGGCCTCCTTGTGCTCGACGCCGAACCGCTGCTCCTCGTCGACGATCACCAGGCCCAGGTCCTTGATCTTCACGCCCGGCTGCAGCAGCCGGTGCGTGCCGATGACCATGTCGATCGACCCGTCGGCCAGGCCGGCGAGCGTCTCCTTGGTCTCCTTCTCGGTCTGGAACCGCGACAGCGGCTTCATCGTGACCGGGAACTGCCCGAACCGTTCGGCGAACGTCGCGAAGTGCTGCTGCACGAGGAGCGTGGTCGGCACGAGCAGGATGACCTGCTTGCCGTCCTGGATGGCCTTGAACGCCGCACGCACCGCGATCTCGGTCTTGCCGTAGCCGACGTCGCCGCAGACCAGGCGGTCCATCGGGACGGTGCGCTCCATGTCGCGCTTGACCTCGTCGATCGTGATCATCTGGTCGGGCGTCTCGACGAACGCGAAGGAGTCCTCGAGCTCGGCCTGCCAGGGCGTGTCCGGGCCGAAGGCGTGGCCCTTGGTCGCCTGCCGTGCTGCGTACAGCTTGATGAGCTCGCCGGCGATCTGCCGGACGGCCTTGCGGGCCTTGTTCTTGCGGCTGGTCCAGTCCGAGCCGCCGAGCCGGTCCAGCGACGGGGACTCACCGCCGACGTACCGGCTGATCTGGTCGAGCTGGTCCATCGGGACGAACAGCCGGTCGGCGGGCTGGCCGCGCTTGGACGGGGCGTACTCGATCACGAGGTACTCGCGGGCCGCGCCCTGGACGACGCGCTGGGTCAGCTCGATGTACTTGCCCAGGCCGTGCTGCTCGTGGACGACGAAGTCGCCGGTCCGCAGCTCGAGCGGATCGACCTGCTTGCGGCGCCGGGCCGGCATCTTGCGCTCGGTGCGATCGGCGGTGCGCTGGCCGACGAGGTCGTCGTACGTCATGACCGCCAGCTGCAGCGGAGCCGAGACGAGGCCGTGGGAGAGCTCGCCGCAGCTGATCTGCACGACGCCCGGCGAGGGCGCGGTGACCCCGTCGTCGAGTGCGGACGCGACGTCGTTCTCGGACAGCCACTCCCCCGCGCGCTGGGCCTGGCCGTGCGCCGGCGCGACGAAGACGACGCGCATGCCCGCGCCGACCCACTGCTTGATGTCCGCGAGCGCGGCGGCGGTGTCACCGCGGTACGCGGCGGCGGCCTCCATCTCGACCGCCCGCGATCCCTCGTCCAGGTCGAGTCCGAACGGCGACTGGGAGAACCAGGTGTGGCCCAGTCCCAGGGTCTCCTCGCGGACCTCGTCGAGCGACCGGAACGCGGCCGAGCCGAGGTCGATCGGCGACTCGCCACCCCCGGCGGCCGCCGCCCAGGACGCCTGCAGGAACTCCTCGCTGGTCGCGACGAGGTCGGCGGCGCGGGCCTTGATGCGCTCGGGGTCCATCAGCAGGATCGCCGAGCGCTCCGGCAGCAGGTTGACGAACGACTCCATCTCGTCGGTGAGCACGGGCGTCAGCGACTCCATGCCCTCGACCGCGTGGCCCTGGGAGATCTTGGTGAAGATCTCGACCAGGGACGGGTGCTCGTCCGCGAGCTGCGCGGCCTTGGCGCGCACCTCGTCGGTCAGCAGCAGCTCGCGGCACGGCGGTGCCCAGACGTGGGTGACCGACTCGAGCGTGCGCTGGTCGGCCACCGCGAAGCGGCGGATCTCGTCCACCTCGTCGCCGAAGAACTCGATGCGCAGCGGGTGCTCCTCGGTCGGCGGGAACACGTCGATGATGCCGCCGCGCACGGCGAACTCACCGCGACGCTCGACCAGGTCGACCCGCGAGTACGCGGCGGCGGCCAGGTCGCGCACGACCTGCTCGAGCTCGACCTGGTCACCCTGGTGCAGCTCGACGGGGACGAGGTCGGCCAGGCCCTTGACCTGCGGCTGCAGCAGCGAGCGGATCGGCGCCACGACCACGCGGACCGGGCCGGTGCTGGTGTCGGAGTCGAGCGCCGACGGGTCGGTCGGGTGCACCAGGCGGCGCAGCACCGCCAGCCGGCGGCCCACGGTGTCCGAACGGGGCGAGAGGCGCTCGTGCGGCAGGGTCTCCCACGCCGGGAAGTGCACCACCGCGTCGGCACCCAGCAGCTCGCCGACCTGGGTGGTCAGGTCCTCGGCCTCGCGGGCGGTCGCGGTCACCGCGACGACCGTCGACTGCTGCGCCAACGCGTGGACGAGGAACGGCCGCAACGGCTCGGGGGCCTGGAGCTGCAGCTCCCGCAGCCCGTCCCGCCGATCGTCCAGTGCCTGCGCGATGGTGGGTTCGGTGGCGACGAGAGTCGCGAGGGGCTGCAGGTTCATGACCAGCCCAATCTACCGTTCCACGGCAACCCGGCGACCGGGCGTGCCACGATGAAGCGGTGAGCAGCGCACCGGCCTCCGACGACGTTCCGGGGTTCGTCGCGAGCGTCGTGGTGCCGGCCCACGACGAGGAACGCGGCATCGCCCGGAGCCTCGGCGCGCTGCTCGACGGCAGCGGGCCCTTCGACGTCGTCGTGGTCTGCAACGGCTGCACCGACCGCACCGCCGACGTCGCCCGCGGGTTCGGGCCGCCGGTGCGGGTCATCGAGATCGAGGAGGCGTCCAAGAGCGCCGCGGTCCGCGCCGGCAACGCCGCGACCGACGTGTTCCCCCGGGTGCACGTCGACGCGGACGTCGCGCTGTCCGGTGCCGACGTGGCGCGGCTGCTGGACGCGCTGCGGCAGCCCGGCGTGCTGGCCGTCGCCCCGCGACGGGTCGTCCCTCGCGACGGCTGCAGCCTCGTCGTGCGGTGGTACTACGACGTCTGGGAGCAGCTCCCCCAGGTCGCGAGCGGGCTCTTCGGGCGCGGGGCGTTCGCGCTGAGCCGTGACGCCCAGGAACGCGTGAGTGCCCTGCCGGTCGTGATGAGCGACGACCTCGCGGCCTCCGACGCGTTCACCGACGAAGAGCGGCGGGTCGTCGACGACGCGACGGTGACCGTGTGGCCGCCGCGCACCACGGCTGACCTCCTGCGCCGGCGCGTCCGCGTGGCCACCGGGAACGCCCAGGCGCGGGACGCCGGCGTCCGCCGCGAGGACTCCGCGACCAGCCTGTCGACACTGATCGACATGGCGCGCGGACGGCCGTCCCTCCTGCCGCGCATCGGCGTCTTCCTCGCGGTGACCGTGCTCGCCCGCCTCCGTGCCCGTCGACTGATCCGCTCGGGGGACTTCACGACGTGGCAGCGCGACGAGTCGTCCCGCGCCTGATCGCTCAGCCGACCGCGGCCGGTGTCTCGCTGGCCGGGTTCGTGGCCAGCCAGTCCGACACCGTGTCGTCCCGCACCGCGTTCCACAGCTCCTCGTTGCCGGCGCGGTCCAGGTGGACGACGCTCTGCGAGCCCTCCATCCCGGTACCGGCGACCGGGACGGTCAGGTAGCCGATGCCCGCCGAGCGCAGGTGTCGCAGCGAGACGAGGAGGCCGCGCATCTGGCCGACCGACCAGTCGCTGTCGACCGACAGGTTCTTGGTCAGGATGTCGAGGACCCGGTACGCGTGCCGCGGCTCCTTGACGAGCTCCTGGGTCAGGGTCTCGTCGAGCACGGTGCGCAGGAAGTGCTGCTGGCGGTGGATCCGGTCGAAGTCGCCCCCGGGGAGTCCGGCCCGCTGCCCCACGTAGTCGAGTGCCTCGTCGCCGCTCATGGTGTGGCGTCCTGCGGTCCAGGTGACGTCCCGGTAGCTGTCGTGCACGGTCTCGGGGACGTCCAGCGTCACGCCGCCGAGGGAGTCGGTGAGCTCTCGGAAGCCGTTCCGGTCCACGACGGCCAGGTGGTCGATGCGGATGCCCGTGACGTTCTCGATCGTCCGCACCGCGAGCGACGGTCCCCCGTACGAGAACGCGGCGTTGATCTTGCCGGGACCGTGCCCCGGGATCGTGACCCATGAGTCCCTCGGGATCGAGATGACCGACGCGCCGCGGCGGTCGCCGTCGATGTGCAGGACCATGATCGCGTCGGAGCGCTGCGCTCCGGCCACCCAGGACGCCGCCGTCGCGGCGGTGCCCGTCGTCGGCTCGTCGGAGCGACGGTCGGTGCCGAGCAGCAGGATGTTGACCGCACGGGTCGCCACCACGGTCTTGGCCGGACGGTCGTGGTTCCCGCCGAACACGCCGTCGATGCGCTCGATCTGACCGGCGAGCTGGTGCTGCAGGTACAGCGCGACCACGAGGGACAGCAGCACCGGGGTCAGGAGACAGATCGCGAGGCCCAGCAGGGCCCGGCGCAGGAGACGATGACGGCGTCGCCGCCGTCGGGCCGGCTTGAGCATCCCTCGCCCCTCATCCCGCCGCCGGCTCGAGGCCGTCGCCGCGCTCGACGTACGTCTCGCCGGTCCGCGGGCACCTGAACGTCCCTCCACCGGCGTCCTCCAGCGGCACGCCGGCCCGGCCGACCCACCCCACCCGGCGGGCGGGAACACCTGCCACCAGGGCGTGGTCCGGTACGTCCCTCGTGACGACGGCCCCGGCCGCCACCATCGCCCACCGCCCGATCCGGGCCGGGGCGATGCACACCGCCCGGGCGCCGACCGACGCTCCCGTCCCGACCACGACCCCGACGGCGTCCCAGTCCTCGGCCCGCTTCAGCTCCCCGGTCGGGGTCACCGCACGGGGGAACAGGTCGTTGGTCAGCACCGCCGCGGGCCCGATGAAGACGCCGTCGCCCAGCACGGCCGGCTCGTAGACCAGGGCATGGTTCTGCACCTTGCACCGGTCACCCAGGACCACCCCGGGCCCGACGTACGCCCCTCGTCCGATGATGCACTGCACGCCCAGCCGGGCCTCCTCGCGCACCTGTGCGAGGTCCCACACGAGTGTCCCCGCGCCGATCGAGGCACGGGGATCGATGTCAGCAGTCGCCGCGATGTGCGCTGCACGCAGGTCTTTCATGATCGCCCCATGTGACGAGTCTCCGCACGATCGTGAAAGGAGCGTCAAAAGCGGCGCCGCAGCCAGAAATGGTCGCCCAAACGCCTGCCACGGGCTCTCAAGTGCGGGGATTCTGGCATGAGTCGCAGGTAGATCCCGGCGCCCCGACGGCGACCGGAAGGGGCCTGTGGACCAGGAACAGAGGTCAGGATGTCCAACTCCCGCAGGGGACGCCGAGCGCGGTCACGCGCCCTCGCAGCCCTCACCGCCGGACTGCTGTCGGCGGGTCTCATCACGTCCGTCACGAGCGCGCCGGTCTCCGCCACGGGTGACCCGTGCGGACCGTCCGGCAACCCGATCTCGTGCGAGAACAGCAAACCCGGGTCGCCGGCCAGCGAGTGGGACATCGAGGGTGCCGGCGATCCCGACATCCAGGGCTTCGCGACCGACATCAGCGTGGACGTGGGCCACCAGGTCGACTTCAAGATCGACACCACCGCGCGGTCGTACTCCATCACGATCTACCGCACCGGCTACTACGGCGGCGACGGCGCCCGGAAGATCACGACCGTCACCCCCTCCGCGACGCTTCCCCAGCACCAGCCGTCCTGCATCACCGACGTCTCCACCCAGCTCTACGACTGCGGGACCTGGGGGGTGTCGGCCTCGTGGGACGTGCCGTCCACCGCCGTCTCGGGGGTCTACATCGCCAGGCTGCGGCGCTCGGACACCGGCGGCGAGAGCCACATCACCTTCGTCGTCCGCAACGACGCCAGCACCTCGGCCGTGGTCGCACAGACCTCGGATCCCACCTGGCACGCGTACAACATGTACGGCGGTTCGAACTTCTATCGCGGCGGCAACAACGGCCGCGCCTACCAGCTGAGCTACAACCGGCCCTTCGCGACCCGGGACGGCACCGAGGCCCGTGACTTCTACTTCGCGTCGGAGTACCCGCTGGTCCGGTTCATGGAGAAGAACGGGTACGACGTCAGCTACATCGCGGGCGTCGACTCGGACCGCAACGGGGAGCTGTTGACGAATCACCGGACCTTCGTCTCGATGGGGCACGACGAGTACTGGAGCGGTGCACAGCGCGCCAATGTGGAGGCCGCCCGCGACGCCGGCGTCAATCTGATGTTCCTCAGCGGCAACGAGGCCTACTGGCGGACGCGCTACGAGCCGTCCGCCGACCCCGAGCACACCCCCGGCCGAATCCTCACCTCCTACAAGGAGACCTGGTCCAACGACAAGATCGATCCGTCGCCGGAGTGGACCGGGACCTGGCGCGATCCACGCTTCGCCTCCAAGCTCAGTGGCGCCGGCCGGCCCGAGAACGGGCTGACCGGCACCCTCTACATGTCCAACGACACCGATCTGCCGGTGACCGTCAGCGCCGACGAGGCCAAGCTGCGCCTGTGGCGCGGCACCAGTCTGCGGTCGCTGGCGGCCGGGGCCAGCGCCCAGCTGGCGCCGCACACCGTGGGCTACGAGTCCAACGAGGACCTCGACAACGGGGCCCGGCCCCCGGGCCTGATCCGCCTGTCCACCACGACCGGCCCGGCACCGCAGTACCTGCAGGACTTCGGCAACGACGTCGCGGAGGGGACCACGACCCACCACCTGACGATGTACCGAGCAGCCAGCGGCGCCCTCGTCTTCTCCGCCGGGTCGATCCAGTGGACGTGGGGTCTGGATGCGACCCACGACGGCAACGGCGCCCCCGCGGACCGCCGCATGCAGCAGGCGCAGGTCAACCTCTTCGCCGACATGGGCGCCCAGCCGACGACCCTCGACCCGACCCTCACGGCGGCCACGAAGTCGACCGACACGACGGCACCGACCACGGAGATCACCTCGCCCGACGGCAGCACCAGCGTCGCGAACGGCACCTTCTTCACGGCCACGGGCACCGCGACCGACACCGACGGGGTCGTCGCCGGCGTCGAGGTGTCCACGGACGGCGGCACGACCTGGCACCCGGCGACGGGAACCACCTCGTGGAGCTACCGGTACGTGCAGTCCGGCACCGGGGCCACCCCGGTGATGGCGCGCGCGGTCGACGACAGCGCCAACATCGGCTCGCCCGTGACGCAGTCGCTGACGGTGGGCTGTCCGTGCAGCGTGTTCGGCGACGAGGTCCCGAACGTCCCCGCGGCCGACGACGCGACCAACCTCGAGCTGGGCCTGCGGTTCTCCCCCACGACCGACGGATACGTCTCGGGCGTGCGGTTCTACAAGGGCGCCGGCAACACGGGCACCCACGTCGGCTCGCTGTGGAGCTCCGCGGGGCAGAAGCTCGCTGCCGTCACGTTCTCGGGCGAGAGCTCGACGGGTTGGCAGGAGGCCACGTTCGCCTCAGCGGTCCCCGTCACCAAGGACGAGACCTACACGGTGTCGTACACCGCTCCGAACGGCCACTACGCCGTCAAGCCCCACGCGTTCAGTGCGATGGGCGTCAAGGCGCACCCGTTGTCGGTCGACGGTGGTTACGGGGCCGTCCGCGCAGGGGTGCACGGCGCCCCCGGTCGGATGCCCGACAGCGCCTTCCGCAACAGCAACTACTACGTCGACGCGCTCTTCGTGCTGACGGACAGCTCGCCGTTGACCGTCACGTCGCACTGGCCGTTGTCGGGCTCGACGAGCGTGCCGCTCGGGTCGACGGTCTCCGCGACGTTCTCCAAGCCCCTGGCCCCCGGGTCCGCCACGATGACGCTCACGGACGCCAACGGCTCGCTCGTGGACGGCAGCACCGCCTACGACGCTGGCAGCCGCACCGTCACGTTCACGCCGTCGTCCGAGCTCAGCGGATTCGTGAAGTACACCGCGAGGGCGGGCGGGGTGGACACCCAGGGCAACGCCGTGTCCAGCGGGGCGAGATCCTCGTTCACGACCGTCAAGCCGGCACCCCCTCGGGGCGTGTGCCCGTGCAGCACCATGACCGACTCCACGACGCCGACCATCCTGCAGGCCGCAGACCCGTCCGCTGTGAGCCTGGGCGTGCGGTTCTCCGCGGACGTCCCCGGGACGATCACCGGGGTCAAGTTCTACAAGGGACCGAACAACACCGGCAGCCACACCGGTGCGCTGTGGACCGCGTCGGGCACGCAGCTCGCGGAGGGCACGTTCACCGACGAGAGCACCAGCGGCTGGCAGACCCTGACGTTCGACGAACCCGTCGAGATCGCGAAGAACACCGAGTACGTCGCGTCCTACCGCGCTCCGGCCGGGATGTACTCGGCCACGCCCGGCGATCTCGCCGCGGAGCGGATCACCGCGCCGCTGCGCACGTCGGCCAACGGCGGCTCCTACACGTACGGCTCGGGCTTCCCCGCCACCCGCACGTCCACGAGCTACCTGGTGGACGTCGTGTTCGAACGGTTGGCGCCACAGATCGCGATCACCGCCCAGGACCCGCCGGCCGGCGCGGTGGACGTCCCGCGGGACACCGACATCGGGGTGTGGTTCGACGACGCGATCAAGCCCGGCGCCACACTGGACGTCACGAGCGGCGGTTCCCCCGTCACCGGCACGAGCAGGCTGAGCGCGGACGCGACCAGACTGACGTTCGACCCGGCGGGGCTGCTGCCCCAGGACGCCACCGTCACCGTGACGCTCACCGACGTGACGTCCACGAGCGGTGCCTCGCTCGGCACGAGGACCTGGACGTTCCACACGTCCACCGGCGACAGCACCGGGGAGCCGCAGACGCTGTTCAGCGACCAGGTCCCCCAGGTGCCGTCGGTCAATGACGGGTCCGCGGTCGAGGTCGGCACCGCATTCCGGCCCGCCAAGGACGGGACGATCACCTCGATCCGGTTCTACAAGGGTCCCGGCAACGCCGGAACCCACGTCGGACGGCTCTGGAGCGAGACCGGCCAGCAGCTGGCCAGCGTGACGTTCACGAACGAGACCCCGACGGGCTGGCAGACGGCCCGGCTCCCCCAGCCGGTGTCCGTCACCGCGGGGACGTCCTACGTGGTGTCGTACCTGGCTCCGCAGGGTCACTACGCGTCGACCGGCGGTTTCTTCGCCAACGCCCTGACCAACGGTGACCTGACCGCGCCCGCGGGCAAGAACGGCCGCTATCTGTACGGGTCGTCGGGGGGCCTGCCCATCTACGACTTCAACGCGACGAGCTATTTCGTCGACGTCGCCTTCGTGGCGGACCCGCCCACGCTGACCGTACGGGACGTGTCACCGGACTCCGGGGACACCGACGTCCAGCTCGCGAGCACGGTCTCCGCGACGTTGTCCGCGCCGGTTGCCCCCGGCTACTCGCTGACGGTCACGAACGGCACGAGCGAGGTCGCCGGGACGACCAGCCTCTCCAGCGACAAGGAGACCATCACGTTCACGCCGTCGGCCCGCCTGCCTGCGGACACCGAGCTGACGGCGCGCCTGAGGGACGTCGTGTCCACCGAGGGCGCCTCCGTGGCGGACCGGACGTGGACCTTCCGCACCGAGGCGAGCGGCACCACGGCACACTCCCTGTTCGCCGGGTCGACACCCAGTGTCGCGTCACTCAACGACAGCAGCCCCGTCGAGCTCGGCACCGCGTTCTCCTCCTCGGTGGACGGGACCGTCACCGCGATCCGGTTCTACAAGGGTCCGGGCAACGGCGGCACGCACGTGGGCAGCCTCTGGTCCGCCAGCGGGGAACGGCTCGCGATGGTCACCTTCACCGGCGAGGGCGCGAGCGGGTGGCAGACCGCCACCCTCTCCACCCCTGTCCCGATCACCGGCGGGACGACGTACGTCGTGTCCTACTACGCCCCCGAGGGCCACTACTCGGTGACGCCCGGCTTCTTCGCGGTGCCGTGGACCGTCGGTCCGCTCAGCGCGCGCACGAGCAACAACGGCGTCTTCGCGTACGGCGAGGGCGGCGGCTTCCCGACCGGCTCCTACAACGCGACCAACTACTTCGTCGACGTGATCGTGCGGGCGGCGTCCTCATGAAAGGAACATCGTGACCACTGACAACAAGCTCGGCGTCGCCGTCATCGGGGCGGGTTACTGGGGTCCCAACCTCGCCCGCAACTTCCGCGCGAGTGCGGACTGGGAGCTGCGTGCCGTCTGCGACCTGGACCTCGACCGCGCACGGAGCGTGGCCGGTGACGGTGTCGCGGTGACCCGTTCGCTCGACGAGGTCCTGGCCCGCCCCGACATCGACGCCGTCGCGATCGCCACGCCGGCCCGCACGCACCAGGCGATGGCCTTGCCGGCGCTGGAGGCCGGCAAGCACGTCGTCGTGGAGAAGCCCCTCGCCGACAGCCTCGCGAACGCGACCCGGATGGTGCGGACCGCCCGGGAGCGCGGGCTGGTCCTCATGGCCGACCACACCTACTGCTACACACCGGCCGTCCTGAAGATCAGGGACCTCATCGCGGACGGCTCGCTCGGCGACATCCTGTTCGTCGACTCCGTGCGCATCAACCTCGGCCTCATCCAGCCCGACGTCGACGTGTTCTGGGACCTGGCCCCGCACGACCTGTCGATCCTCGACTTCATCCTCCCCGGCGGCCTGCGCCCCGAGGGGGTCGCGGCCCACGGCGCCGACCCGCTCGGGGCCGGCCGGCCGTGCGTCGGCTACCTGACCCTGCCGTTCGGGAACGGCGCCCTCGCCCACGTCCACGTCAACTGGCTGAGCCCGACCAAGATCCGCCAGATGGTCATCGGCGGGACCCGCCGCACCCTCGTGTGGGACGACCTCAACCCGCAGCAGCCGCTCAGCGTCTACGACCGCGGGGTCGACCTCGCCGACCAGCCGTCCACGGCTGCCGACCGCAGGGACTCGACGATCTCCTACCGCCTCGGTGACACCTGGGCACCGGCCCTGCCGCACCGCGAGGCGCTCGGGCAGATGGCGACGGAGTTCGCCGCGTGCATCCGCGACGGCCGGGCGTCGCGGACCGACGGCGAGTCCGGCCTGCGCGTGCTCTCGGTGCTCGAGGCGGCCGCCCGCAGCCTGCGCACCGACGGCGCGCTGACCCGGCTGGAGCCGGACCAGCCCTCCGTCCCCGTCCCCCCGATCGTCTCCAGCAGGAAGGTGTCAGCCGCATGACCTCACTAGACGGAGCCCGCGTGCTCGTGACCGGCGGTGCCGGCACGATCGGGTCCACGATCGTCGACCAGCTGCTCGCAGCCGGAGCCAGCCACGTCGACGTGCTCGACAACCTCGTGCGGGGACGCCTCGGCAACCTCGACGCCGCGCTCGCGAGCGGGCGGGTCACCCTCGTCGAGGGCGACATCCGGGACCGCGACACCGTCCACGACGTCACCGCCGGCCAGGACGTCGTCTTCCACCAGGCCGCCCTGCGGATCACGCAGTGTGCCGAGGAGCCGAGGCTGGCCCTGGAGGTGCTGGTCGACGGCACGTTCAACGTGTACGAGGCGGCGGTGGACCGGCACGTCGACAAAGTCATCTCAGCCTCGTCGGCGTCCGTGTACGGCATGGCCGAGGAGTTCCCCACCGACGAGCGGCACCACCACCACAACAACGACACGTTCTACGGTGCCGCCAAGTCGTTCAACGAGGGCATGCTGCGCAGCTTCCGGGCGATGCACGACCTGGACTACGTGCTCCTGCGCTACTTCAACGTCTACGGGCCCCGGATGGACGTGCACGGGCTCTACACCGAGGTGCTCGTGCGGTGGATGGAGCGCATCGAGGACGGGCAGCCGCCACTCGTGTTCGGCGACGGCGAGCAGACCATGGACTTCGCCTACACGACCGACATCGCCCGCGCGAACATCCTGGCCGCGGAGAGCAGCGTCACCGAAGGCGTCTACAACATCGCCTCCGGCTCCGAGACGAGCCTGCTCGAGCTCGCCGAGACGCTCTCGCAGGTCATGGGCTCGACCACGCCGGTCCAGCACGGGCCCGAGCGCGCGGTCAACGGAGTCGCGCGCCGCCTGGCCGACGTGTCCGCCGCACGACGTGACCTGGGGTTCGAGACCCGGGTCGGCCTGGCTGAGGGGCTGGACGAGCTGGTGCGCTGGTGGCGGCCGCTGCGGGCCGAGATCTCGGTCGGGCGGAGCATGGAGCAGCAGCGATGAGCCGCGTGAACGTGATGCAGCCATGGCTGGGCAAGGAAGAGGTCGCCGCCCTCACCGAGGTCATCTCCTCCGGGTGGATCGCCCAGGGACCACAGGTCGCCTCGTTCGAGGCCACCTTCGCCCGGGTGCAGCAGGCTGAGCACGCCGTCGCGGTGTCCAGCTGCACGACGGCGCTGCACCTGGCCCTGGAGGTCGCCGGGGTGAGGCTCGGTGACGAGGTGGTCGTCCCGTCGTTCTCCTTCATCGCCACCGCGAACGCACCGACGTACGTGGGAGCGCGGCCGGTGTTCGCCGACGTCGACCCCGTCACCGGCAACCTGACGGCCGCCACGGTCGAGCGGGCGCTCACGGAGCGCACCCGTGCGGTCATCGCGGTGGACCAGGGTGGCGTCCCCGTCGCCCTGGACGAGCTGCGGGCCCTGTGCGACCCACGGGGCATCGTGGTCATCGAGGACGCTGCGTGCGGCGCCGGGTCGACGTACCACGGCCGCCCCGTGGGAGCGGGTGCCGAGATCGCGGTCTGGTCGTTCCATCCGCGCAAGATCGTCACGACCGGCGAGGGCGGCATGGTCACCACCTCGCGCGCCGACTGGGCCGACCGCGCGCGGCGCCTCCGCGAGCACTCGATGAGCGTCTCGGCCGCGGACCGCCACGGCAGCACCTTGGCGCCGGCCGAGGAGTACACCGAGATCGGGTTCAACTACCGCATGACCGACCTCCAGGCCGCGGTCGGGATCGTGCAGCTGCGCAAGCTGAGCGAGATCATCGAGCGCCGCCGCGAGCTCGCGGAGGTCTACACCAAGTACATCAACGACATCGACGGGCTGCGCCCGGTCGCCGATCCCGCCTGGGGCACCACGAACTTCCAGTCGTACTGGGTCGAGGTCAGCGACCCGTACCCGCTGGATCGGGACGGGCTCCTGGCCCATCTGGCGTCGGTGGACATCTCGGCGCGGCGCGGCATCATGACGGCCCACCGCCAGCCCGCGTACGCCCACGAGGGGCTCGGGCCGGGCTCGCTGCCGGTCTCCGAGCAGCTCAGCGACACGACGCTGATCCTGCCCCTGTTCCACCAGATGTCCGTGGGAGAGCAGTCCCGGGTCATCGCAGCCCTCATCAGCGGAAGCGGAGAAGAACGATGGACAACCTGATCCTCATCGGTGCCGGGGGGCTCGCCCGCGAGGTGGGCGAGGCGGTCGCCGCCTCGGGCCGGTACCACATCCTCGGAGTCGTCGACGACGATCCGGCGCTGCACGGGACGTCGGTCGGCGGGATGCCGGTGCTGGGCGGTCTCGACCAGGTGTTCTGGGACCGCAGCTCGTACGTCGTCGTCTGCACCGGCCAGGGCCGCACCCGCCAGGCGATCGTCGCGCGGCTCGCGGACCACGACATCGGACCCTCGCGGTTCGGCACGGTCGTCCACCCGTCCGTCCACGTCCCGCCCTCGTGCTTCCTCGGCGTCGGCTCGGTGCTGCTGGCCCACGTGGCCATCACGGCGGACGCCCGGATCGGCCGGCACGTCGTCGCGATGCCCAACGTCACGGTGACCCACGACGACGTCGTCGGTGACTACGCCACCTTGTGCGCAGGCGTCAGCCTGGCCGGCGGCGTCACGGTCGGTGCCGGGGCCTACCTCGGCACCAACGCGAGCGTGCGTCAGGACGTGCACGTCGGTGCCGACAGCACGCTCGGGATGGGCTCGACCCTGCTCGACGACCTGCCGGACGGCGAGACCTGGGTGGGCGTCCCCGCGCGGGAGCTGGCTCGGCCCCCGGGCTGGCTGTCCTTGACGCCCGTGCTGGAGGAGACGTCGTGATCGTGCGTCCGGCTCCCCTGCGGACGCGGCCTCGCGTCTCGGTCGTCATTCCCTGCTACAACTACGGCCAGTTCCTGCCGACTGCCGTCGGCAGCGTCCTGGACCAGGCCGGGCTGGACGTCGACGTGCTGATCGTCGACGACGCCTCCACCGACGACAGCCTCGACGTGGCGGCCGCGCTCGCCGCGGCGGACGACCGGGTCGCCGTCCTGGCGCACGAGCGGAACGCCGGCCACATCGCGACCTACAACGACGGTCTGGCGGAGGTCCGCGGCGACTACGTGGTCCTGCTCTCCGCCGACGACGCCGTGCCGAGGAACGCCCTGACGCGAGCCGTCACGTTGATGGAGAACCACCCGGGCGTGGGTCTCGTCTACGGCTTCCCGGAGAACTTCGAGGACCACCTGAGAGACGTTCCCGACGTGGTGCGCAGCTGGTCGGTCTGGTCGGGCCAGGACTGGCTCGAACGGATCTGCCGCAAGGGCAAGAACGTGATCATGAGTCCCGAGGTGGTCATGCGTCGCGCGGCCTGGGACGAGATCAGCTCGTACGACCCTCGGCTGCCGCACGCCGCAGACATGGCGATCTGGCTCCGCACCGCTCAACGGTGGGACATCGGCCGGGTGAACGGCCCTCCGCAGGCCTTCTACCGGGTGCACGGCGAGAACATGCACCTGACGACGTACGCCGGCATGATCACCGACCTGCGCGAGCGCTCCTTGGTCTTCGACCTGCTCCTGGGAGCCGGCTCCGCTGCCGGTACGGCCGACGCGGCCCGTCTGCACGCGATGGCCCGACGAGCCCTGGCCCGGACTGCGGTGCGGCTGGCCGTCAACGAGGGGATCGGGGCGGACCCGGACGCACCCACGGACGAGCTCGCCGACTTCGCCCGCACGCTGTGGCCGCCGGTCCAGCGCACGCGCGAGTGGCAGCGGTACTCACGATCGGCGCGGACGGACGTCGTACGGCCGCCGAAGGTCACGTTCGCCGGTCGCGCCCGCACCCACCTGGCCTGGCGCCAGTGGCGCCGGTACGGGACATGAGCGCCGATACGGAGCTCGGGACACGGGTCGGCAAGGGACTTGCCTGGAGTCTCGCCAACGGTCTCGTGCTGCGGCTCGGCACGTTCGTCGTGGGGATCGCCCTGGCGCGCATTCTGGCTCCCGAGGACTTCGGTGTCTTCGCGATCGCGCTGACTGTGCAGACCATCTTGATGAACCTGGCCGATCTCGGGCTCGCGGCCGACCTGGTCCGGCACGGCGACCTGCCGACGCGCGGCCCGACGATCGCGACCTTGTCGGCCGTGTCGTCCTCGGTGCTGGCCCTGACGATGGCCGTCAGCGCCGGGGCTGTCACCACAGCCCTCGGGAGCTCGGACGCCACCGGAGCCGTCCGCCTCATGGCGGTCACGATCCTGTTCGCCGGCATCGGAGTCGTTCCGTACGCCCACCTGCAGCGGGAGTTCATGCAGAAGCAGCTCTTCCTGATCGAGTCGGCGAGCTTCGTCATCTTCACGACGCTCAGCGTGACGCTGGCCGTGGCCGGCATGGGTGCACTCGCGCTGGCCATCGCCCGCGTGGTGTCCCAGGCGGTGGCGACCTGCCTGCAGTTCCGGCTCTCCCGCCAGCCCCTCCGGTTCGGCTGGGACGCCGACATCGCGCGAAGCGGTATCCGGTTCGGGCTGCCCCTGGCGTGCGCCGGGCTCCTCGCCCTCACTCTTCTCAACCTGGACTACGTCCTGGTGGGGCACGCGGCAGGTGTCGTGACCCTGGGCTTCTACGTCCTCGCGTTCAACATCTCGTCATGGCCGACGACCCTCGTCGGCTCGGCGATCCGTGCCGTGGCGATGCCGGCCTTCGCCCACCGCGAGCGCTCGCTGGGCGCCCGCGACCATCAAGGCGTGGTGGCCGCCACCGGACTGACGCTGGCCGTCGCGCTGCCCGTCGGCGCGGCGCTGACGGTGATGGCGACGCAGACGATCGAGGTCGTCTACGGGTCCCGATGGCTGCCCGCGGCGTCCGCGCTCGCCGGGCTGGCCGTGTTCGGGGTGCTGCGCGTGGTGTTCGACCTCTGGGTCGCGTTCCTCACCTCCTGCGGGGACTCCGTTGCCCTGCTGTGGACCCAGGCGATGTGGATCGTGGTCCTCGGCCCCGTCATGTACGTCGCCATACGTCTCGAGGGCCTGCGCGGCGCAGGATGGTCGCACGCGCTCGTCGCGGCAGGGGTCATGCTTCCGCTCTATCTCGTGGCGATGCGCCGCGTCGGTGTCCCGGCCCGGGACCTGCTGCGGTCGTTCGTCCCCTCGATCATCGCGATCCTCCCGGCGACGGCGGCCGGCTGGTTCGTCTCCGACCACATCGGTCCCCCGTTCCTCGCCGTGCTCGGCGGAGGGACGGCACTTCTGGCCTGTTACGGGGCGCTCATCTGGCCGTGGTTGCGCAGACAACCTGCTGCCAAGTCACTCCGCCGGCCCCGCCGCCGAGCCCAGCACGAACCTCGTACGTCCTACTCCGAAGGAGCATCATGAACGACACCGACATCCCTCTGGTCGATCTGCGCCTTGCGCACCGCCGCGTCGCCGACGACGTGGCGATCGGTTTCGCGAGGGTGCTGGAGGCCGCCTCCTACGTCCTCGGGCCAGAGGTGACCGCGTTCGAGGAGGCCTTCGCCGCCTACTGCGGTGTGGACCACTGCCTCGGCGTGGGCAACGGCACCGACGCGGTCGAGCTGGCCCTGCGCGGATGCGGCATCGGTCCCGGCGACGAGGTCATCATCCCGGCGAACACGTTCGTCGCGACGGCCGAGGCCGTCGTGCGCACAGGTGCCACCGTCGCCCTGGCGGACGTCACGGCGGATCACCTGATCGACCCCCTGTCGGTGGCGGCGCGACTGACCCCGGCGACGCGGGCCGTCATCGGGGTCCACCTGTACGGGCAGATGGCGCCGATGGAGCAGCTGCGGAGCGTGGTGGGCCAGGACGTGGCCCTGATCGAGGACGCGGCCCAGTCCCAGGGCGCTCGCCGGTTCGGTCACCGCAGCGGCTCGATCGGCGATGCTGCCGCCACCAGCTTCTACCCCGGCAAGAATCTCGGCGCCTATGGCGACGCCGGCGCCGTCACCACCGCGTCCGCGACTATCGCCGACTACCTCCGCGCGGTCCGCAACCACGGCGGGACACACAAGTACGAGCACCTCGAGATCGGCGTCAACTCCCGCCTCGACAGCCTCCAGGCGGTGGTGCTGTCCACCAAGCTCGCGGTCCTCGACGACTGGAACGACGAACGACGTGCCGCCGCACAGCGCTACGACGGCCTGCTCTCGGACATCGAGGGGCTGCAGCTGCCGACGGTCGCCGAGGGCAATGAGCACGTCTGGCACCTGTACGTCATCCAGAGCGACGAACGCGACGAGCTGGTCTCCGCGCTGAACGGGGCAGGCATCGGGGCGGGCATCCACTACCCGCGCCCGATCCACCTGCTGCCCGCCTTCGAGCACCTGGGGCACCGACGGGGCGACTTCCCGGTCACCGAGGCAGCGGCGGAGCGCATCCTGTCGCTGCCCCTGTTCCCCGGCATCACCGCCGAGCAGCAGACCCGGGTGGCCGAGGCCGTGCGCAGCTCGCTCAGCACGAGGGCACTCCTCGCGTGAACGTGCGCGGGGCGACCCAGAAGCTGCGCCACGAGGGGCCCGCCGGTCTGGCGCGCCGCATCGTGCGTCGCGCACACGATCGCCTGGGGGCAGGGGCGCTCGACTTCCCGCTGCTGCCCGGGGACATCGCCGACTCCGGCTCGCTCCCGGCAGTCACGGCCGGCAAGCGCTCACGATCCGACGGCCCGCTGACCATCGGGTGGCTGTCGACACCCCCCAGTGCGGGATCGGGCGGTCACACCACGATGTTCCGGATGATCCGGGCCCTGGAGGACGCAGGGCACACCTGCGTCCTGTTCCTGTACGACCGTCACCACGGCGACCTCACGCGTCATGCCGAGGTCGTGGCCCACTCGTGGCCGTGGGTCGGAGCGGAGGTCCGCGACGCCTCCTCCGGCTGGGAGGGCGTCGACGCGGTCGTGGCCACCAGCTGGCCCACCGCCCACGTGCTGGCCAGGCGTGGCACGGGGCTGCACCGTCTCTACTTCGTCCAGGACTACGAGCCGTTCTTCTTCCCTCGCGGGTCGGAGCACGAGCTGGCAGCCGACACCTACCGCTTCGGCTTCACGAACATCGCGCTCGGGACGATGGTCCACGACCGGCTCCGCCACGAGCTGGGGGTGTCGTCGCACGTCGTGCCGTTCAGCTGCGACACGAACGTCTACTCGTTGGAGCACCGTGGCGCGCGGTCGGGCGTCGTGTTCTACGCCAAGCCCGACGTCCCTCGACGGGGATATCTGCTCGGCATGCTCGCGCTCGAGGAGTTCCACCGGCGCCATCCCGAGCACCCGATCCACGTGTACGGCGAGGCCATGCCCGAGGTGTCGTTCCCGGTGATCCGCCACGGTCGACTCACGCCCGACGAGCTGAACCTGTTGTACAACCAGACCGTCGCGGGTCTGGCCATGTCCTTCACCAACATCTCGCTGGTCGCCGAGGAGATGCTCGCGTCCGGGACGATCCCCGTGGTGCCCGATCTGCACGATGCCCGCGCGGACCTGCCGAACGACGAGGTCGCCTGGTCGCCCCCCACACCCGCCGGGCTCGCTCGCGCGCTGTGCCGAGCCGTCGAGGACCCTGACGTCCCGGGCCGCGCGGTGCGCGCCGCGGCGAGCGTGCGGACCGACAACTGGCAGGAGGCCGGACGTGCCGTGGTGCGCATCATCGAGGACACGGCGCTGACTGCCGGTCCCCCGCAGGTCAGCTGGGAAGCATCCGGTCCGAGCAGCCCAGCTCCACCGGTCGCGACCCCGGCACCAGCAGCGCCTTGATGGCAGTGGCCGACTCATGATGACCCCGCAGGACCCAGGACGTCTCACTCGCCACCGCGAGCAGCAGGTAGAGCACGGACGCGCCTCGCCCGTGGCGACGCCGGAACAGGCGGACCCGGTTGACGATCTGCATCGCGTGGATGCGTGCGCTGCGCCCGGACTGCCCGCCGATGTGCACCGCCAGCGCCGCCGGCTCGTACCGCGTGACCCATCCGATGTCGCGGGCGCGCAGGCAGTAGTCGGTCTCCTCGGAGTACAGGAAGTACGACTCGTCCCACCCACCCAGCGCGTCGAAGCACTCCCTCGACAGCAGCATCACCGCGCCCGTGGCCCAGTCCGTGACGTGCGGAGACGCGTACGCCCCGTGGTCCTGGACCGTCTCGCTGAGGGCCGGCCGGCGCGTTCGGCCAAGACCCAGGGCCCGGCCGAGCGTCGGCTCCCGTCGCAACGACAGCGAGAGCTGCCCGTGGTCGTCCACCAGCCTCGGGACGACGGCTGCGGTCCGGGGCTGCTGCAACGTGGAAGCCATCACGGCGACCGAGCCAGGATCCATCCGCACGTCCGGGTTGAGCAGGAGGATCGGTCCCTCGACGGGCAACGCCCGGACGCCGGTGTTCAGGCCCGCCGCGTAGCCACGGTTCTGCTCCCTGACCAGGACGCAGTCGCCTCGCCTGCTCACCACGTCGCAGGTGTCGTCGCTGGAACCGTTGTCGACGACGACCACCCGTGCGCTCAGACCGGCGAGCGCCGCAGGAAGGCTGTCGAGCAGGTCGCCGATGACCGCAGAGCTGTTGTACGTGACCACGACGACGGCGATCTCAGGGGCCACACCCACATGCTAGACCGGCTTCTCGCCGTTGACCTGGACAATCCCGCGCCCAGCACCATCCCGTTGACGCACCGACCAGAGAACCGAGGGTGATCGTGTCCGACAGCGTGAAGATCCTGTTCCCCCCCACCCTTCGCCCGGAGGAATGGGCGCTCGCACACGCTCGCGGGGATGCGCCCGGGAGCGCCCCCTACGGCCTGGACCTGCTGGCCGCCCACGATTTCTCGATCGAGTACGACAGCGCCAGGGCAGCCGGGCGAAACCCGCTGACCTGGGCAATCGGCCGGGTGCCGCGCGGAAGACATCACGCCACGCGACGGACAGAGGGAGTGGCGGTCGCGTGGGACGAGCGCATGGCCGTGCCGCTGCTGCGGCGCTACGGCGACTCCGGGCGAAGCCTTGCTGCTGGGGTCATCTGGGCCACCGACACCTTGGCGGACGACGGCCTCAGCATCCGCAACACCATCATGCGGCGAGTGCTCCGCCAGATGGATCTGGTGTGGTGCCTGTCGCACGGCCAGGTGCCGGTCCTGCGCTCGTGGCTAGGCGTCGAGCCCGAACGCATCGCATTTCTCCCGTTCGGCATCGACAGCGCGTTCTACGCACCCGCCCCGTGGCCCGATCGTCCGATGGTCCTCAGCCTCGGAAACGACCAGGACCGGGACATCCCGACCCTCTTCAGCGCCCTCGAGCGCATCCGCCACGCCAGGCCGGACGTCCGCTTGGTCGTGCAGACGAGATCACCCCTGCCCGCACCAGCGGGGGTCGAGGTGATGCCATCTGTGACCACGCCCGAGCTGGTGTCGCTCTACGCCGCAGCGACGGCCGTGGTCGTGGCCACCCAGCCCAATCTGCACGTCTCGGGGATGACGGTGTGCCTCGAGGCGATGGCGACCGGGCGACCCGCTGTGCTCAGCCGGACGCCCGGTGCCTCGGACTACGTGCTCGACGGGATCACCGGGCACCTCGCGGATCCCGGCGATGCTGCGGACCACGCAGAGGCGGTCCTGTCGATCCTTGATGACCCCCGACGAGCCCGCCGGCTCGGCCGCGCCGCCCGCGAGCACGTCGTGACCCACCACGACCAGTCCGTGATGTGCCGACACCTGGCGTCACTGATCTCCGACCGCCGCCGATGACCCAGTGGCGCCAGGCGTTCGACCACCGTCAGCCGCCGTACAGGCCGACCTCGTCGGTGTCGTCGTCGTCCCAGACGTTGCCCGACCACACGTTGCCCGGGCCCGACGGATCGAATGCCGCCACTGCCCCGTAGTAACCGCCCCGGGGGTAGAACAGCCGGGAGATCCGGTTGTTGGTGATGACGATGTCGTGCGAGGTGCCCTTGGCGCCGTCGCCGCCGTAGATCGTGTAGCCGCCACCAGCGAGAAGGTTGTTGTCGATCGTGCGATTGGCCTCCACGCCGAAGTCCTGGAACAGGCTGACGGCATCGGTCTGGCTCCGCTGGTTGAAGATCGTGTTGTGCCTGATCGTCATCGGTCGGCTGTCACCGTTCGACGTCGTGCCGTTCACGTGGTCACCGGCACGGAACGCCAGGTCGTGGATGTAGTTGTCCTGGATGAGTCCGTGGCCGAGCTGGATCCCCGTTGCGGTCCGCGCGATCTCGGTCGAGGTGATCGTGGTCCCGGTCGAGTCGCCGTAGACGTCCTTGATGCCCACCTCCAGCCGGGCCCCGTCCGGCAGGATCTCGGTGTTGGTGATCGTGGTGTTCGCCGCGTGGCGAATCCCGATCGCCCACCAGTCACCGGTGCCGGTGACGCGGACGTTGCGGATGGTCACGTCGTCCGCGGTCACGCTCACCTCCCCCGGGACGATGACGTCCTCGAGCACGGCCCCGTTCTGGTAGACGGTGACCGAGCCGTCCTCGCTGGCCCGCCAGCCCGGACCGCTGGACACCTCGCTCGGGACGACCCGCAGCGACCTGCCCGCTTCCACCCCCGTGTTGGTCTCGTCCGGGAACCCGCACGCACTGGGCTGGAGAGCGCAGCTGCCCCCGACCACGGGTCCCCCGCCCGGCTCCGCCGGGGTCGGCGTCGTCGCGGTGGGAGTGGGCGTCGGCGGGGTGGTCGGAGTCGGCGAGGGCTCCGCTGTCGGAGTCGCCTCGGTCGGTGTCGGCGTGGGCGTCGTCGGGGTCTCGGTCGGGCAGGGGTGCCAGGTCCGACCGCCCGGCCGGCCACCTCGCCACCAGGTGGGCTCGGAGTCCCCGGTGTCTCCGCACCACGTCCGGTCGGCGACCGCGGCGGAGGTGCCCACCGAGGACTCCGCGGCGTCGGCACGAGGAGCTCCGCCTGTCATCTGCGACAAGGCAGACGAGGAGGTGACCCCGAGGGCAGCGACGGCGACGGCACACAGCCCCAGCGTCCTGGTCCGTCCGGTGGATCGGTCATGTCGAACGATGTTGCGGAAGAAATGGCGCATCTAGAAGAACTTTCGGTCACGGCCCCGGCTGATGAGTGGTGCTGGTGGTCGCAGCTCGTTTCTGGCTGCGGCTGCGTGCGGGACCCGATCCGCGATGCAACTCCAGCACGCTACCATCCCTGGAATTCCGGGACCACTTCTTCGGATCGTGGCCCGGGGGCTCCGCCGGCTTCGGACGGGCGGGCCAGACGGAGGGCGGCCCCGGCCATCCCGAGGACCAGGAAGAGGACGCCGGTGGCCATCGGGAAGCCGAATCCGTCGTAGAGGGCGAGCCCGACGGCGCCGGCACAGACAGCCGCAGCCAGCGACTGGCCGGTCTGGCGGATGTGCTCGTCCGTCCCGATGACACGCACCCGGCGCGCACACGCGTAGGCGACGTAGAACAGGGCGAGGACGGCCACGAGCCCGACGATCCCCACCTCGATGGCCAGGCCGAGGTACTGGTTGTCCAGGACGCGGTACTTGGGCAGGAAGGTGGAGAAGCCGCGGCCGAAGACCGGGCTCCGCTCGATGAACTGGGCCGCGATGTCGTACGAGCCCGTGCGGGACTTGGCGCTCGAGTCGTCGCCGATCTTGGTGAACAGCCCGGTGATGGTGCCGAGGAGCCCCGGGATGGTCAGGCAGACCAGCCCCATGAACGCCGCGACGATCAGGAGGGCGCGGCGACGGGTGCTCGGCGCCCACGCCACCGCGAGGACCAGCAGCGCCACCACCGCACTGAGGATCGCCGATCGCGAGATCGAGAGCACGACGGCCAGCGCGATGGCCAGCACCGGGTACCACCGGCGGACCGCTCCGCGGGTCCAGTCGGTCAGGGCCATGTTGATGGCGATCGGCAGGATCATCGTGATGACGGCCCCGAACTCGATGGGGTGGATCGCCGTCCCTGCAGGACGGCTGAAGCCGGATCGCTCGAAGATCCCGCTCAGCGCCGCGTTGACGCTCAGGCCCGGCACGCTGATCCGGTCGACCCAGGCCTGCCCTGTGAGGAACTGGATGACCCCCAGCGTCGCGACCGCTCCCCCCGCGAAGACCACCCTGCGGATGAGCACCTCCAGCCGCTCGCGCGACTGGACGCCGTCGTTCGCGAGGAGCAGCAGCCCACTCCAGCTGAAGAGGCTCACCATGCCGAGGTTGGCCGTGCTCGACTCGGCCGGATCGATTGCGCGGGTCATGGCCACCACATAGCTGACCAGGAAGCACCCGATCGTGATGAGCATGGCAAGACGCACGGGTTGCCGTCCCACCTGGGCAGGAGCGACCCGTTGGACGTGGTCGTAGGCCCACCAGACGAAGCACCCCAGCCCCATCACCAGGGCCGGCGCGCCGGCTCCTCCAAGAGGCGCGAACGTCAGCCGGGAGGGCAGAGCGATCAGCACGACCAGGATGACCGTCAGCACGTTGACGGCGTCGACGCGCGTCCTCATCAGCGTCATCAGCGGTCGTCCGGCGAGGAGTCCTCACGCCGTGGACGCCTCGCCACCCCGCCCGAGATCGTGGCGAGCTCGCTCTCGAGCCAGGCGCCCTCCTCCGGCTCGTCATCCGCGGGCGGGCCCTCCCCATGGTGCGAGGCGCGGAGGCGGCGCTCGATCTCCTTCCGCCGCGAGCGCACCAGCAGCACGCTGTCCAGGACGCCGATCAGCACCGTGCTGCCCGCCAGGCACAGCAGGGTGATGGCCGCGATCGCTCGCAGCCGGGCCTTCTGCTTCACGGTGGGCTCCCGGTCGCGGGCGAGCGGGAGTGAGGTGATCTTGTCGTCAGACTGGATCTTGAGCGTCGACTGCAGGGATGACAGGCTCGCCGGGACCTGCTTCAGCACGGCCGCGACGATCGTGCCGGCCTCCGCGGGGTTGCTCGCCTTCACGCTGACGACCAGCACCGGGGCACTCGTCATGGCGTCCTTCTCGACGTCGAACGTCCCGCCGGGCGCCGCCTGCTTCACGGCGTCGTGGATCCCGTCGTCGTCGAGCGAGCGGGCCAGGACGTCGACCGCCTGCGCCAGGCCGCTGAGCCCCAGGAACCGGTTGGCCTTGGGGTCGTCGGGGCTCACGGGCGGTATCAGGACGACGCTCGCCTCCGTCTCGTAGGTCGGAGCGATTGCTCGCGCCGCGATCACACCCACCCCAGCGGTCAACGCCAGGGCGAGGATCACCAGGTACCACCGTCTGAGCAAGCTCTCTGCCACATCGCGCAAGTACACGAGGCGCCGGCCTCCATCCCGAGTTCCGTCAAGCGGCCAGGGAGTTGGCCGCGACTCCGCAAGTCTTGGCCGCGTGCATCACAAATGCGTAAAACGGCCGGAACGGCTTTTGATTTGCCCATCCGGCACGGTCATCGTCTTGCCAGACTGGTCGCAACGACCAAGGGGCGGCGCGATGACAACCATGGGGATCCTCCGCATCATGCGGCGACGTTGGTACGTCGTCGCGATCGGCCTTGCGCTGCTCGCAGGGGCCGTGCACCACGCGGCTTCGCGGCCCGGTGTCTACTGGTCGCAGGCCGACGTGGTGATCCTCCTGCCCCAGAGCGCGCGCTACCCCAACGTCATCGAGCAGTCCTCCCAGAGCCTGATCGCGATGGCCGGCGTCATCGAGCGCGACGTCAACCGCGGCGCCGCGGCGTCCGCGACCTCGTCGGCCGGAGTCACCCTCGCCGGTGAGGGGATCCGTGACGGTCACGCGATCAAGCTGCCCAACAACGGTGGGCAGTGGGCCACCAACTTCGACCGCCCGGCGCTCGAGGTCCAGGTGGTCGGTCCTGACCGGGCGGCCGTGGAGGCGCAGATGTCCGCCCTCCTGGACAAGGTCAGGAACACGCTGACGGCCCGCCAGGACGCGCTGGACGTCCCGCAGGTCACGCGCATCACAGCGTCGGTCGCCCCCGCCACCCCTCCGGTGTTCCACCTCGATGGCAGCCCGGCGAAGGCTGTCGCCGCGACCTTGGTCCTCGGCGGGGGCCTGATCCCCACAGCCGCCGTGGCCGTGGACCGCCAGCTGCTCGCCCGTTCACGGCGACGCCAACCCGGCCGCGAACCGGCCCGACACGAAGGACTGACCGCATGAGGCAACGAACTGCGCTGGTCGTGTACGGCACCCGCCCCGAGGCCATCAAGATGGCTCCGGTCGTCAACGCCCTCGAGCGGTCGAGCGTGCTGCGACCGGTCGTCGCGGTCACCGGGCAACATCGCGAGATGCTCGACCAGGTCAACACGCTGTTCGGCATCGTGCCGCAGCACGATCTCGACATCATCCGCCCGCGCCAGCAGCTCCACGAGATCACCTCGCGGGCCCTCGACGGGCTGACGACGGCGATCCGCGCCGAGTCGCCGGACGTCGTGATCGTCCAAGGCGACACGACGACCGCGTTCGTCGCCGCTCTCGCGGCTTTCTACGAGCGGGTTCCGGTGGCGCACGTGGAAGCCGGTCTGCGCACGAGTGACCGCTACAACCCGTTTCCGGAGGAGATCAACCGCCGCCTCGCGTCCCAGCTGGCGTCGATCCACCTGGCACCGACCCCCACGTCGCGCTCCAATCTCCTGGCCGAGGGGATCGCGACAGAAGACGTCTTCGTCACCGGCAACACCGTCATCGACGCACTGCTCGCGGTGGTCGACCGACAGCTGCCACCACAGAACCCCGCCCTGTCCCCGTTGATGGACCTCGGTGACCGCAAGGCCGTCCTCATCACCAGCCACCGCCGCGAGTCCTGGGGAGAGCCGATGGCGTGCACGGCCCGGGCGATCGCCCGGCTCGCGAACGACTTCCCGGACGCGCTCTTCGTCCTGCCGGCTCACCTCAACCCGACGGTGCGCGAGGTCCTGCTGCCGCCCCTCGAGGGGCTTGCGAACGTCATGGTCACCGAGCCGCTCGGCTACTCGGATTTCGCACGCGCCATGGACGCCAGCTCGATCATGCTCACGGACAGCGGCGGCGTGCAGGAGGAGGCACCCAGCCTGGGCAAGCCGGTGCTGGTGCTGCGGGAGACCACCGAGCGGCCCGAGGCGGTCGACGCGGGGACGGTGCGGCTCGTCGGCACCGACGAGGACGTGATCGTCGACGCCGTCTCGACGCTGCTCACCGACGAGACGGCGTACAAGGACATGGCGCACGCGGTGAACCCCTACGGCGACGGCCGGGCGGCCGACCGCATCGTTGACGCCATTGCGCACCACTTCGGCGCGGGACCGCGTCCCGGCGAGTTCGTGCCTCCTGGGCCCGAGAGCTGAGCCGGGTCCGCCGCCTCAGCGCACGGCGATGATGGACTTGACGAGACCCGCTGCACGCTCGGTGACGATCCGGGAGGACGGGAACAGGTTCCTGAGCTCGGTCAGCCCGATGAGCTCGACGGACAGCACGTTGTCGACCGCCGCCTGACGGTCACGGTTGGGTGTGTGGACGAGCCTCCAACGGCGGCTGATCGCGACCCGGGCGGGGACGGGCAGGAACTGGAACCCGGGAAACAGCCAGTGCGGCTCGATCGGGAAGTAGCGGTACGGGGTCTGGATCCAGTGGTGGTGGCCGAGCCCGTGCACGGTGTCGGCGAACCGCTGCCGGCGTTCTGCTCCCCCGACGTGCTCGATCACGGCGTTGGAGTACACGAGATCGGCCCGCAGGTCCCGGTGCTGCGCCGGCAGGTCACACGCGTCGGCGTGATGGGACTTGATCCAGTCCACGTCGTCCGCGCCCTCCGGCTCGAACGACAGGACGATCACCTTGCGCGGACGGATCGGCGCACGCCGCCAGCTGGAGACCGTGCCGCCCAGGTCGACGACGGTCATGTCCTCGATGTCCGGGAACGCGGTCTGGAGCTGCTCCCAGCGCCGCGCGCGGTACTTCTCGGCCAGGGAGTCCGGTCCGTCGACGAGACGGTTGCGCATGCTGGTGGCGGCGCTCATGTGGTTCTCCTCGTTTTGGGGTGGAGGTGGCGTTACCGCCACACGCCCCGGGTGTCGTAGACGACCTTGCCCTCGAGCCGTGACCGGCTGAGCGACCTGAAGTGGTCGTGATCGACCAGCAGCAGCACGATGTCTGCGTCGGCGATGGCGCTGGCGGCCGGCTGGAGCTGGACGTTGTCGTGCGTCGAGAGAGCGTGCGGGAGCACGTGGACGAACGGCTCGGCCACCCGGATGTCCAGGTCGGGCAGAGTGGCGGCGATCTCGTCGACGATCGCGACCGCGGGGCTCTCGCGCAGGTCGTCGATGTTCGGCTTGTACGCCAGCCCGAGGCACGCGACGGTCGGCTCGCGGAACCGTGCGGTCTTGACGATCAGCTGCTCGGCCACGTGGTGCGGCTTGGAGTCGTTGATCGCGCGGGCCGCACGGATCAGCGGGGTCAGCTCGGGCGAGGCGCCCACGATGAACCACGGGTCCACCGCGATGCAGTGGCCGCCCACGCCGGGTCCCGGGGTGAGCACGTTGACGCGGGGGTGGTGGTTCGCGAGCTTGATGACCTCCCACACGTCCAGGTTCAGGTCCTCGCTGATGAGGGACAGCTCGTTCGCGAACGCGATGTTGACGTCGCGGTACGCGTTCTCCACCAGCTTGGACATCTCGGCGCTCGCCGCGTCCGTCAGGAGGATCTCGCCCAGGCAGAAGACGCGGTAGATCGACGCGGCCCTGCGCGCGCACTCCTGCGTGATCCCGCCGACCACGCGGTCGTTCGTGATCATCTCGATCATGATCTTGCCGGGGAGGACCCGTTCGGGGCAGTGCGCGACGTGGAGGTCGGGCAGGCCCTCGGAGGCGTGCGCCGGGTTGAGGTCGGGACGCAGCTCCTCGAGCCACCGACTCACGTTCTCCGTGGAGCCGGGAGGTGAGGTCGACTCGAGCACGATGATCTCGCCGCCGCGGAGGCGCGGTGCGATCTGCTCGACCGCCGCCCTGACGTACGACATGTCGGCCTCGTGGTTGTCCAGGAACGGGGTCGGGACGGCGATGATGAACGCATCCGCCTCCGGCGTCACGGTCGACGCCGTGAGCGATCCCATCGTGACCGCGCCGCTGACCGCGACGGCGAGATCGGGCTCGATGAACGGCACCTGGCCGTTCGCGACGGCCTTGACGGTGGCCTCGTTGACGTCGACGCCGACGACCTCGACCCCCCGGGTGGCGAGCGCGACCGCGGTCGGCAGCCCGATGTAGCCCAGGCCGATGATCGCGACGCGCCCTTCGAAGATCTCATTCATGTGCGGTGCCTTCCGTGGCGGTGGTGGATGGGACGTACGGGCGTGTCCGGCGGAGCCGTTCACGGACGAGCAGCACCACGAACGCGGTGTTGGTGGTGAGGTAGCGCCGCCAGAGGCGGCCGGGTTCCTGCAGCACGCGGTAGAGCCACTCCATGCCCCACCGCTGCCAGCGCTCGGGGGCACGCTTGGTGATCCCGCCGACGACGTCGAAGGACCCGCCGACCCCGTGCAGCACCGGCACGCCGAGCGTCGCCCCGTGGGTCCCGAGGAAGATCTCCTTCTTGGGCGACGGCATGGCGATGAAGAGCATGTCGGCGCCCGACGACGCGATGGTGGCCGCGACCTCGTCCGAGTCACCGGCGTCGAAATAGCCGTCGCGGCTGCCCACGACACGCACGCCGGGCCACCGCCTCTCGACGGCGTCCTCGACCGCCCGCAGGACGCTGGGTCGTGCGCCGAGGAGGTAGACCGAGCGGTGGTCGCGGTCGGCGAGGCCCAGGAGCTGCTCGAACAGGTCGATGCCGGCGACGCGCTCGGGCAGCGGCTGCCCCAGCACCCGGCTCGCCCAGACGACCGACTGGCCGTCGGCCAGCAGCACGTCGCACTCCAGCAGGGACTCGCGCAGCAGCGGGTCGGAGCGCAGGTGGACGATCTTGGCGGCGTTGACGACGCCGATGAGCAGGCGTCTGCGGGACCGCACGGCCAGGTCGGCCAGGTCGACGACCTCGTCGGCGGTCATCGCGTCGACCCGCAGGCCGAACAGCTCCCGCCGGGGATGTGCGCGCACGAGCTCGGTCATGACCGGTTCCCTCCGCGCGGGGGCAGCCAGGCGTAGAGGAGCCAGCCGAGCTCGTACGGCCGGCACTCGTGGTCGACCCGGGTCGCCGGGAACGCGCGGTCGAGTCCGGGCAGGTGCATGCCGGGCCGCAGCGCCGTGGTGACGGCCGAGATCCGTCGCACGGCCTTGGCCGGCTCGCGTCGTCCCGCCTTGCGCCAGATGAGCCCGACGGTGTCGGCGACGAGGGGCTCGTCGACCTCGGGGTGGTCGTCCAGCCATCGCAGGCCGCGGACGATCTCGGCCGTCCGGTCCGTGCCGCCGGCTTCTGCGAGGTCGAACAACGTCATCGGCGCCATCGCGTGCTGGTGGACGCTGTAGACCGGGTAGCGCTCGACGACATCGCCCGTGCGTGCGTCGTAGTGCCACCACCACTGACCGTCCGGCCCCTGCAGCGCACAGATCCGGTCGGCGGTGCGCTCCGCCGCCTGCAGCAGCTCCGTGTCACCGGACGCCCGGGACATCCTCGCGAGCGCCTGGACCGGATAGACCTGGTCGGCGAACGACCCGACGTGCCGGCGCCACCGGTTCTGCGACCCGGCCGGCACCACGTGCGGGAAGATCCCGTCGGGCCCCTGCTCCGCCAGCAACCGTGCGCTCATCGCCCCGCCCATCGCGAGCAGGTCGCCACCGGCTGCGACCGCGGCCGTGACCATCCACGACAGGGCGACCGTCTCGATGGGTCGGCCGCTGGAGATCTCGGCACCGAGGCGGGAGAACAGCGCGACGTCGACCGTGCCGGCGACCTCGGCGACCGCCCACGCCGCGATCGCGACCGCGCCCGGGTCGGGTTGCTCGAGCGCCAGCACTCCCGTGGCGCGAGCCAGCTCGGCGGCCGTGATGCCACCGAGCACCGCCCTCTGCTCGCCGAGGTCCAGCCGGGACAGCCCGAGTGCCGCCATCGCCGCGTAGCGCAGGCTCGTCCCCTCCCGGCGGACCGGGACGCCCGGCTCGTTCGAGCGCCTCACGGTCTGGGCGAACTCGCCGGTGCCGGCGTCGTACGCCAGCGGCAGCCCACGGCGGCCGATCTCGAGGAGCCGGCGCACCTGAGGTCCCGCGCCGAGGCGCTCCGCGCAGGCGATCCGTCCCGTGCCGGTGGCGGCGTCACGTCCGTCGCCCTGCAGTCCAGCGGCCATCGTCCTCAGCTCCTCACGATCGACGGCGACCACGCCTGCTCGATGAAGATCGAGGGCGCTGCGCCTGCGGTGGTCTTGATCTGCCAGATGTCGCTCACGCCCGCCTCGCCGTCCCGCGGCAGCCCGTACAGGAGCGTGTCGTCGTCGAGCCACTCGACCTGGTCGTCGACGTTGCGCTTCTCGCCGCCCAGCGTCGACTCGCGGCCCGAGGCGAGGTCGAGGACGACGATCTGCCAGTGCGGCGTCGTCCCGCCCACGTCGTGCTTGAACGCGATCCTCGAGCCGTCAGGCGACAGGGACGGGCACTCCGCGCCCTCGTGCAACGTCGTCAGGGTGCGCGCCGACAGGTCGCCGCGCGCCAGGTAGGTCGTGCCGCCCGTCGCGACGGTTGCGTAGAACGTGTCGTCGTCGCGGGCGAACGTCACGCCCCAGATGTTCCGGTCGGCCGGACGGACCCGGCGTCCGTCCACGACCAGCGCGAACGCCTCGAGGTTGCCCAGGTCCCGTCCGCCGACCTCGCGGATGTCCGTGGCAGTGGAGAAACCCACCTGCATGTAGGTGTGCCCGGTGACGAACGAGGTCGTGGCCAAGAGCCGGCCGTCCGCCGAGACCCGGGTCCGGCTCGGGATCCCCGGCAGCCCCCAGGACTCGACCGCCCGCCAGTCGGCGTCGAGCTCCACGGCCTCGAACGTCGTGGCCAGTCCCCGCTTGGTCCGCAGGCAGCTGGTCGTGCCGGCGGACGCGTACACCCGATCGCACGGGACGTCCGTGAAGGCACGGGGTCCGCGCGGGTCCGCCAGGCTCACCATGGACACCAGCCCGTACCGGGAGCCGACCTCGGTGTTGCGGAACACCACCCGCGGCGCGCCCTCCAGCGCCGCGACGCGGGTGACGGCCACCTCGGGTGGTGCCTCGGCCCGCGCCGATGCGCGGTTGACCGCGACGACGACGCACAGCCCGGCACCGGTCAGCAGCGCGGTGCTGAGGATCCCGAAGGTCATGACACGTCCACGAGGGGTCACGGCCGGCGCCTCATGCCGAGACGTCCCGCCGCGGTCGCCTGCCGGCGTGCGGCTCCTCGGCCATCACGACGGCCATCGGGTCGTCGTAGTCCATCAGCACCGAGAGGATCGAGTCCCCGGTCACCGGCCGGTGCGCCGACCAGGTGATCTCCAGGCCGTCCTCCTGGTAGGTCTCGTCGTCGTCGACGTATGCACGGCCCTCGGTCCCGGACAGGTAGCTCGTCGCGTGGTACTGCCGCATGACCGAGACCAGCCCCGCCGCTCCCCTGCCGGTCGGCGGGCGCGCGATGGACACCGGCGTCCCGATGTCGAGCAGCTCGCGGATCCCGAGGATGAGCTGCAGGTTGAGCTGCCACAGGTGCTCGGTGTGGATGTCGTCGATCATGGCCAGGACGGCCGGGCCGTGGCGCGGCCAGTGCTTGGCGTCGCTGTAGCGCTCGGTGACCACGGCGCTGAGCGCCTCCCGGGTCTCGCTCGGGATGATCCGGGCCTCGGAGATCAGCGATCCGACCGGCCCGGCGATGATCGGGATCGAGGCCCACCGCCCGCGCATCATGACCCGGCGCTGGGACCCGCGCGGGTGGATCTGGTCGAAGATCCTCAGGTCGAACAGGTCGGCCTTCGCCATCTTGTACCAGAATCCCGACGACGGCAGCAGATCTGCCTGGTGCCCCGCGACGATCATCGCCGGCCCCCCACGACGACGCCCGAGCGAACATGTCGACGGGCGGCCCCGGTCTCGTCCCGGTACGTCGCCCGGTGCCCGGGGGACATGCGCACGACGGCGAACTGCTCGGCCCAGTCCACGTTCCCGGCCTCCCCCACGAGACGGGCGTTCCTCCGCAGGCCGCCGGCCAACGGTGAGCCGTACGCCGTCGCGGCAGCGGTCTTGCGCTCGACGTCCAGCTCGTCCAGCGTCTCGCGGACGTTCCACCGGACGTCGTCGGCGTACTCGGAGACCTCGACCGCTCCCACGTCGTACGCCAGGACGGTGACGGGGTGACGCGCCCCGTGCCCGTACGGGGCACGGACCGCACGCATGCCCGTCTCGTAGGCGACGGCCCGGTCGTGATGGTTCGAGGGGAACGGCAGGTACAGGATCGAGGGCTGCACCATCGCGAGCAGGTCCGCGAGCATGCCCACGAGCAGGTCCATGTCCTCGCCCAGGTGCCGGCGGGAGACGCCGAGCACGGTCGCCGGCGGTCGCCCGAGCTCCTGCTGGGCGGCGGCGAGCTGCTCCCGGCGACGCTCGTCCGGCTCGGCGAGGATGACGACGACGGCGTCCTCCCCGTGCTTGGCCAGGACTCCCCCGCAACCGAGCGTCTCGTCCCCGACGTGTGGTGCGACGACGAGCCTGGTGGCCCGGCGGGGCGAGCGAGGCGCGCCCGTTCCTTGATCGATCATGCTGACTCCCTGGATGTGCACGGCGGAGCCAGGTCGGATCAGTCCGTGCCACGTCCCTCACGTGCACGGATCCGGTGTCAAGCCCCAAGGTGGATCGGCATCATTACTGCACGGTCCGAGAAAATTTCCGTCAAAGCCGACGGCCCCTGAGAACGCCCCTGTTCGAGGCCGTCTCGAGGCCCCCGGACGAGGCGGGCGGGCAGGAAGCTGCGCGGAACCAGGGGTACCGCGCAGCCTCCCTCTACCCGTGGCGAAGCGACACCCTCGGGGCGATGACTGCCTCGCTCACGGAAGCTCCTCGTGTCGGTCTCGACGTGTGTTGCTCCCGTGCCGACCATGATGCCGCGAGGACGTCAAGCGAGCGTCAAATGAGGACGTTTGCCCTGGTAGCCCGGGCATTTGGTCACATTCTCGGCTAAATCCCGGTTTCCCGATACGCCCGGAAATCTGGTCGTACTGTGGAGAAATCTCAACTACCGCAACACGCTCAGGGCTGACACCAGCAGGAGCTCACTCCCGCCGACGAGACGATGTGAGACCCGGCCCCGGGCACCGAGGCCGGAGGTCCACCCCATGCACGATCGCATCGAGATTCGTATGTTCGGCAGGCTGTTCGTCCGCAGGTCGAACGGCGCCGTCGTCGAGGCCGACGAGTGGAGCACCGGCAAGACGACCGATCTCCTGCGGCTGCTCGCGCTCAACAACAACCGGGCGGTCAGCGTGCACAGCATCATCGACAAGCTGTGGCCCGACGTCGAGGAGGACAAGGCGCGTGCCAGCCTCCGCACGGCGGTGTCGCGGGTACGCCACGTGCTCGATGAGCCGTGCATCGAGCGCCACCTCGGCGGCCTGGTCCTGCGCAACGCCTGGGTCGACGTCACCGCGTTCCAGAGCGCAGCCCACGACCTCGGTGCCGCGCTCCGTGCCGGCGACCATGCTCGTGTCGTCTCGCTGGCCCGCGAGGCCGAGGCGCTGTACGTCGCTGAGTTCCGCGCGTACGACGACAAGAGCTTCTGGGCGACGCAGACACGTGACTCGCTGCTGCTCAACCGGCAGGCGCTCCTGGCCGACGCCGGGGAGTCGGCGCTGAAGCTGCAGTGGATGCGCGACGCGATCGACTTCTCGACCCTGGCGATCTCCGAGGACCCCTGCTTCGAACGGGCGCACCGCACGCTCATGCAGGCGCACTCGGCGCTCGGCGAGATCGAGCTCGCCCTCCGCGCGTTCGAGCACCTGCGGGTCTGCCTCTCGCAGGAGCTCGGCGCCGATCCGTCGCCCCAGACGAGGGCGCTCCACATCCAGATGCTCTCCGCCGAGGCACCTCCGGACGTGACCCGCCGGCCGTTCATCGGTCGCGACACGCAGGTCGCGTCCCTCGCCGCCGACATCCGGGCGGCGATCGCCGGGGAGGGCTGTGACGTGGTCTGCCTCACCGGGGCGGACGGCTCCGGGCGGGAGGCGCTCCTGGACGCCGCGGTCGCACGGGTCGAGCACGCGCACCTGCGGCACCTGATCGAGGACGGCCGCCGCACGAGCGCCGCGCAGCGCCTCGCCCGGCTCGCCAGCGACCGCCGGTCCGACATCACGGTGTGGGGCCCCACGGACAACGACCCGGTCCCCGACGTCGAGCTGTTCAGGACGTTCCTCACCGGGATCGACGCGGACGTCCCTCGCGTGATCGTCGCCATCACCTCGGACGAGGCGGGCGACCTCCTCCAGGCGCAGCTGGCCGGTGGCCGGGTCACCGTCCACCGCCAACAGGTCGGTGCGCTGACGGACGGTGACCTGGTCGCGCTGGCCACGGCGTCGTTGTCGGCGCCGCCCACCCCCCGCCTCCTGGCCGAGCTGCGCGACCAGAGCGAGCGGCTGGCCGGGCGGGCCGTCGCCATCCTGCGGGAGTGGATCGCGTCGGGCTGGATCATCTCCACGATGAGCGGAGTCGACCTCTACAACGACGCCGGTGCGTGCGCGGGTGCCTTTCCGGTCGGCGACTACTTCCGCACGATGCTCGAGCAGCTGACCGTCGCGGAGACCGAGCTGTGCCAGCTGATGGCGATCCTCGACCGCCCGGTCTCCGGCGAGGCACTGCGTGACATCGTCCACGCGGACCAGGATCGCCCGGCGCACGTCCACGACGTCCAGACCAGCCTGGACGAGCTCGCCGACCTGGGCGTCCTGCGCGTCACGCTCTGCGGCTACGAGATGCGCAACCGGGCGCTGCGTGATGCGTTCGAGCACCGGCTCCGCCCGGCGGTGAAGGCCCGGCTGCTGCGGCAGGTCAGGGACGTCAGCCCGCGGCAGGCCGCCGCGGGCTGACCCGCCAGCTCCCGGTCCGCGTCATGCGCGGGCCGGGGCGTCGAGGTCCTTGATCCACGCGTACGTCACGACCACCACGACCAGCAGCAGCCCGGCCACCGTGAGCAGTGCCGCGTGGGGACCGATCGCGAACCACAGGAGACCGAAGCCGGTCGACGCGACGAGGCGGGCGACGGCGACGACCGTCTGGGCGCACGCGATGCCGCTCGCCCGGACCTCGGGTGCGGCCAGGCGACCCGCGACCGCGGCCAGCACCCCGTCGGTCGCGGCGTAGAACGTCCCGAGCAGCAGCAGCGGCACGACGACCACCACGACGCCGCCCAGCGGCAGGGCCGCGCACACGTACGTCATGAGCAGCGCCAGGTGTCCCGCGGTCAGCACCCGGGTCCGGCCGACCCGGTCCGCGACCCGCCCCAGTGGCACGGCCATGGCGAGGTACGCCAGGTTGGTGCCGACGTAGAGCAGCGCGAACCAGGTGGCGGCGAAATCGCCCCGGTCGAGCAGCGCCAGGTAGACGAATCCGTCGCCGACGGTGAGCAGCCCGAGCGCGCCGGCGGCCACCAGCAGCTTCCTCATCCGCGGGTCGCAGACCTGCCGCCAGCGGAACGTGGTCCCGGCGCGGTCCGTCAGGGGGCGAGGCACCAGTCGCTGGTCGGGGACCAGCAGGCCCAGCAGCGCGAGCCCGACCAACGCGAAGGCGAGCGAGACGATCATGACCGTCGTGTAGCCGTCCGGGACCGCCCACAGGATCGCGAACGCGATGAACGGCCCGGCGACGGCACCGATCGTGTCGAGCGTGCGGTGCACCGCGAACGCTCGTCCGAGGTGCGACGGTGGGGTCGACGCCGCGATCATCGCGTCTCGGGGGGCGGTGCGGATGCCCTTGCCGACACGGTCGACCGCGACCACGGCGGTGACGGCGGCGAACCCGCTCGCGACCAGCAGGCCGACCCTCGACACCGCCGACAGCCCGTAGCCGAGGAACGCGACCCACTTCGGGTGCCCGCCGCGGTCCGCCGCCCACCCGCTCGCGATGCGCACCAGCGCGCTGGCCCCCTGGTAGAGGCCGTCGAGGAATCCGTACGCCACGGGCGAGAGACCGAGCACGGTGGTCAGGTAGAGCGGCAGGATCGCCGCGACCGACTCCGACGAGATGTCCGTCAGCAGGCTGACGAGTCCGAGGGACACCACGACAGGTGCCACCTTGGGCTTCGGGCCCCGCGACGCGCTCGCGGTGCCCCGCGGACGGTCGTTGACCGAGATGTACATGCGCCCCCTTCCGAGTGCCGGCCGGCTCAGCTCGAGCCGGCGCGGAGGCCGCCGAACACCGAGTACGTCGTGCGCCGACCGGTCGCGCTGGCCGTCACGGTCAGGTGCTCGCGGCCTCGCGCGAACGCCGATGCCGTCGAGCCGCCGACCGCGGGAACGCTGGACTCGACGAATCCGTACGCCCCGAGGATCCGGCGGTACGCCGCCAGGACCCGGGCGGGTGAGCGCCCGTCGGTCGCCACCAGCGAGACCTGCCGGACGTCGGATCCCGAGGACACCTCCCTCGACTTCACCGACGAGGTCGGCAGCACGGGGAGGGCCTTCAGCGGTCCCTTCACCGGCTCCCGCAGGGCGCGCCGGGGTATCCCCTCGCTGCCCGATGCCGTCGTCCTCGAACCCTCGTCCGCGGGCCGCTCGGCCTCGCTGATGACCTCCGACGCGTCCTCGTCCCCGGTCGGGCCGGCGCCGGTGTGCGAGCCGGCGGCCGGCGCGGCGGCTGCACGCACCGGCAGGACGTCGCTTGCCTCGCCGCCGCGGAGGACCATCAGCACCAGCGCGACCCCGAAGAGGGTGAGCACGGCGCCGAAGGTGAGCCGCTGGGCTCCCGCGAGGCTCACACCGCGCCGTCGCGCGTGATGACGACCCGCGCCGTCCGCATCGCGATCCACAGGTCGTCCCGCAGGGTGGAGTTGTCGACGTAGTCGATGTCCAGCCGGACCGAGTCCGACCAGCTCAGGTTCGAGCGTCCGCCCACCTGCCACGCCCCCGTCATGCCCGGCTTGGCGCTCAGGCGCCGGTGGATCCACTCGTCGTACGCCATGGTCTCCACCGGAAGGCTGGGGCGGGGACCGACCAGCGACATCTGTCCCTTCACCACGTTGACGAGCTGCGGCAGCTCGTCGAGCGAGCTGCGGCGCAGGAATCTGCCGATCCGGGTGGTCCGCGGGTCTGCGGCCATCTTGAACAGCGGGCCCGCCGCTTCGTTCGCCGTCTGGAGCGCGGGAAGCATGGACTCGGCGTCGACGACCATGGTGCGGAACTTCAGGACCTGGAACAGGGCTCCGTCGAGGCCGACGCGGGTCTGCCGGAACAGGGCCGGTCCTGGGGAGTCCCGCCGGACCATGATCGCCAGTGCCGCGAGGACGGGCGACAGCATCACGAGCAGGATCGCGGCCCCGGCCCGGTCGAGCAGTCCCTTGCCCCAGCGTCCCGGCCGGGACCGGCCACCGGGCCGCACCGACAGCATGACGCGCCGACCCAGCACCTGCGGGACGATGCGTCGCGGCGAGATCCCGCCCATCTCCGCCGCCACCGACAGCTCGACGGCGGTCCGCTCCAGCGACCAGCTCAGCCGGCGGACGTCGTACGCGGTGAGCAGGGCACCCGGGACGACAACCACCTCGTCCACGTCCAGCCCGGTCGCGGCCGCGACCACGTCGTCGAGCGAGCCCACCACGGGGACGTCGACGATGGGGTCCGCGTCGTCTCCCACGTGCTCGGGGAGGCAGACCCCGGCCACGAGGACGTCCTGGCACGACGACCACTGCGTGATGAGCTGGGCGGCACCGACCCGGCCGCCGACGAGCAGCACCCGCCGCGGACCGCCGGGCGCACCGGAGACCCTGGCGCCGATGAGGAAGGCACCACCTGCCGCGACGACGGTGACCAGCTCGGCCCGCGTCTGCCCGGGCGTCAGCCAGGCGAAGGAGGAGGCGACGAGCAGTGCCGACCCCGCGACCAGGCCCAGCCGCCTGACCGGGGCGAAGATGTACGCCCGCTGGCGCGGTCGCACCGTCGTGAGGTCGAGGGCCAGCACCAGGGCGACGACCCCGACGGCTGCCCAGACGACCGGCCCGGCGACCGGGGTGAGGCCGGCCGCGACCCCTGCGGCGACGAGGCACGCGGCGGCGTACGGCTGTACCCGCGCTCGCACCCACCGTCGCGATGCGCTCCGGACGCTCCCGGCAGCGCTCGAGAACGTCCGGTCCACGGTCCTGGTGCGAACGCCCGAGGGCTCCGCGCCGAGTTCGACTGCCGTCACAGATCCACCCCACAGCAAGAGCCCCGATGCTTTCAGGGACAGCCTCGCGCGGGGTCGTCAAATATCCGCAAACCCCGGTGAGGGCCGACAGGTCAGCGGTTGAACGCGCTCTGGGTCCGGTCCAGCCCGACGGTCATGAGGCTCTCGACGGCGTCGGCGGCCTCCTCGATGTACGTCGGCAGGTCCTTGCGCTCGGTCGAGGAGTACGGCTTGAGGACGAAGTCGTGCACGTCCTGGCGCCCGGGCGGTCGGCCGATGCCGACACGGACCCGGTAGAAGTCACCCGTGCCCAGCGACTGGCGGATCGACTTCAGCCCGTTGTGGCCGTTGTCGCCCCCACCGTGCTTGACCCGCAACATGCCGAAGTCGATGTCCAGCTCGTCGTGGATCGCGATCACGTGATCGGCGTCGACGTCGTAGAACTTCGCGAGCGTCGACACCGCCCCGCCGCTCTCGTTCATGTACGAGCGCGCACGGCCGAGGACGACCCGCTCACCGGCGAGCCGCCCCTCGACCACGTCAGCGCGACCGGACTTGTGCTTCTTGAAGGTCCCGCCCATGCGGGCGGCCAGCACGTCGGCCACCATGTAGCCGATGTTGTGCCGCGTGGCGGCGTACGTCGGGCCCGGGTTGCCGAGCCCGACGACCAGCCAGGTCACTCCGACTCTGCGGGAGCCTCAGCCTCGGCGGCCTCTTCGGCGTCCGTCGCGTCGTGCTCGATGCCGGCCTCGGCCTCGGCCTCGGCGAGCTCGGACTCCAGCTGGGCCTCGGTGGGCGCTGCGGTGACGTTGACGATGAGGAGGTCCTCGTCGACCGCGAGGGACGAGCCCTCGGGCAGCTCGATATCCTTGGCGAGGATCTGGTCGCCGCCCGCGAGGCCCTCGATCGAGATCTCGAAGGACTCGGGGATGTGGGTCGCCTCGGCCTCGACCGTGATCGACGCGTTCTCCAGCACGACCAGGTTGCCGCTGACCGCTTCGCCGACGGGGACGATGCGGACGTCGACGGTGACCTTCTCGCCCTTGCGGACGATGAGGAGGTCGGCGTGCTCGATGAAGCCCTTCAGCGGGTCACGCTGGACCTGCTTGGGGATCGCGAGGTGCTGCTCGGAGCCGAGGTCGATCGTCAGCAGCGCGTTCGCGTTCTTGAGGGCGAGCATGAGCTGGTGGCCCGGGAGGGCGACGTGCACGGGGTCGGAGCCGTGTCCGTAGAGGACGGCGGGCACCTTGTCGGCGCGACGGATGCGGCGAGCGGCACCCTTGCCGAACTCGGTGCGGGTCTCGGCGGCGATCTTGATCTCGGCCATGGGTGTGTCTCCTGAGGGAACGGTGCGTGGATCGAAAAGTCGGACGTCACCCGGCGCTCGACACAGCGCCCCAGAGGAACGCCCAGTCGATCACGGTCCATGGGACCCTCGCCGAGGCAACTGCATGAGTCTATCGCAGCGGCTCACGCCGCGGAAATCACGCCGTCGGCCGCGACCTGCGGGCGCTCCGCCCCGTCGCACGCCACAGCACCGCGCCGATCACGACGAGCAGCACGCCCAGGACGACGAACGACACCACGTCGTACGTCGTGCGGCCCAACGACGTCAGGTCGCCCACGATCGTCATCAGCACCTGCGCACCGAGGAACGCTCCCACGAGGGCACCGGCCAGCGTCACGAGCACGCGGCGAGGCGTCGAGGGCGCCTCGACGACGACCGCCACCACGGGCCGCGCCGGGCTCTCGTGCCGGGGTGTGGGAGGCGTGCCGAGGTCGACCACACCCGGCAGCAGCACCCAGGCCGCCACGGCGCCGACGACAGCCAGCACGACGAGCGCGATCAGCGACCGGGCGGACAGCAGCGGCGAGACGGTGAACAGCGACAGCGCTCCCGAGGCGAGCCCGGCCGCGAGCGCTCCGCGCAGCCGGCGCCTCGCGGGCGAGCCCGTTGTCGCGTCCGCCACGCCGCGCCCGACCGCCAGCCCCGCCAGGCCCACGACGAATCCCACCACCGCGCCGATCACGGCGGCGATGACGTACATGACCGGCAGGTCCTCCCGGTCCGCGAAGGACGGGATGTCGTCGGTGCCGATCACGGCCAGCCCGATGAGCTGGCTCACCAGGATCCCGATGACCGCCCCAGCCGAGCCACCGCGCAGCGCGACCTTTCCCATGCATGCCCCCAGCTGATCGAGTGGATCCGTCAGCTGGATCCTAGGGGCCCGGCGGGCCGGTGACCTTCCTGAGCCTCGCTGCTGGCGCCTTCGGCGCGAACGCTCACGGTCGCTGCGCTCCCTGGCTTCCTGAGAAGCTCGCTCGCAGAGCGAGCGAGTCCTCAGGACTTGAACAGGCTGGTGACCGAGCCCTCTTCGAACACGGCCGCGGTCGCCTGCGCGAGCAACGGGGCGATCGAGAGGACCGTGAGCTTGTCGAAGCGCTTGTCGTCCGCGATCGGCAGCGTGTTGGTCACGATGACCTCGCACGCGGTGCAGTTCTTGAGCCGGTCGACAGCCGGACCGGAGAACACCGCGTGCGTCGCCGCGATCACGACGTCCTCGGCACCGTCGGCCATGAGCGCCTCCGCGGCCTGGACGATCGTGCCGCCGGTGTCGATGAGGTCGTCGACCAGGATGCAGACCCGGCCGGCGACGTCGCCGACCACCCGGTTCGCCTTCGACTCGTTCGGACGGCGCGGGTCGCGGGTCTTGTGGATGAACGCGAGCGGGGCGCCGCCGAGGGCGTTGGCCCACTGCTCGGCCACCTTGATGCGTCCGGCGTCGGGCGAGACGACCGCGAGGTCCTTCTTGCCGTACCGCTTCTTGACGTGGCGGGTGAGGATCGGCATGGCCAGCAGGTGGTCGACCGGGCCGTCGAAGAAGCCCTGGATCTGGGCGGTGTGCAGGTCGACCGTCATGAGGCGGTCGGCGCCGGCGGTGAGGAACAGGTCCGCCATCAGGCGGGCCGAGATCGGCTCGCGCCCGAGGTGCTTCTTGTCCTGACGGGCGTAGCCGTAGAACGGCAGGATGACGGTGATGCGCTTGGCGGAGGCGCGCTTGAGCGCGTCGATCATGATGAGCTGCTCCATGATCGCCTCGTTGATCGGCGAGGCATGGCTCTGCAGCACGAACGCGTCGCACCCACGGACCGACTCGTCGAAGCGGACGTAGATCTCGCCGTTCGCGAAGTCGTACGCCGTGGTCGGGACGACCTCGATCTCGAGGAGGTCGGCGACCTCCTGGGCCAGCGTGGGGTGAGCGCGCCCCGAGAACAGCAGCATGTTGCGGGTCGGCGTCCGCTTGGACAGGCTACTCACCGGGGGCCTCCAGGTTGTTCTTGTCTGCGTTCGCAGTGCGCGCCGCATGGTCTGAGCTGGAGCCGGGACGCTTCTTCCCGACCCACCCCTCAATGTTCCTCTGTGACCCGGCACTCACCGCCAGCGCCCCCGGCGGGACGTCCTCGCGGATCGTCGCGCCGGCCCCCGTGAACGCACCGTCGCCCACTGACACCGGGGCGACGAACGTGTTGTTCGAGCTGGTCTTGGCGTGCCGACCGATCGTCGTCCGGTTCTTGTGGACGCCGTCGTAGTTGGCGAAGATCGTGCCGGCGCCGATGTTGGCGCCCTCGCCGATCTCCGCGTCGCCCACGTACGTCAGGTGCGGCACCTTGGCGCCGGCGCCGATGACCGAGTTCTTGACCTCGACGAAGGTGCCGATCTTGCCGCTGTCGCCCAGCTCGGCGCCGGGTCGCAGGTACGCGTACGGGCCGACGGTCGCGTCGGCCCCGATGACCGCGTCGGAGCCGTGCGTGCGGACGACCGTGGCCCCCGTCCCGACCTCGACGTTGCGCAGGGTCGTGTCGGGGCCGATCGTGGCGCCCTCGGCGACGCTGGTGGCGCCGAGCAGCTGCGTGCCGGGCAGGACGGTGACGTCCTGTGCCAGGGTCACGTCCACGTCGATCCAGGTCGTGGCCGGGTCGACGATCGTGACGCCCTCGGCCATCCAGTGGCGGGTGAGCCGGCGGTTGAGCTCGCGGCCGAGGCGGGCGAGCTGGGCACGGTCGTTGACGCCCTCGGTCTGCCACACGTCCTGCAGGACGTGCGCCCCCACCGGCCGTCCCTCGGCGACTGCCTTGCCGACGATGTCGGTGAGGTACAGCTCCCCCTGGGCGTTCCCGGACTCCAGGCTCGCGACCGCGTTCCTGAGGAACTCGGCGTCGACCACGAGGATGCCGCTGTTGATCTCGTGGAGCGCCAGCTCCTCGGGCGACGCGTCGCGGTGCTCACGGATCGCGGTGACGGCGCCGTCTGCGTCGCGCACGATGCGGCCGTAGCCGGTGGGGTCGTCGACCTCGGCGGTGAGGATCGTGACCGTGCGCTCGGCGGCACGGTGGTCGACCAGCAGCTCCGAGAGCGTCTGGGAGGTCAGCAGCGGGACGTCGCCGTACGTCACCAGGACGGTGCCCTCGGGCGGCGAGTCCAGTGACTCCAGGGCGACGTGGACCGCGTGGCCCGTACCGTTCTGCTCCTCCTGGACCGCCAGCACGATCGAGGGGTCGTACGCCGCGATGGCCGCGGAGACCTGGTCGCGGTCGTGGCCCACGACCGCGACGGTCGTGTGGACGCCGGCACCGGCCACGGCGACGAGCGCGTGCTCGATCATGCTGCGGCCGGCGATCTCGTGCAGGACCTTCGCTCGTGACGACTTCATCCGCGTGCCGGCACCTGCTGCCAGCACGATCGCCGTCACCGCCGTGTCAGGGCTCGTAGTCACCGGACTCCTTAGCTTGCTCGCTCAGGCCGACACCTGACGGTGCTGGCTCCCCGGGTAGGAGTCGAACCTACGTCGCTTGTCCGCATTCAAAGTGCGGCGGGCCCTGCCGGCAGACCAACCGGGGAACAGCAACCGGTTTCCGGCGGACAGCGTGGTGCTGGCCGGCGGACGGACCGGGGACTGCCCTCCGAGCGTACCGGAGTCAGTCCGCACGCCGGGCCACGACGAAGGTCCGTCGGAACGGGAAGACGGTCCCCCACGGCCTGCGCGGGTAGGCGCTGCGCAGCGCCGCACGATAGGCCGCCGCGAAGTCGTCCCGCAGCTCGTCCGGCAACGCCTGCAGGTAGGGGCGCGCACCCGTGCCGGAGACCCAGTCGAAGACGGGGTCGTCGCCGGGCAGCACGTGCAGGTAGGTCGTCTCCCACAGGTCTACGTGCCAGCCAAGGCCCGCGAAGAGCTCGAGGTACGCGGTCGGCTCGGTGCCCCGGTCGGCCAGGACGCCCGCGGTGTGCGCCGCGAACGGTGGCTCGGCGCCGATGTCGCGCAGCAACGTGTGGCTGGGCGAGTCGTAGTTGCGCGGGACCTGCAGGGCGAAGGTTCCGTCGGGGGCCACGTGGGCGGTCAGCCGCTCGATCACCGCGAGCTGGTCGGGCACCCACTGGAACAACGCGTTGGACACGACGAGGTCGACCGGCCGCTGCGGCGTCCACGCCGCGACGTCCGCCAGCTCGTACGTCGCGGCGTCGTCGCGGTTGTCGGCGGAGGCCCGCTCGATCATCTCCGGCGAGGAGTCGACCCCGTGCACCTGTGCGTCGGGCCACCGGCCACGCAGGACCTCGGTCAGGTGCCCGGGTCCGCAGCCGAGGTCGACGATGGTCCGGGGCGTGCCCTGCACGCGGCCGACCAGGTCGACGAACGGACGCGATCGGTCGTCGGCGAACTGCAGGTAGCGGGCGGGGTCCCAGACCGGCATCAGGCGCTCCGCTCGTACTGCCCGGCCAGGGCCATCAGCCGGGCGTCGTCGTCGCGCCGGCCGATCAGCTGGATCGCGAGCGGCAGCCCGTTCGCCGCGGTGCCGGCGGGCATCGAGACGGCCGGGACGCCGGCGTGGTTCCACTGGGCGGTGTACGGGTAGAACGCGTTCATCGACAGCACCGTGGCGAGACCGCCCTTGCCCTTCCAGCGCTCGACCTCGACCGCTGGAGCGGACATGACCGGGGTCAGCAGCACGTCGACGCCGAGGTCGTCGTGCACCCGGCCGCCCCACTCGTGTCCCTTGCGCTTCGCCCACTCGACCGCGCCCGGCCGGAACGGGCGGCCGAGCCGGGCGATGGCCCGGGTGCGCGGCTCGAGGCGGTCCGGCCGGTCGACCCCGTCGGCACCGTCCCGGATGCCCGCGAGGTAGCGGACGGTCAGCGCCTTGGCCGCGATGCCGTACGGGACGTCGACCTCGGTGACCGTGTGACCGGCCCTGCGGAACGTCTCCGCGGCGCCCTCCACCGCTGCGCGCACCACGGGGTCGAGTGGCGCGGCCCGGGTCGCCGCCGAGGCGCTGAACGACAGACCGATGCGCAGCGGCGTCGGGTCGGCGGCAGCAGCGGCGGTCAACGACGTCGGGAAGCGGCCGAACGTGTCGAGGAACAGGGCGCTGTCCGCGACCCGTCGTGCGAGCCCGCCCTGGGTCGACAGTCCGTGCCAGCCGCCCGAGCCGGGCATCGTCCCGTGGGTCGGCTTGAAGCCGACCAGCCCGCAGCACGCGGCCGGGATGCGGATCGAGCCGGCGCCGTCGGACGCCGTTGCGATGCCCACTGCCCCGGCGGCCACGAGCGCGGCCGAGCCGCCCGAGGACCCACCCGGGGTGTGGCCGTGGTGGTGCGGATTGCGCGTCACGCCGGTCGCGGCGGACTCGGTGAACCCGAAGATCGCGAGCTCGGGCAGTGTCGACTTGGCGACCACGACCATGCCCTGTGCCCGCAGCGCGGCGACGAGCTCGCCGTCCTGCACGGCGTCGTGGACCATCGCACGGGAGCCGAGGCCGGTCGGGTGCCCGGCGACCGGGAGGTCGTCCTTCACCACGATCGGGACCCCCAGCAGGGGGCGGGCCTCCCCCGCGGCGCGGCGGCGGTCCGCGTCGTCCGCGGCGGCGAGCGCCTCGTCGGCGAGCACCCGGACGACGGCGTTGATCGCGGGGTTCTCCCGCTCGATCGACGCGAGCGTCTCCTCGGTGAGCCGGCGGGACGTCAGCGCCCCGGAGGCGAGGAGCTCGGCCTGGCGTGCCGGTCCGGCGATGACGGCGTCGGGTGCGTCCATTCCCCGAACGTACCGTGCAAACAATCTCGACATCAAGAATCTTGATAGACTCAGCGCATGGACGATGACGTCGACCGGCTGATCGCCGCGTGGCAGCGCGAGCGGCCCGACATGGACGTCTCCCCCATGCACGTCCTCAGCCGGGTCACCCGGCTGGCCCTGCACCTCGACCGGGCCCGCAAGGACGCGTTCGCGGACCAGGGCCTGGAGCCCTCGGAGTTCGACGTCCTGTCGGCGCTGCGGCGCGCCGGGGAGCCGTACCAGCTGTCGCCGGGACAGCTCGTCCAGGAGACGCTCGTGACCAGCGGCACCATGACGAACCGGGTCGACCGCCTGGTCCGCAAGAACCTCGTCGACCGGCTCCCCGACCCCGCCGACCGCCGTGGGGTGCAGGTGCGACTCACCGCGCAGGGGCGTGCCACGGTCGACGGGGCGCTCGACGCCCTGCTCGTCGCGGAGAAGCAGCTGCTGGCCGGCCTGAGCCCCGCAGAGGCGACCCAGCTGGCGGATGCGCTGCGCAAGCTGTCCCAGCCTTTCGACCGCTGACCGACCCTCGGGACTCGCCACCTAGACTCGTGCAGTGGCTCATCTTCTCGGCGTGGAACAGATCGCGCTCGACTTCCCCACCAAGACCGTCTTCGAGTCGGTCACGATCGGCATCGACGAGGGCGACCGGATCGGCATCGTGGGACGCAACGGCGACGGCAAGTCGACCCTCCTGCGCATCTTCGCCGGCCGGCTCCAGCCCGACTCCGGACGGGTCACGACCCGCGGCGGCGTGACGATCGGGATGCTCGACCAGACCGACACGCTCGACCAGGACGGCACGGTCGGTCACGCGATCGTGGGCGACAAGGCCGACTACGAGTGGGCCGGTGACGCGAAGATCCGCGACGTCATCGCCGGTCTCGTGTCCGACATCCCGTGGGACGCCACGGTCGGGACCCTCTCGGGCGGACAGCGCCGACGCGTCGCGCTGGCGCGCCTGCTGGTCGGCGACGACGACGTCCTGTTCCTCGACGAGCCCACCAACCACCTCGACGTCGAGGGCATCACCTGGCTCGCCGGGCACCTCAAGTCGCGCTGGTCCGCGAACGCGGGCGGCCTGCTGGTCGTCACCCACGACCGCTGGTTCCTCGACGAGGTCTGCACCGCGACCTGGGAGGTGCACGACGGCATCGTCGAGCCCTTCGAGGGTGGCTACGCGGCGTACATCCTGCAGCGCGTCGAGCGCGACCGCCACGCGTCCGCGACCGAGTCCAAGCGGCAGAACCTCATGCGGAAAGAGCTCGCCTGGCTGCGCCGCGGCGCCCCCGCCCGGACGTCCAAGCCCAAGTTCCGCATCGACGCCGCGAACGAGCTGATCGCGAACGAGCCGCCGCCGCGCGACCCGATCGTGCTCAAGCAGATGGCGACGTCACGCCTCGGCAAGGACGTCGTGGACATCCTCGACGTGTCGGTGTCGTACGACCACGAGGTGCTGAAGAACGTCGAGTGGCGCATCGGGCCGGGTGAGCGGACGGGCATCCTCGGCGCGAACGGTGCCGGCAAGTCGACCCTGCTCGGCCTCGTGACCGGCAAGGTCCAGCCGACGTCCGGACGGGTCAAGAAGGGCAAGACGGTCAAGGTCGTCACCCTGACGCAGGAGCTCGACGAGCTGAAGGACGTCGGCGACGACCGCGTCAGCGACGTCGTCGGTCGCCAGCGCACGGCGTACGTGTCGGGCGGCAAGGAGATGACCCCGTCGCAGCTGCTCGAGCGGCTCGGGTTCACCAGCGCCCAGATGTCCACGCCCGTCCGGGACCTCTCGGGCGGCCAGAAGCGTCGTCTCCAGCTCCTGCTGATCCTCCTTGACGAGCCGAACGTGCTGGTGCTCGACGAGCCGACCAACGACCTCGACACCGACATGCTCGCGGCGATGGAGGACCTGCTCGACTCGTGGCCCGGCACGCTGCTGGTCGTCTCGCACGACCGGTACCTGCTCGAGCGCATCACCGACCAGCAGTACGCGATCCTCGACGGACACTTCCGCCACCTGCCCGGTGGCGTCGACCAGTACCTGCGGCTCCGCAAGGAGCAGGACACCCCGGCGGCCACCAACCCGTCGTCGGCCGGGCACGTGAAGGCGTCCAAGCTGTCGAGCGCCGAGGAGCGCAACACGCGCAAGGAGGTCGGCTCGATCGACCGGAAGATGCAGAAGCTGTCCGCGCGCATCGACGCCCTCCACGCCGAGCTCGCGGAGCACGACCCCGCGGACGTGCCTACGCTCCTGGCGAAGTCCAAGGAGGTCGCGGACCTCGAGGCACAGGTCGCCGCCCACGAGGAGCGCTGGCTCGAGCTCACCGAGCTCCTCGAGGGCTGACCCCTCCGGGCGTCAGACCGCTCGGTCCTCGGGGGCCGGGTCGGTCAGGTAGTGCGTCAGCACGGGGCGGAGCCACGCCGCCAGCGCTGCGTCCTCCATCGTCACGATGGCCGGGATCGCGATGATGTGCCGCGCCACGGCGATGCCCAGCAGGTGCGACCCGATCAGCGCGGCACGCTGCTCCGGACGGTCGACCGCCGCCACCGCCAGCGCGGGAGCGACCTGACGGACGAAGACGTCCAGCAGCGCCTCGGCGGCCTGGGGGCTCGACGCCGCGGCTCGCAGCAGGGGCAGGAACGGTCCGTCAGGGCCCCACACCCGTGCGAACACCGGCAGCAGGACGCCGGCGACGTCCTCGGGCGCCACGCCCGTGAGGTCCGGGGGTGAGATGTCGAGACGGGAGACGGCGCCGAACAGCTCGTCCTTGCTGACGAAGTAGTGCATCACGAGCGCCGGGTCGACGCCCGCCGCCGCCGCGACCGAGCGGATCGTCGTCCGCTCGAAGCCGTTCTGCCCGAACTGCAGCCTGGCCGCCGCCAGGATCGCTGCCTTGGTCGCCGCCGAGTCACGCGTCCTCTTCGCCATCCCGACAGTCTATTCAACATCCGTTGACAATTGCGAGCGGAGGCTCGTACCGTGGAATTCAACATCTGTTGAACAGGAGTCCTCTCATGACTGTCACCCCGCAACCCACCCCCTCCCACGAGGCGGACGTGCTGGTGGTCGGCGCCGGACCCACCGGGCTGACCGCCGCCGGCGACCTCGCCCGCGCCGGACGTTCGGTCGCCGTCCTCGAGCGGTGGCCGGGCATGAACCCGGTGAGCCGGGCGTTCGCCACGATGGCCCGGACGCTCGAGGTGCTCGACGCCCGCGGACTGGCCGACGACCTCCTCGCCCAGTCCCACCGCGCCCCCAGCGTCGCGATCTTCGCCGGCGCCCGCATCGACCTGACCCACCTGCGGTCTCGGTACCCGTTCGTCGCGGTGACCCCGCAGACCAACGTCGACCAGGCAGTCGCCCGCTACGCCGAGGCACAGGGCGCTGCCATCCACCGCGGCATCGAGGTCGTCGCCCTGGAGCAGGACGCCGACGGGGTCACGGTGACGGCCCGCCCCAAGGGCGACGACGACCCGGACCACCGGTCGACCTGGCGGGCGCAGTACGTGATCGGCGCCGATGGCTCCCACAGCACGGTCCGCCGCCTCCTCGGCGTCGACTTCCCGGGCAGGACGATGCTGAGCTCGGTCATGCTCGCCGACGTCCAGCTCGACCGCGGGCCGGCCGACGGCGGCCTCACCCTCGGCAGCGACCGCGACCGGTTCGCCTTCCTGGCGCCGTACGGGCGCGAGGACGCCGGCGGTGCCTGGTACCGGACCATGGCGTGGGACCGGCACCACCAGGTGCCGGACACCGAGCCGGTGACCCCGGCCGAGGTGACCGCGGTGCTCGACCGCGCGATGGGCCGTGACGTCGGCGTGCGGGACGTCGGCTGGTTGTCCCGGTTCCACTGCGACGAGCGCCAGGTCCGGCAGTACCGTCACGGCCGGGTGCTGCTGGCCGGCGACGCGGCCCACGTCCACTCCCCCATGGGCGGGCAGGGCATGAACACCGGCATCCAGGACGCGGCCAATCTCGCCTGGAAGATCGACGCGGTGCTGGGCGGCGCGCCCGACGACGTGCTCGACTCGTACCACCGCGAGCGGCACCCGATCGGCAGGCGGGTGCTGTTCCAGTCCGGCCTGATGGCGCGCGGCGTCACGCTGCACCCGCGGGTTGCCCGCCTGCTGCGCAACCTCCTGGTGCCGTGGGCGCTTCGACGCTCGCGCGTCCGCGACGCCGTGGCGGGGAGCTTCGCCGGGACGACCCTGCGCTACCCCCGGCGCCCTGGCGATCACGCGCTCGTCGGCACCCGCGCCACGGAGATCCCCCTCGTCGACGACAACGTCATGAACGTGCTGCGCGAGGGACGCTTCGTGCTGGTGCGCGAACGCGGGGGCGAGCCGGTCGGGGCGCCCTCACGGGTCGCCGAGGCCGAGCGCGCCGACCACGGGCCCGCCGTGCTCGTCCGCCCGGACGGATACATCGCCTGGGCGGGCGCCACCGTCCAGGACGACGGGTGGTTCGCCGCACTGACCTCGTGGACGGGTCCCGTGCAGGTCACGGAGGCCAGCGTCGGATGACGCACGCCCCGCGAGCGGGGACTGACGATGAGGGTTTGAGGTAGCTGCGGCTGCCAGGAACCCTCATCGTCAGTCCTGTCCACAGGACGGGCGGCTGGCGCGACGTCCCCAGGGCACGAACACGTCCTGGCAGGCGGCGTCCGCCGCGGTGGACCGTCGGCCCATGAGAACCGTCTTTCGCACCTCCGAGGTCGTCGCCGCGCGTGGTCGCGGCGCCGTCCGCCACGCGATCGCCTCGGGTCGGTGGCAGTCACCGCACCGGGGGGTCGTCGTGACCCATTCCGGTCCGCTGTCACTCGACGAGCGCGAGCTGGTCGCCCTGCACGCGTGCGCCCCTGCCTCTGCCGTGGGCGGGCTCAGCGCCCTGCGGCACGAGGGCTTCACCGGCTTCGCGCCCGACACGACGTACGTCGTGCTGCCCGAGGGGGCCGACCGGCCCGGGCGCGTCACGTTCACCACCCACTGGAGCACCGATCTCGGCGCGCCGGACGTCCATCCCCTGAAGGAGCCTCGCCGCACGCGTCCCGCTCGCAGCCTGATCGACGCGGCGAGCTGGTGCGACAGCGACCGGTTCGCTCGCACGATCGTCATCGCGGGCATCCAGCAGGGACTCGTCAACGACCGCCTCCTGCATGCGACCCTCGACCGGCGCGGATCGTGCCGACGTCGCGGACTCATCCGTGAGTCGATCCTCGACGCGGCCGGCGGCATCCACTCCCTGCCGGAGAAGGACTTCGACGACATCCGCCGTGGTGCGGGACTGCCGGAGCCCAGCCGCCAGCAGGTGGTGAAGGGTCCCGACGGCCGCTACCACCTCGACGTGTCATGGGAGGAGCTGCGGCTCGCGGTGGAGGTGCACGGCGCCCAGCACCAGCAGATCGGGCAGTGGGACGCAGACGTGGTGCGCGGCAACGACGTCGTGATCGACGGGCGCCGGCTGCTCATCTTCACGTCGTACGCGATCCGGCACACGCCGGCGCTCGTCGCCGAGCAGCTGACCCGGATGTTCACCGTCCTCGGCTGGCGGGCGGCCTGATCGGCGATGAGGGTTTGAGGCAGTCAGCGCTACCCGGAACCCTCATCGTCCGTCCGCCAGGAGGGCTCAGATGACGCGCGCGCCGTGAACGGGGCCACGGGACTGCACGACGTCCGCGCAGCCCGACGCGCTGCTGAGAGCGAACGCGATGTCCAGGCTGTGCTGCTCGTCCGCGGCCAGGAACAGCGCGGTGGGGCCCGAGCCCGACAGGATCGCGCCCAGGGCACCGGCCTCGATGCCGATCGAGAGCGTGTCCTCCAGCTCCGGACGCAGCGACAGCGCCGCCTCGGTCAAGTCGTTGGACAGGGCAGCGCCGAGCGCCTCGGCGTCCCCCGCACGCAGCGCTGCGAGCAGCGCGTCGGGCACCACCGGGTCCGCGACGGTCGTGCCCGCGGTGAGCCGGTCGAACTCGGCGTAGACCGCGGCGGTGGACAGTCCTTCGTGGGCCATCGCGAAGACCCACTGGTACGCGCCGCGTGCGAGCACGGGGCTGATCGTCTCGCCCCGGCCGCCGCCGATCGCGTTGCCACCGTGCAGCAGGAACGGCACGTCGCTGCCCAGCTGCGCCGCGAGCTGCTCCAGGGCGCCCCGGGACAGGCCGGTGCCCCACGCCTCGTTGCAGGCGACGAGTGCCGCCGCAGCGTCCGCCGAGCCGCCCGCCATGCCGCCGGCGACCGGGATGACCTTGCGGATCGCCAGGTCGGCGCCCAGCGTCACGCCGGTGCGGTCCCGCAGCAGGCGGGCAGCCCGCACGGCGAGGTTGTCGTCGTCCTCGGGCACGAACGCGACCTCCGAGCGCACGTCGAGCTCGGACTGGACGGACACCGTGATCTCGCCGTCCTCGCGCGACGTGGCTCGCACCTCGTCGTGGAGGTCGACGGCCTGGTAGACGGTCGCGAGCGGGTGGTAGCCGTCGTCACGGACCGGACCCACGCCCAGGCACAGGTTGATCTTGGCGGGGACGCGGACGTTGGCGGAGCTCACCGGATCAACCTAACGGCTCCCCGCGATCCGTCAGAGGTGGAGGGTCAGGGACTTCGCGAGCTCGATCAGGGCATGGTCCGAACCGGCCGGCCCAATCAGGCAGGCCCCGGCGGGCAGACCGTCCGCGGTCGTCACGGGGATGCTGACCGCCGGGAGCCCGCCGATCCCGGCGATGCACGTCAGCTGCACGGTGGCCTGCCGGACCGCGTCGAGGGTGCGCGGCCGGTTGACCGCAGGAGCGACGGACGGGGCCGAGGGCAGCAGCAGCACCCGGTCGCCGAGGTGGTTGCGCATGCCGGTCCGGTGCCGCTCGACCTGGGCTCGTGCGGCATCCGCCTGCGCCGCGGTCACCGTCGACGCACGCTGGAACCGCGCCCGCACGTCCGGTCCGAGGGTGTCGAGCCGGTTCCCGAGCCACGCGCCATGGGAGCGCCACGCCTCGAACGCCTCCAGCGTCTGCATCGCGGCACGCATCTCGGCCATCACCGACATCGGCCAGGTGATCCGCGGACGCCCCGCGGCCAGCTCGCCGACCGCCGCCGCGACGTCGGCGTCCGCGAGTGCGAGCAGGTCGTCGGCCACCACGACCTGACCGACCGGCACTCCACCGGGCGGCAGCAACGACCGGCCGACCTCGGCGAGCAGCGCGGGGTCGTGGGTGAGCCAGCCGACCGTGTCGAACGACGGCGCGAGCGGCAGGACACCGCCCATCGGCACCGCCCCGGTCGTCGAGCGGATCCCCCACAGGCCCTGGTACGCCGCGGGCACGCGGATCGACCCCGCGGTGTCGGTGCCCAGGCCGATCGTCGCCTCCCCCATCGACACCGCCGACGCCGGTCCCGAGGTGGACCCACCCGAGATGCGGTGCGGCGCCAAGGGGTTCGGCGGGGTGCCGTGGTGCGCGTTGGTGCCCGTCAGGTCGTAGGCCAGCTCGTCGGTTTGGGCGATGCCGTGCACCGCAGCACCGTCGGCGAGCAACCGCTCGACCGCCCAGGCGTGCGCGAGCTCGGGGACGGCGTGGTCGAGCCAGGCCGGGTTGCCCGCGCCGATCCGCTGGCCGGCGACGGCGTAGAGGTCCTTGACCGCGACGGACTGACCGGTGAGGTCGCCCGAGCCGGTCGGCCGCACCAGCGGGTCGCCGACGACGCGCCAGATCCGCGGATCGGTCATCGCACGTCCGTCTGCAGGATCACGGCACCCAGACTAGAGCTGCCGCCTGCCCCGGTGACATGGCTGGCTGAGGGCTTCGACACACTCATCGATGTGATCCGCCGAATTGCCGCCATGCCCCGCGACGGTTTCCACCTCGCGATGATGCTCGCCCTGACGTTCTCGACGGGCATCATCGACGCCGTCGGCTACCTCGGTCTCGACCGCGTGTTCACCGGCAACATGACCGGCAACGTCGTCATCCTGGGCATGGCACTCGTCGGTGGGGACGACCTGCCGGTCCTGGGTCCCGTGGTGGCGCTGGTCGGGTTCATGGCCGGCGCTGCCCTCGGCGGCCGGGTGCTGAAGGGCGCGGGACCGGGCTGGACGCGCAGGACGACCGTCCTGTTCTCGCTGGTCGCGGTGCTGATGCTGGCCATCGCGGCACCGCTGTTCTTCATCGAGGACGGCCTGCCGGAGAACGTCGCCATCGGAGTCACCACCCTGCTGGGCGCGGCCATGGGCGTGCAGGCCGCGACCGCACGGTTCATCGCGGTCAAGGACGTCACCACCGTCGTGGTCACCTCGACGATCACCGGCCTGGCGGCGGACTCCGTGCTCGGCTCGGGCACGAGCAAGGGCAGCAGCCCGCGACGGGCCGCGGCAGTCCTGTTGATCCTCGCCGGCGCGGCGGTCGGCGCGGCTCTCGTGAAGTGGGAGCTGGGCGCCGGCCTCGTCCTGGCCGGCGGCATCACGCTCGTCGTCACGGTCCTCGGCGCGATCCACGCGCGGCACCACGACGCGGGCTGATCGCCCCCCGGTCAGGCCGGGACGAGGTGCGTCGCGAGGCGCGCGAAGTCCTCGACGGTCAGCATCTCGCCGCGCGCCTGCGGTGAGATGTCGGCGGCCACGAGGGCCTGCTCCGCGGCGGCCCCTGAGCCGGCGAGCACCGACAGGGCGGCGCGCATCGTCTTGCGACGCTGGGCGAACGCCGCGTCCGCGACCGCGAACGTGCGCAGTCGCAGGTCCTCGTCGCCGGGGGGCTCCCGCCGCGTCCACGCCACGAGCGATGACTCGACGTTCGGCATCGGCCAGAAGACGTTGCGGCCGACCGAGCCGGACAGCCGCATCTCGGCGTACCAGGCGGACTTCACGCTCGGCACGCCGTACGTCTTGGAGCCCGGCCCCGCAGCCAGCCGGTGCGCGACCTCGGCCTGCACCATGACCAGTCCCGTGCGGATCGATGGGAACCGCTCGAAGAAGGTGAGCAGCACCGGCACCGACACGTTGTACGGCAGGTTGGCCACCAGCGCCGTCGGGGCGGGCCCGGGCAGCGAGGTGACCTTCATGGCGTCGGCCGTGACGAGGTCGAACGACCCGGCCTGGTCGGGCGCGTGCTCCGCGATCGTCTGCGGCAGCTGGCCCGCCAGGACCTCGTCGATCTCGACCGCCGTGACGTGCGCGGCGACCTCGAGGAGGCCGAGGGTGAGCGACCCCAGGCCGGGACCGATCTCCACCACGACATCCTCGGAGGTGATGCCCGAGGCGTTGACGATGCGTCGCACCGTGTTGGCGTCGTGGACGAAGTTCTGACCACGCTGCTTGGTGGGGCGGATACCACAGGACTCGGCGAGACGTCGGACGTCAGCGGCTCCGAGCAGCCGGGGAGGCGTCAGTTGAACCTCGCCCCGGCGCATCCCCACTGGCCCCAGCCGGAGCGGGCCTGGAGGATCTTGGCGTACTTGATCTGGACCTCGCGGCTGTTCTGGTGCGGCAGGCCGGGACCGCCGACGCTCTTCCACGTCGCGGCGCTGAACTGCAGGCCGCCGTAGTAGCCGTTGCCGGTGTTGATCGACCAGTTGCCGCCGGACTCGCACTGCGCGATCTTGTCCCACACGGTGTTGCCGGTGGCGCTTCCGCCGCCGCCACCGCCATCGCCACCGTCGGTGTCAGCGATCGGAGGGCGCTTGGTGCCGCGCGACACGATCTTGGCGACCGGCTTGGCGACCGGGTCGGACGACACGACGGCCTTCTTGCGCAACTTGCCGTCGGCGTAGACCAGCTCGACCCGCTGGCGGGCCTTGCCGTTGCGGCCCTCACGGACGACCTCGGTCTCGCCGACCAGGGCGTCGGCGTCCTTGCGGACGACGGTCTCGTGCTTGAGCGCGATCATCTGGTTCTTGGTGATCTTCTTGATGCGCACGACGCGGACCTTGTCGTCCGCCGTGACGTACGCGTCCTGGGCGGGCTTGACCTCGTCGTCCTTGTCGACCGAGACGCCGGCCTCCTTGAGGACCCCGGCGACCTTGGGCGTCGTGGTGGTGACGGTCTTCTTCTTGCCGTCGGCGATGATCGTCAGCGCCTTCGGCGTGCTCACGACCAGTGTCGTGCCGGCCCGCGGGATGACGGTGGAACGCTCGGCCGAGACGTACGAGCCGGACGCCTGCGCGACGCCGAGCGAGCCAAGGGCGTCGTCGACCGTGCGGTCGTACACCGTGCGGGTGGACTTCTTGCCGTCCAGCGTCAGGGTGATCGGCTTGGCGTACGCGACCTCGATGGTGTCGCCGTCGGACAGGCCGCTGGTCACCGCCTTGTTGACGCGGTCACCGGGACGCACCGTCACGGCGTGGTCCTCGAGGACGTCTGCCACCGTGCCGCCGAAGGTCCGGATGTTCTGGCTCTTGCCGTCGACCGTGAGCGTCACGGTCTGGCTCAGGGCGCCGTACGCGGCGGTGCCACCGCCCACCAGGAGCACGATCGCGAGGTTGAGCACGATGAGCACGGTGGACTTGCGGGGGCGATGCTTGGCCCGCTTGCCGGGGGTCTTGAGGGGCTGATCTGAAGCTGAAGACACTACGTTCCTCGAAAGTCGATGAGTGAACCGACCTTCCACGATAGCCAGCACCTCGGTGTGGTCAAGTGCGCTGTGCCCAGGGTCCGCCGAAGGCCCGATCGGTGTTGGCGTCGATGTCCCGGCAGAGCTCCTCGGCCGTTTTGCCTGCGATGCCAGCCATGAACCGGACTGTGAGCGGGACCAGGAACGAGGCGTTCGGCTGGCCGCGGTGCGGTGTCGGTGTGAGGAAGGGCGCATCAGTCTCCACGAGGATACGGTCCGCCGGTGTCACGCGGAGCGCCGCTCGCAGGTTCTCGGCGTTCTTGAAGGTCACGGTGCCCGCGAAGGACAGGTACGCGCCCCGATCGAGGCAGGCGCGGGCGAAGTCGGCGTCCCCGGAGAAGCAGTGCATGACGACCCGGTCGGGCACTCCCTCGTCGTCGAGCACCGCGATCACGTCGTCGTGCGCGTCCCGGTCGTGGATGACCAGCGTCTTGTCGTGCCGCTTCGCGATGCGGATGTGCTCCCGGAACGAGACGTGCTGTGCCTCGCGGCCGTCCACGCCCGTGCGGAAGTAGTCCAGTCCCGTCTCACCGATGGCTCGCACGTGGTCGCCGGACTGGGCCAGCCGGTCGATCTCGGCCAGCGCGGCGTCGAGCTCACCGGCTGCGGCCAGCACCGGCGCCTCGTTGGGGTGCAGCGCGACCGCCGCCACCACCGACTCGTACGCCGCCGCGGTGTCCACGGCCCACTGCGAGCCCTCCAGGTCGCAGCCGACCTGCACGATGCGGGTCACGTTGACCGCCGCGGCCCGGTCGAGCGCCTCGTCGACGGGGATCAGCAGCCCGCCCTCGACACCCTTGCTGTACGCGCGGTGGTCCAGGTGGCAGTGGTTGTCGACCACCGGGGACGGCAGCGCCTCCGGTGTCTCCGGCCAGCCGGCCGTGAGGGGCTGCGTCACTCCGCGACCTCGATGCGGGGGAACAGCGACGGCGGCTTGGTGATGGTCGTGCCGGCGGGCAGCTGGTCCCACGCGGCGACGGCGTCGATGCGCTGGTCGGCGAGCGCGCCCAGTGCGCCTTCGGCCCCGAGCGCGTCCCACAGGGCCGCGCACGCCTTGGGCATGACCGGGTTGAGCAGGACCGCCAGGACGCGGAGGCCCTCGGCGGTGGTGTTCAGGATCGTCGCCAGACGATCGCCGTCGGGATCCTCCTTCGCGACCTTCCACGGAGCCTGCTCGGTGATGTAGCCGTTGAGGCCGTCCACGATCCGCCAGATCGCGGCGAGCGCGTCCTGCGGGGCGACCGCCTCGATCGCGGCGTCCGCATCGCGTACCGCCTCGGCCACGGTGTCGATCACGACGGTCTCGGCGTCGGTCCGCGCGCCGGGTGCGGGCAGCGTCCCGTCGAAGTACTTGCCGATCATCGCCGCGACACGAGACGCCAGGTTCCCGAAGCCGTTGGCCAGCTCGGCGTGATAGCGGGCGCTGATGTCCTCCCACGAGATCGACCCGTCGGAGCCGAACGTCAGGGCGCGCGCGAAGTAGTAGCGGTAGGCGTCGGAGCCGAACGTGCCGACGATCTCGTCGGGACGGATGCCGTTGGCCTTGGACTTGCTCATCTTCTGCCCGCCGACCAGCAGCCAGCCGTGCGCGAACACCTGGTGCGGCACGGGCTGTCCGGCCGCCATCAGCATCGCGGGCCAGATGACCGCGTGGAAGCGGGCGATGTCCTTGCCGACGATGTGGATGTTGGCCGGCCAGATCTTCTCGAACCGGTCCGGGTCGCTGCCGTAGCCGATCGCCGTCACGTAGTTCAGCAGCGCCTCGACCCAGACGTACATGACGTGCTTGTCGTCCCACGGGACGCCGATGCCCCAGTCGAACGTGGAGCGCGAGATCGACAGGTCCTTGAGGCCGCGCGACACGAACGAGATGACCTCGTTGCGGGCCGACTCGGGCTGGATGAACGTCGGGTTGGCCTCGTAGAAGTCGAGCAGCTTCTGCTGGTAGTCGCTGAGCCGGAAGAAGTAGTTCTCCTCCGTCATGTGCTCGACGCGGCTGCCGTCCAGGGTCGAGACCTTGAAGCCCTCGTCGTCACCCTCGCCGTCCGCGACGTCGTCGTCGCCGACGAACTCCTCGCTGCCGACGCTGTACCAGCCGCTGAACGAGCCCTTGTAGACCGCGTCCCGCTGGTGCAGGTCCTGCCAGAACGCCTGCGAGCCCTCGAGGTGGCGCTGCTCGGTCGTGCGGATGAAGTCGTCGTTGGCGACGTCGATGGTCTCCAGGAGCGGCTTCCACTCCTCCTCGACGAGCTTGTCGACCCACTCCTGCGGGGAGACGCCGTTGGCCTCGGCCTTGCGCAGAACCTTCTGGCCGTGCTCGTCGGTGCCGGTGAGGTACCAGACGTCCTCGCCGCGCTGGCGGTGCCAGCGGGTGATGATGTCGCCCATGACGGTCGTGTAGCCGTGCCCGATGTGGGGCGCGTCATTGACGTAGTAGATGGGCGTGGTGACGTAGAACGTTTGGTCGGACACGCCCCCAATCCTAGTGGGGTCCGCGCAGGGACCTACGAGTGCGCGGCGTCGTAGACGTCCTTCTTGCGGACACCCGTCTCGCCGGCGACCTGCTCGATCGCGTCCTTGCGGCTGAGGCCCTCGCCCTGGCGGGCGGCGACGAGGTCGCGCAGGTCCTCGGGGGCGTACGTCCTGGCCTCGGCGACCACTCCCCCGACGACGATCGTGACCTCGCCGCGGACGCCCTGCTCCTGACCGGCCGCCCACTCGACGAGCTCGCCGAGGCCTCCGCGGGCCACCTCCTCGTACGTCTTGGTGAGCTCGCGGCAGACCGCCGCCGGGCGGTCCGCGCCCCAGACCTCCGCCATCGCGCGGAGCGACGTCTCGGTGCGGTGGGGCGACTCGAAGAACACCATGGTGCGGCGTTCCGTCGCGAGCTCGGTCAGGGCACGGGTGCGCTCACCGGCCTTGCGGGGCAGGAAGCCCTCGAAGCAGAACCGGTCGACCGGCAGCCCGGAGACGGCGAGCGCGGTGAGCACCGCGGACGGTCCCGGGATCGCGGTGACCGGCACGTCCGCCTCGATCGCGGCGACCACGAGGCGGTAGCCGGGGTCCGACACGCTCGGCATGCCGGCATCGGTCACCAGGACCACGGTCTGTCCGTCCGCCAGCATGGTCGCGAGCTCGGGGGTGCGGCGTTCCTCGTTGCCCTCGAAGTACGACACCACCCGGCCGCCGATCTCCACGCCCAGCTCGGAGGCGAGCCGCTTCAGCCGGCGGGTGTCCTCGGCCGCGACGACGTCCGCGGAGACGAGGGCCTCGGCGAGGCGTCCGCTCGCGTCGGCCACCTGACCGATCGGTGTCGCAGCGAGGATCAGCATGACCCCATCCTCTCAGCCGCACCTTTCCGGCGGGCGCGGTGCTTCTGCCACCTTTCCCGGGGGGCGCGGTGCTTCTGCCACCTTCTCCGGCGGACGCGGTGCTTCTGCCACCTTCTGGGGCCGATTCGGGCCTCATACGGTGGCGTACGCACCGCGCCTCGGGGTCAGGGGCGCGAACAGCGAGCTCCAGCGCGCGCCGAACGCCGGGGCGGGGCCGTCGTACCCGCGCCGCAGCAGCAGGCCGTGGACCCGCAGCACCATCGCCCGCGGCCGAGCGAGCCGTTCGTTGGTGACCTGGAAGTAGTCCCACCCGATGCTGCGGAACCCGCCGTACCGGTCGATGTCGCGGGCGAACTGGGACACGTCGAGAGCGTGCTGCCGGCCTTCGTACTCGATCAACAGCTTCCACCGCCGGTAGACGAGGTCGCCGATCCCGACCAGGACGCCCGCCGAGTCGTGGATCTCGGCGTTGACCTCGGGCGTCGGGAGACCCGCGAACGCCAGGATCGAGCGGGTCCCGGACTCCTTCGGCGAGCAGGACCGGGCATCGAGGTTGGGCATGACGACGAGCACCTCGGCGGCCCCGGGCCGCCACGCCGACGTGCGGACGAACTCACCGAGGGACTCCAGGGACATGTGCCCCGTGCGCAGCATCCAGTCCCCGATCACGATCAGGTCGATCAGGCGCTCGGTCGTCGCCAGCGACACGAACACCGCCTCGGCACAGACCCCGGCCCCGTCGTTCGGTGGCATGCGCACCGTGCGATGCAGGGTGATGCCTTCGACGACCAGATGCAGGTCGCGAGGCACGACGAAGTGCAGGGGCTCCAGCTCGCCGTGCTCGTAGCCGAGCTCTCGCAGCCGGGTGACGTGGGTCGTCCTGGCGTCATCCGGCAGGTTGCGTCGAGCCGCGGCGATCCGCTCGGTGGACGAGATGTCGAGCTCCGCGAGGCAGTAGACCCGCGGATAGACCTCGCGGAAACGGTCGTGCTCGAGCATCCGACCGGAGATCCCGGCGGCCCGCGCCTCCTGCAGGCTGAACGTGCGGTCGCGGAGATGCTCAGGGACCGGTCTCGGGGTGCGCATGCTCCCAGCCGACCGCGGATCCGGCCCGGTCGGGAGCACGCGCTGCCGGACCTGTGGACGCCGTCCCGGGCGGCCGGAGCTGTGGATCCGCAGGAGGCGCGGTGCGTGTGCCACCGTCTCGCGCCGAATCGGGCCTCATACGGTGGCATACGCACCGCGCCCCGCGGAAACGGTGGCGTACGCACCGCGCCCCCCGGAAACGGTGGCGTACGCACCGCGCCCCCCGGGCGGAGGTCCTAGTCTTGCGGGGTGACGTCCCTGAGCCGCCTGTCGCCGTACAGGTGGACCGACCGCGTGTGGGGTTGGATCGGGCCGATCGGGGTCGCCCTGCTGGCGTTCGTGCTCCGGGTCTGGAACGTCGGCTACCCCAAGGCGTTCGTGTTCGACGAGACCTACTACGCCAAGGACGCCTGGTCGCTGCTGCAGCACGGGTACGTCCTGGACTACACGGACAAGGCCAACGGTCAGATCCTCAAGGGCGACCTGTCCAACATCTTCACCGACGAGCCGTCGTGGATCGTCCACCCGGACGGCGGAAAGTGGCTGATCGCCCTCGGGGAGCAGCTGTTCGGCTTCGACTCGTTCGGCTGGCGCATCTCCGGTGTCGTGGTCGGCGCGCTGACGGTCCTGGTGCTGGCCCGCCTCGTGCGGCGGATGACCGGCTCCACCCTCGTCGGCTGTCTCGCCGGCCTGCTGCTGACCGTCGACGGCATGCACTTCGTGATGTCCCGGCTCTCCCTGCTCGACGTCTTCCTGGCGTTCTGGATCGTCTGCGGCGTCGCCTGCCTCGTGGCCGACCGGGACTGGATCCGTGCGCGCCTCGACCGGTACCACGCGTTCCGGCCCTGGCAGCTCGCCGCCGGCGTCAGCCTCGGCATGGCGTGCGCGACCAAGTGGAGCGGCGTGTACGTCCTGGCGGCGTTCGGCCTGACGTGCGTGGGGTGGGAGGTCCTGGCCCGGATGCGGAACCCCCGCACCGCGATGCACCACGGCTGGGTCCGCACCACGTTGCGGGTCGGCGTCCCCGCGTTCGGCTCGCTCGTCGTGCTGGCCGGTGTGGTCTACCTCGTCTCGTGGACCGGTTTCCTCGTGCACCACGAGGCGTACGAGGCGAGATTCGGCCATGGCTACGGCGACTACTCCAAACCCTGGGGCGCGTACGTGGACCGTCCCACGTCCGGCTTCCTGGGCGAGACCTGGGACGCCCTGCGCTCGCTGTGGCACTTCCACGTCATGACATTCGACTTCCACACCAAGGAGATCACCAAGGCCGAGCCCCACCCGTACCAGTCGAACCCGGGCGGATGGCTCCTGCAGTGGCGGCCCGTGGGCGCGGACGCGCAGTTCGACCTGCCCAAGACCACCCGGTGCGGGCAGGCCGCCGGGACGACGTGCGTCCGGGAGATCCTCATCCTCGGCAACCCGGTCATCTGGTGGTCCGGGGCGGCCGCCCTGCTGGGCGCGGTCGTCGCCTGGATCTACACCCGCCGGTGGACCTGGGGCGTGCCGGTCATCGGCGTCGCCGCGTGCTGGCTGCCCTGGTTCCTCAGCACCGACCGGCCGATCTTCTCCTTCTACGCCGTCACGATCGTCCCGTTCACGATCATCGCCCTGTCCCTGGTCGCGCACGCACTGCTGCAGCTGCGCTCCTCACCGCGCCAGACGTACGCGGGGGCCCTGATCACCGGCCTGTACGTGGTCGCCGCCGTGGTGGCGTTCTGCTACTTCCACCCGATCTGGACCGACACCCTCATGCCGTACGCCGAGTGGCGCGACCGCATGTGGCTGAGCCACTGGATCTAGGCCGGGACGGCGCTCAGGCGGTCGTGCTGCTCGGCAGCTGCGGCGCCAGGCCGTGGACGCGGAACCGCTCGGCCATCGTGACGCGGTCCTCGGGCATCCCGAAGAGATAGCCCTGCAGGTGCGTCGCTCCGGCGTCGCGCAGGAGCTCGATCTCCACCTCTGAGGTGACGCCCTCGGCGATCACCCAGAACCCCAGCTCCTCGAGCATCGCGGTGGTCCGGGTCACCACCAGTGTCTGACGGGGGTTCGCCAGGTCCGTGAGCAGGTTGCGGTCGAGCTTCACGATGTCGACCCGTGGCAGGTACAGCGAGCCGAGCCCGGCGAACCCGGACCCGAAGTCGTCGATCGCGATCAGCACGTCGGCGTCCTGCAACCGGGACGTCACCAGGGCGTTCGCGTCCGTCCAGTCGCCGATCGAGTTCTCGGAGATCTCGACGACCACCCTCAGGCCGTGCCGCTCCCGGCACTCGGCGATGCGTTGCAGGAGCGGCGACCAGACCATCATCTGCTCGAGCTCGAGGTTGATCGAGAACACCTCGAGGGTCGGGACGTGCCGGCGGCACTCGAGCACCGTCCTGATGGCCTGGTCGAGGACGAGCGCGGTCATGTCGTCCAGCATGTTCAGGCGGATCGCCGACTCCACGATCACCGGCGGCGGGATGGATCCGAGCTGCGGGTCGGTGCAGCGCACGAGCGCCTCGAGACCACGGATCTCGTCGGCCACGAGGCCCACCATCGGCTGGTACGCGGTCCACAGCGTCCCGTCGACGATCGCGTGGCGGACGGCGTCGTCGATGCGCGACGTCACCTCGGGGTCCGCGGCATGGATCGCCCGCTTGCGCTGGTACATCTGCTGGTCGGCCGCCCGGACCAGCGCGACGAGGTCGTCGTCGGGGCTCGACGACAGCGCGGCTCCGATGCTGGCGCGCAGACGGATCGTGCTCTCCCCCACCAGCACGGGCTCGGCCACGAGGGCGGTCAGGCGCTCGCACTCGACCGTCAGAGCCGCGTAGTCGTGGACGTCGCGGACGAGCACCGCGAACTCGTCACCGCCGTAGCGGGTGATCGCGCGGGCGTCGCCGGTGTGCTCGAGCAGCCGCTGCGCCACGGCACGGATCGCGGTGTCCCCCACCACGTGCCCGAAGCGGTCGTTGATCTTCTTGAAGCCGTCGAGGTCGATGAAGACGATCGCGATCGACTCCCCCGGACGGCGGGTGCCGCTGACCTCGGCGAGCACCTCGCGGAAGTACGTGTACGTCGACAGCCCCGTCAGGGCGTCGATGTTGAGCCTCTCGCGCAGGTGGTCGATCTGTCCGGCCTCGCGCCGGGACGTCTCGGACATGTGGGCCAGCGCCTCGAGCACCCGCCGCTCGACGTCGGTGAACGGACGGTCCCCGGACTTGCGCTCGGCGACCGCGAACCGGCCGTCCGCCAACGGCACGCTCAGGTCGCCGCGCGTTCCGGGGTCGTCGCGGACGTCGACGGTCTCGGCCCGGATGCCCTTGGCACCCCACCGGCCCAGCGCGCAGTCGATCTCGTCCCGTCGCCACGGCATCGCCACGGCCGCCCCCGACAGCGCCGCCACGCTACGGTTGAGCTGGACGTTGCGCAGGAACAGCCCCACCGCCACCGCGACGAGTCCCAGCATCACCACGACCAGGCTCGGCACGGCCGGCGAGGAGATGCCGGCATCCGCGCGGCGCAAGGTGGCGAGGAGGCACGCGAGGTAGAAGATCGCGAGACCGACCGCGAACGCCCACGTCCATCGCAGCCGCAACGGGTGGTCGTCCCCGGTCGAAGCGGCCAGCCGGGCGCGGACGACCTCCAGCAGGCAGATGACCACGAAGTACGCGACGAGGCCCGCGAACACCCCGTCGAACGGCGCGAAGTGGAGATCGGTCACCTGGGCCACGCGGAGCAGGGCTGCCCCGCCGAGGACCTGGATCGCGGCCCGGAACTGGCCCCACGTCTCGTCGCGGTGGAACGCGACGTACGACACCGCGACCAGGACCGCCCAGATCGGCAGGATCGACGCGTGGCGCTCGACGTCGGCCGAGAACAGCACGGCGGCGGACATGCCCAGGGTCAGCTCGGTCTGCCCACGCGAGACGGTGATCTGCGTGCGTACCGCGAACGGCACCAGCAGGAGGGCGAGGATCGACACCGCGGTGAGATCGGGCGGACCGGTGCGCCACTGGAAGGTCCGGAACGCGACCGCGACGACCGCGACAGCGATCACGACGACCTCAAAGCGCCGCTCACCGCGCGTACGCACCGTCATGCTTCCCCTTCGTGATCACCCCGGGCGCGTCACATACTACGGTCGAGCCCGGCCATCGACGCCTCCGCGATCGTCGAGGCCCGGAAGTCCCTCGCCCGTGACGCCGTGATGAGGGAGGATGTAGGCGTCACCTGAGCCGTCGGAGGGAGTACCTGATGAGAGTCGTACGCCGTCGTCACGCTGCCCTTCTCGCGGGCCTCGCCCTCGCGGCCACCAGCCTCGGCCTCGCGCCGGCCTCCGTGTCCGCAGCACAGTGCCCGGACGGAAGCTCCGCCTGCGTCGTCGTGAAGGTGGTCAAGACCGTGAACGGCAAGCAGACCGTGCTGCATGCCAAGACGGTGGGCATCGACGAGTTCGCGGGCCTGTCCGACTTCAAGGACCCGGCGCCCGTGCAGTACTTCAAGCGCCGCAACCTCGACGGCAAGGTCTCCAACGGGCCCACGATCCAGCCCAACCGCGGCATCTCTCTGCGCGCCCTGCTGGCTGCGACCGTCGGCAAGAACGATCCGGCGGTGGCGACATTCTCCGAGGCGCCGAATGCCGGAGGAATCCCGTCGGTCCTCTCCGACGCGGAGCTCGCCGAGCCGACTGGCGAGAGCTACCCCTTCCTCGACGATCTCCAGCCCGCCGTCTACCGCTCCGGGGGGCAGATCGGCTACGTCCGTCCGCTGCGCGACGAGAAGAGCGACGTCAACGCCTCCGACATCTTCAAGGTCTCCGGCCCACTCGAGCTCACGTTCCACACCACCGGCACGTTGCTGGAGCCGTCGGTCACGGTCGGCAAGACGGAGGTCACCACCAAGACGGAGAACAGCTTCTCCATCTCGTACGCGAAGAAGCCTCGGACCCGCATCCTGAGGACGCGGTGGGACTTTGGTGACGGCTCGGTCAAGGGCACGAAGCGCGAGAGCCCGGTCAAGCGGTACGCCAAGAAGGGCACCTACCCGGTGGCGGTGAGCGTCTACGGCGCAGACGGGTCGTACGGCCGTTCGTCCGCGGTCCAGATGACGGTGGAGAAGCCACCGAAACCCCCCAAGCCCAGCACCGGAGGCAGCGGAGGCGGCACCGGTTCCGGCAGCGGCGGCGGCACCGGCGGCGGCACGAGCGGCGGGTACGTCCCGCCGTACGACCCCGACCCGATCGTCCCGGAGCCGATCGTCCCCGACCCCGTCGACCCGCCGTCCGACACGGGCCCCGAGCAGGACATCCCCGACGGCGAGCCGACCGAGACGACCCCGCTCGACGACGGTCTGGAGGAGGTCGAGGGCTACGTGCTGGCCGGCGCCGAGATCGTCCCCGGCGGCTCGCCGCAGGCGATCCCCGGCACCCAGGACTCGAGCAGGCCGACTCCCCCGACCCAGACCGCCCTCCGCAAGCGCATCGCGACCTGGGTGCTCGCCGGTCTCACGATCGCGTTGCTCGTCGGCGCCGGTGCCGCGAGTGAGACACGATGGTTCCGAGACAGACTGCGCCCACTCAGGAGACGTGCATGAGCGACAAGATCTACGACATCATCTTCCGCATCGCTGAGGTGCTGGAGCTCCCAGTCGTGATCCTCACCCTGCTCGCCCTCGCCGTCGCCCTGGTCGAGGTCGGCGCACTCATCACCGAGCTGTTCAAGCGGCGCCGGCGCACGTTCTCGGCGCTGGCGAAGGCCGGCGCCTCCGCCCGTCGCGCGGTCGACGAGGGCCGCATGGACGAGGCGTCGGCGCTGCTGCAGACCGTCGCCTGGTCCAGCCCCGTCGGCAAGGCGTTCAAGGTCCTGGTCGGGGCGGTCGACAAGCCGGGCGCCGACACGCGCATCGCGAAGGAGCTCGCCGACTTCGACTTCGGACGCCAGGCCCGACTCAGCCGCACCCGCCTGCTGGTCCGTCTCGGCCCGGCCCTCGGCCTCATGGGCACCCTGATCCCGCTCGCGCCGGCCCTCGACGGCCTGGCCCGCGGCGACGTCGACGCGCTGACCGACAACCTGCGTCTGGCCTTCAGCATCACGGTGCTGGGCATCCTCATCGGCGTCATCTCGCTGGCGCTCTCGCTGCTCCGCGAACGCCTGTACGGCCAGGACTTCTCCGACCTCGAGTACGTCGCGGCGATCCTGACCGACGACGGCTCCGCGGCCGCGTCGATCGCGCAGAACAGCCGCACCGTCCCGGCCGCGTCGACGACACCGGCGCACCCGGCCACGACCTCCGAGACCGTGTCGCTGCCGCCGCTGGTGCCGCCCGCCCCGCCGGCTGCCCCCGCGTCGAGCGGCGGGACGGAGTACTCCTCATGATCAAGGTGACGCCCCGGGCACGGGTCCACCAGGACAGGGCGGGCGACCCGCTCGACGGCCTGGTCAACATGTTCGACATCGGCATCGTCCTGGCGGTCGGCTTCCTCATCGCTGCACTCTCGTCGCTGGGACTGTCCGGCGCGGTCAACGAGGGCGGCCTGACCAAGCCCGCGATCGGCGAGGTGACGGTCAAGCCCGGCGAGACGGTCGAGGACGTCCCCGACGAGGGCGTCAAGACGGTCGGCCGCGGCACCCCCGTCGGCACCGTCTACCGGCTCGCTGACGGCCGTCTGGTCTACGTCACGGACGACGGCACCACGGCGCCGGTCGAGCCGGACGCCGCGCCGAGCACGCCGACCCCGGACGTGCCGACGGTCCCCACGGCCCCGGCCCCGGACGTGCCGACGGTCCCCACGCCGGCTCCCTGACGGTCAGTCCGCCGCTGCGGCGCCCCGCAACGCCAGGCCGACGATCCAGGCGATGTCGGCGGCCGCGTCCGCGGGTGACTTCGACGGCCGGGTCAGGGCGGACAGCACGAGGCGTACGACCGACTCCACGGCGACCTCCAGCTCGTCGCTGGTGAGCGGGGTCGCGGGGAAGAGCTCGTCGATGCTCTGCCGCACCACCATGACCGCGGCCTCCACGATCTCGCCGGACTCGGTGGTCAGGATCTGCAGCAGGTCGGTGTCCTGCTCGCCCGGAAGGGATCCCACGACCGTACGGACCAGCACACTCTGCTGGCCCATCTCGAGAGCGCCCTCGCAGGCGGCCCGGATGCCCTCCACCAGGTCGTCCGCGTCCGCCATCCGCTGGCGCACGACGCCGAGGAACCGGTCGAGCTCGCGCAGGGCGAGCTGCTCGGCCAGCCCGTGCTTGGTGCCGAACTCGTTGTAGACGGTCTGGCGACTGACTCCGGCGGCCTCCGCGATGCCGGCCATGGTCACGGTCGACCAGCCGGTCGACTCGATCACGTCGTGGGCGGCGTCGAGCAGCCGCTCGCGGACGGGTGAGGCCCCCGCGGTCCCCGACGCGGCGGTCACGCCTCGGGCTCCAGCACCTCGTCGAGCCGGGCCTGGTCCGCGATCCAGGCGCGCGCGGTGCGGATGTCGCGGGGGCGGCCGACGGAGACCGCGCCACGGACGATGCCGTCGTCGAGCAGGTACGCGATGAAGTCGCGCTCGGCGATCGATCCACGGACCTCCATGTCGTGCGATCCCTCGGGCCAGCCCGCCACCTGCAGGTTGACGCCGTACTGGTCGGACCAGCACCACGGGACCTCGACGAACGCGTCGTCGCCACCCGCCATGACCTTGCCGACCGCGGTGCCGTGGTTCTGGGCGCCCTGCCAGTGCTCGACGCGATGGCGTCCGCCGAGCACGCCGTTGGGCTGGTTGGCGACGTCGCCGGCCGCGAACACGCCGGGAGCCGACGTACGACCGCGGTCGTCCACCGCGATGCCGCCGCCGTCGGACGCCGGGGCGATGCTGATCCCGGCGGCCTCGGCCAGCTCGACGTGGGGCTCCATCCCGACCGCGACCACGACGACCGGGGCGGACCATGTGCGCCCGTCGATCGAGCGGACGACCGTCGTCCCGTCCTCGTCACGGATCGACGAGACCATGACGTCGGTGTGCAGGTCGGTGCCCTCGGTCTTGTGCAGGTCCGCTGCCATCTCGCCGAGGGCCGTGGGCAGCAGCCGTGGCAGCGGCAGGGAGGCGGTCTCGAGCAGCGTCACGTCGCAGCCGAGGCCTCGGGCGCTGGCAGCGATCTCCGAGCCGATCAGCCCGGCGCCGACGACGACCACCGGTCCGCCGACCGACAGCTCGTTCTTCAGCCTCGGCACGTCGGTGAGCCCGCGGAGGGTGCGCACCCCGGCCGCGTCCCACGGGCTCCGCGCCCGCCCACCGGTCGCGAGGAGGAGGTGGTCGTACAGCAGCGGCTCGCCCTCGCTCAACCGGACCGCCCGCGCATCGGTGTCGATCGCCGTGACGGCGGTGCCGGTGTGCAGCACGACGCCCTGCTGCTCGTACCACTCGGCCTTCTTGATCCGGATCTCGTCGGCGGTCTTGTCACCGCGGATGATCTCCTTGGAGACCGGTGGGCGCCGGTACGGCAGGCCGGGCTCGTCGCTGACCAGGTCGATCGCTCCGTCGTACCCCGCCGACCGGAGTGCGGCGGCGGCGCTCACGCCGGCGATGCCGGCTCCGACGATGACGGTGCGGTGGGTCATCGAGCGCTCAGAGCTCCACCATCACGAAGTCGGCCTTGGCCGCACCGCAGTCGGGGCACGTCCAGTCCTCGGGGATGTCCTCCCACTTGGTGCCGGGCGGGATGTTCTCCTCTTCCCAGCCCTCGGCCTCGTCGTAGATGAAACCGCACTGCTGGCATTCCCAACGCTTCATGAACCGTCTCCTGGTGTCGTGGTCTGGGGTGTCGTGGTCTGTGGTGTGCCGCGCAGCTCGGCGGCGATGATGTTGCCGTCCTGGTCGTTGCGCTCGAACTCCTCGATCGGCAGGAAGTCGACCTGCTCGCGCACGCCGCAGTCAGGGCACGTCCAGTCGGGGTCGATGTCCGCGAACGCCGTGCCGGCCGGCCAGCCCTCGCGCGGGTTGCCGTCCTGCTCGTCGTAGACGTACTCGCAGTTCGGGCAGATGAACTGCGCCATCTCAGACGCCCACCTTCCCGTACGTGCGCTCGTACCTGGCGGCCGTGCGCGGGTGGAGGTTCGTGCGGGACAGGTCGCCGTCGTAGTGGTCGAGCACCTTCTTGTCCATGACCGACCTCCAGATCTGCGGGACCCACGACAACACGATCATGCCTGCGTAGCCCGTGGGCAGCACCGGCGCCTCCTTGAAGTCCCGGAGCGCCTGGTAGCGCCGGGTCGGGTTCGCGTGGTGGTCGCTGTGGCGCTGCAGGTGGTAGAGCAGCACGTTGGTGCCGATGTTGTTGGAGTTCCAGCTGTGGCTCGGGTTGACCCGCTCGTAGCGGCCGGACGCGAGCTTCTGGCGCTTCATGCCGTAGTGCTCGAGGTAGTTGACCGACTCCAGCAGCCAGATGCCCGCGATCGCCTGCAGCACGAGGTAGGGCAGGATCTCCCAGCCGAATGCGATCATGACGCCGCCCCACAGGACGACCGAGAACGCCCAGGCGTTCAGGACGTCGTTCTTGATCGACCAGTGCGACGTCTTCAACCGTGCGAACCGCTTCTTCTCCAGCTCCCACGCACTGCGGAGGCTGCCGGCGACCGTACGAGGCATGAACTCCCAGACGGTCTCGCCGAGCCGTCCGCTGGCGGGGTCCTCGGGGGTCGCGACGCGCACGTGGTGACCGCGGTTGTGCTCGATGAAGAAGTGGCCGTAGAACGTCTGGGCGAGGGCGGCGCGGGCGAACCAGCGCTCGTACTCCTCCTTCTTGTGGCCCAGCTCGTGTGCGGTGTTGATGCCGATGCCGGCGACCATGCCCAGGCTCAGGGCCAGGCCGATCCTGGCCGCGACGCTCAACGGGTCGTCGATGCCGGGCAGCGTGCCGCCGCCCAGCAGGTACGCGCCCCAGATGAAGCCCGCGACCTGCACCGGGATGAACGCATACGTCACCCACCGGTAGTAGCGGTCGGCCTCGATCGCCTCGAGGAGCTCCTCCGGCGGGTTCTCCGAGTCGCGCCCGACGATTAGGTCGAGGACCGGGATGACCACGAACACGAAGAAGGGTCCGAAGAACCAGACCAGGTCCGAGCCGGTGAGGGCGAACAGCCCCCAGATGCCCACGGGGATCAGCGGCACGATGGCCCCGATGATCCACAGGTAGCGCTTGCGGTCGCGCCACTGGATGACCGTCCCGTCGACGGTGGCTTCGATCGTCATGGTGATTCCTCTCGCGCACTCTGGGAGAAGTGCTTTACAAGAAGGTAGCGAATGTAAAGCGACCTGACAAGGGGTTGCCAATCTGCCCCTGCCCTGAAGGCCGGGGCTGGGACGCGCGAGGAGTGCTATCCGACGAGCCGGACGGTCTGGCAGTCGATGGTCCCGTGGACCGCGACGTCGGTCTGCGCGATCTTCACACCCAGCAGGCCGAGGACCGGGTAGAGAAGCGTCGACAGGAGGGAGTTGACGGGCCCGTTGACGAGAGGTGTGACGATGCCGTCGACGATCGCCTCGAGCAAGGGATCGAGCAGCAGGCCGAGCAGGCCACCCAGGGGGCTCCCGTCGAGCAAGGAGATCTTCGTGCCCTTGAGCTGCAGGTTCAGGACGTTCGAGTCCGCTGACACCGACTGGGAGGGGATGTCGGTCCCCGTGGTCGAGCTGGTGAAGGTGAGGTCCTTGGGGCCACCCTGCGCCAGCGCCGCGCCGATCTGGACCTTTGCCGCGAGGACCTTGTTGCCCAGCAAGGGACTCAGGAGCCACAGGATGGGACCGAGCACCGGCAGCTTGCCCCATTGGCCCACCTCCAGGCTGAGCAGTCCGAGACTGTCCGGGACCGAAGGGCCGTAGACGGAGGCGACACCTGTCTTGGCGTTGATGACCGCGCTGCTGGTGGAACCGCACGCGATGTTCGTCAGCGTTCCCTCTCCGCGGCCGAGATCGATGCCGATGTCCAGCAGCACGTTGGCCGCCCCGATGGAGAGCGGGTCGACCCCGGCCTTCAGGTGCACCTTGACCTGGGCGCTCCTGGCTGTCACCCCCGCCTTGCCGCACGCCACCCGCGGAGGCTCCGTGATCGTGACGGACAGGTCCTCGACACCGCCGATCCCCGGGATGTTCAGCGACAGTCCCTTGACGTCCACCGCGTTGCTGCCGTTGGCCGCGAAGATCGCCGCCGTCACGATGTCGAACACGTCGATCTTCGCGCCGAGACCTGCCTCGTTCGCGACGTCGAGGTCGAGGATCCTGGCGAGGTTGACCGAGACGCCGGAGATCTGCACCCCGATGGCTCGCAGCACCTCGGCCTGGGCTGTGTGACCGTTCTTCGACAGAGCCGTGGCGGACGCGAGGACGAAGTCGTAGAGGCTGACGCTGGTCTTGCCGAGGAGCGCCTGCGGCGTCACCGCACCCAGCTCGATCGCGATGTCGGCTAAGGGCACCTCGATGCCCTTCACGTCCAGCAGGCCCGCTGGGTTGAGCACACCCAGCCTGATCCGAAGGATCGAGTCGAGGAGGGGGCCGAGCGCCCCTGTCGACGTGTCGAGCGTCAGTGCGGACGGGGACACCGAGAAGCACACGGTCGGGTCGGCCGCCGAGGCGATGGACGACCGTGCCGCTTGGCCGTCGCCCGGCACGAACGCGAAGCCGACCGACGTGGCGGAGATGACCTTCACCGCGGTCGGGACGGCGCCGCCCGAGACGGGGGTGAACTCACCCGTCGTGCTGTTGACCGTGCCCAGCACCGGTGTCACCGCGGGGGCCTTGCCGACGGTGCTGGAGTTCTGGGCCAGCGACTGGGTCAGGACTCGGTCGAACGCCGGGTCGGCCAGGATCGTCGCTGCGCTGCGTCCCTTGAGCTGGCGCGCGAGGTCCAGCGCCACGGCGTCCGACAGCGACTGCATGTCGCGCCGGGCTACGCGCTGCACGCCGAGGTCGACCGCGAACGCGGTGAACGTCAGCAGCACCGTCATCAGCAGCACGACCATCACGAGCACGGTGCCGCGCTCGTCCTGCCGACGTCGGAGGCCCACGTCAGTTCACTTCCACGACGGCGGTGTAGCTGAGGTTCTCCGGAAGCGTGATGCCGAGGCCGGGGAAGGACGAGATCAGCGGATGGGCGCGGTACGCGTGCGTGACCGTCACGACCGCGCAGCGACGCGACGAGTCCTGCGGGCAGGCCGTGCTCGTCTGGATCGAGCACGAGCCGCTGGCCGCTCCGTCATGCCTCAGGACGCCGCCCGCGCAGCTGACGCCGTAGCTGCCCATCGCGTCGTTGAGGGCCGTGGTGGCCTTGGCCAGCTTGGCCGCCGCCGGCATCCCCGACGGGACGATGGCCGCCGCGCGGGCGGCCTCGCTGGCGCCCTGGCTGAGGCCCTGGCGGTAGCTCAGCATGTAGCCGTAGCTGATGATGCCGAAGATGAGCGCCACGAGGACCGGGAGGATCAGCGCGAACTCGACCATCGCGGCGCCGCGGTCGCGGTCGTCCGCACGCCGGGTCGAGGGGCTCGTCATCCCCTCCGCCTCAGTTCCTCGCATACGCGGACACCACGGCGGGGCCGAGCACGATGATGAACAGGACGGGCAGGATGCACGACATGAGCGGCAGCAGGATCTTGACCGGGACCTGCTGAGCCCGGGCCTCGGCGCGCATGCGCCGCGAGAGGCGCATCTCGGTGGCCTGGGTGCGGACGACGGACGAGATGGAGATGCCGTACTGCTCGGCCTGTACGAGCGCCTTGGCGAACCCCTTGAGCTCGTCGACCGAGGTGCGGTCGGCCAGCGCGGCGTACGCGTCGCGGCGCGACATGCCGAGGGACACGTCCTGCAACAGCCGGACGATCTCGTCCTTGAGCGGACCTTCGTTGCTGTCGGCGACCTTGGTCAGCGCCTGCTCGAAGCCGACGCCGGCCTCGATCGAGATGACGATCTGGTCGAGCATGTCCGGCAGGGCCTTCTGAATCGCCTCCTGCCGCTTGACCGCGGAGTTGTAGATCAGCAGGTCCGGCACGAAGTACGCCAGGACGACCGCCCCGAGAGCCACCAGGACGACCAGCAGGGACGTCGAGCTGCTCAGCAGGACCCACGCGAAGAGCACCCCGAGCAGCGCAGCGACGGGCTTGGCCACGATGACCCGGCGCAGCGGCCAGCCGTCGGGACGCCCGGCGAGGACGAGGTTGCGCTCGATGCGGCGGATCAGCGTGGGCGCCGTGAGCCTCGCCAGGATCCCGTCGGTGGACACGTCGGCGCGCAGTCGCTGCCAGCCCTTCTCGCGCACCTCGGGCGCCGCCAGGGCACGAGCCCGGTGGCGCAGCGTGGCCGACGGCAGCATGACCAGGCCGCTGGCGACCGACAGCACCGCGACGGCGGCCAGGATGAGGACGAGTCCGAGAACGAGCACCAATCCCCCTAGAAGTCGATCTTCACGACGGAGCGCATCCACAGGCCGCCGAGCACGTACATGACCGCGCTGCCCAGCAGCAGCAGCTTGCCGATCGCGGTGCCGACGAAGACCGTCATCGTCTCGGCGCTCACGACGGTGTAGTAGAGGCCGATCAGCACCGGCAGGGCCATCAGGATGACCGCCGACAGGCGCCCCTCCGCCGACAGGGACTTGACCTGCATCCGGATGTGGTGACGCTCCCGGATCGTCTCGGCCACCTGGTCGAGGATCTCGTTGAGGTTGCCGCCGGTCTCGCGCTGCGCCGCGATCGCCCCCGCCACCCAGACGAAGTCCTGCGAGCGCATGCGCTCGGCCACGGTCTCGAGCGACTCCACCAGGTCCCGTCCCAGCCGGTTCTCGTTCACGACGCGTGCCAGCTCGGTGGACGTCGGGGCATCGGTCTCCCGCGACACCGCGTCCAGCACCCGGGGGAGGCTGTGCCCGGCCCGCAGTGACGCTGCCATCATCTGCAGCGTCTGCGGCAGCTGGGCGGCGAACCTGTTGCACAGCCGGGTGCCGCGGATGCTGAGCCAGGCCTTCGCGGCGAACGGGACCAGCGCACCGAGCAGGATGCCCACGAGGGCGTTCGCGAGGACGAGACCGAGGGCGAACATCGCGACCGTGACACTGAGGATCAGGACCACGAGACGCGGGACCGGCGTGGACACTCCCGCGAGCTCGAGCTCACGAGCACTGAACGGACGCCACCCGCGGCGGCGCAGGACGGACTCGACGCCCACCACCAGGCTGTCCGTGACGCGCGAGAGCGCCGTCTCACGCGGCTTCAGCGACAGGGCCGCGACGCGATCCGCGGGCACCCGACCGACCGGGGCCCCGCCGAAGGCGACGAATCCCGCGACGATGGCCCCCATGATGAGCAGGACGCCGAGGAGGAGCACGGTCAGGCCTCCCTGGTCACGTTGAGGCTGGCCAGGTCGAACGGGATGCCGAGGTCGTCGAACCGCTCGCTGAAGCGGGGACGCACACCGGTCGGCAGGGCCTGGCCCAGGAACCGGCCGTGCTGGTCGACCCCTGCGGCGAAGTCGAACACGAACACGTCCTGCAGGACGATCGTGTCGTTCTCCATGCCGTGCACCTCGGTGACGTGCGTGATCCGGCGCGAGCCGTCACGCAGCCGGCCGATCTGGACGATCAGGTCGACCGCCGAGGCGGCCTGCTCGCGGATCGCGCGCAGGGGCAGGTCCATGCCGGCCATGAGCACGAGCGTCTCCAGGCGCGCCATCGCGTCCCGCGGGGAGTTGGCGTGCAGCGTCGACAGCGAGCCGTCGTGGCCGGTGTTCATCGCCTGCAGCATGTCGAGGGCCTCGCCGCCGCGGCACTCCCCCACCACGATCCGGTCCGGGCGCATGCGCAGCGCGTTGCGCACCAGGTCGCGGATGCGCACCTCGCCGCTGCCCTCGATGTTCGGTGGGCGGCTCTCCAGCCGGACGACGTGGGGCTGCTGGAGCTTGAGCTCGACGGCGTCCTCGATCGTCACGATGCGCTCGCCGCGCGGGATGAACCCCGACAGCACGTTCAGCAGCGTCGTCTTGCCGGTGCCGGTGCCGCCGCTGACGAGGATGTTGAGCTTGGCCTGGACGCACGCGTGCAGCAGGTGCGCCATCTGCTCGGACATCGTGCCGAAGCCGACCAGGTCGCTGACGCTGAGCGGGTTGCGGGAGAACTTCCGGATGGTCAGCGACGAGCCGTCGACCGCGAGAGGCGGGATGACCGCGTTGACGCGCGAGCCGTCGGCCAGTCGCGCGTCGACGAGGGGGGACGACTCGTCGATCCGGCGGCCGACCTTCGCGACGATGCGCTCGATGATGCGCCGCAGGTGGGCCTCGGAGCTGAACCGGGCCGGGGACGCCTGCAGCCGGCCGTGCCGCTCGACGTAGACCTGGTTGTACGTGTTGACCATGATCTCGGTGATCGAGTCGTCGTCGAGCATGCGCTGCAGCGGGCCGAGACCGATCGCGTCGTCCTGGACCTCCCGCATCAGCCGCCGCCGCTCGTCCGCGGTCAGCAGGGTCTCGGCCGCGACGATGCCGCCCAGCTCGTCCCGCACGAGCTCGTGCAGCTGGCCCTCGGTCAACGTCGAGTCGTTGACCCGGGTGCCGAGCCGCTCGAAGAGCGCCTCCGAGGCCCGCGCCTTGACCTCCGCGAAGCCGTCCGTGACCGACGCCATCGCGTCCGCGCTGTCGAACGCCTCGTCCTGAGGGGCGTCGAGGTCGGCGAGCGTCCGCTCGCGGATCGCGTCGAGCCGGTCGCTGAGCCTCACACGACCTCCAGCCGCTTGTGCCCGCGCCGGGACTCCGCGACGCGGGCGCCGGTGAAGATGCGCTTGCCGAGGACCTTGATCGACTTCACGAACGGCCCGGACTTCGAGCTGACCAGGACCGGGACGCCGCGGTTCGAGGCGATCGGGATGTCCTTGCTGCGGGGCAGCACGACGTCGACCGGCGCACCCAGCACGGCCTCGACGTCCTTGATGCGCAGGCCGGAGGCCTTGTCGGCGAAGTTCACCACGACGTGCTGCGACGCAGGCAGCAGGCCCAGCTCGGTCAGCAGCTGCATCTCCCGCTGCACGCTGCGCAGGCAGGCGACGTCCATCGTCGTGACGATGACCGCGTCGTCCGTGCACTCCAGGGCCGCGAGGGTCGCGTCGTCCAGGCCCGCCGCGGTGTCGATGACCACGTAGCGGAACTGGTCCTGCAGCTGGCGGATCAGCTGCGCCACCTGCTCCCCGGTCACCTTGTCGTTCGCCGCCGGGGAGTCCGCGCCGCACAGCACGTAGAAGCCGGCGGAGTGGACGGTGAGGTAGGTCTTCAGCAGCAGGTTGTCCCGTGCGCCCAGACCGAACGCGTCCTTCAGCGTGTACGTCGGCTTCAGGTCCAGGACGGTCGTCAGGTCCCCGAACTGCAGGTCGAGGTCGACCAGCACCGTCTCCATCGGCGCCTCCCGGGCCAGGGCGACGGCGAGGTTGCTGGAGATGCTCGTCTTGCCGACCCCGCCCTTCGGCGACAGCACGGTGATGGTCCGCGACGTGAACTCGGTGGGCGCTGCCGCGGCGACCGGCGACGTCGCTGCGGCGCGACCGGCGTCGGCCCGCGCGTCGAGCCGGTCCCGCAGGCCCGCCAGCACCGACGGGTCGTCGAGCGACGCGCCCAGGTCGCGGATGCCGACGCGCATCGCGTCGAGCATGGTCTCCTTCTCGACCGCGGCGATCAGCACCATGTCGATGTCCGGCCGGACCGCGTGCACCTCGGCCGCCATGCTCAGCGACCGTGCGACCGGCAGCGCCGAGCTGAAGACGATCGCCTCGGGCAGCGTCACGGGGTCGAGACCGCGCAGCAGGCTGGCGGACGTGCTGGAGACCGACTCGACCGACAGCGCCACGGCCTGGTGGCCGATCGCCGCGCTCATCCGCGCTGCGGTCTCGTCGTCGGCGCCCACGATCAGTGCGATGCTCATGACAGGACGTCCTTCGACGTGATCGCCTTGCCACCGCGGGTGTCGGTGTCGTCGTTCTGCTTGCTCAGCCAGATCTTGCCGAACTCGAGCGTGTGGACGAGCTTCTCGGCGTCGAGGGTCTTGACTGCCACCGTCACAAGGGTCCCGGCCGCGTCCTCGGCCCCGGCCACGCCGTTGTCGACCCGGAGCACGAGCAGGTTGTTGATGGGGTTGCCGGTGGCCCCGTCGTAGCTGGAGAACACCCCGACCCGGTCCCCGGCCTTCACCGCCCCACCGACCAAGCGGGCACCGGAGACGGGGATCGTCAGCTCCTGCATGCCCTTGGAGAGCGTCAGGTCCTCCTTGACCGTCTCGGCCGCGCCGAGCTTGGCGGTGCTGAGCTGATCGCCCGGCACCAGCGCGACGACGGCGACCTGGCCGGCCAGGTCGTCCAGGCTCGTGACCGCTCCGGGCACGAGCGCTGCACGGGGCACGCGGGCGGTCTCCAGGCTGTCCGACAGCTCGCTGACCGGCGTGCCCGCCGGGACGTCGGCGGTCGCGCGCAGCACGGGGACCATCTCGGTGCCCTCGAACGCACGGTCGTCGGCACCGTTCGCGTACGACACCAGCGCCGCGACGCCGAGCACGGCCAGCAGCACGGCCACGGCGACCGCCAGGTATTGCTTCTTCACGTCGTCTCCCTCAGGACTTGAAGCAGGGGACGCGGTGCGGCAGATCCCTCATCTGCCGCACCGCGTGGCGACCCGCTCGAGCGGGCCGCGGAGGGATCAGAGCTGATCCGTGATCTTCGTGAACTGCGTGTTGATGTCCTTACCCAACAGGGCGACTACAGCGATGATGACCCCGGCGATCAGGGCCACGAGCAGGCCGTACTCGACTGCGGTGGCGCCCTTCTCCTCACGGCGATCCTTGGCCTGGAACATCGTGGCCGAGATGAAGGCAAGGGCGTAGCTGAACTTGGACATGGTGCTCCCTCATGCGTTGTGCGCCGGCCCGGGTCGGGCGGCGGCTCCCAACGAGGAAACCTAAGTCCGGGACTAAGGTCCCATTGTCATTTGGACGAGAAATGGTCCGAAAGAACTATGAAAGACAGTTCGTCACGACCATGCTTTCATCCGGCGGACCCACCGCTCATGACCTAGCCGCCGGCGGCCGCGTCCGAGTCCCCGCTGAGCCGTTCGTCGAGGCCGTCCACCGCTGCCTGCCGCTTCCTCGCCTCATCGATCGCCTGCCGCAGCGCCTCGTCCCGCACGGCCCATGTCCCGGAAATGCGAGAAGGCCCGACCGGTGACGGTCGGGCCTTCTACTGGTGGAGCATAGGAGATTCGAACTCCTGACCTCTTCGATGCGAACGAAGCGCGCTACCAACTGCGCCAATGCCCCAGGTCTTGTGTTGCGGTGCACTCACCGTGCGAGTGCTCCGCAACTTTATCAGGCCCTTCAGTGGCCCACCGCGCGGCGTTCCTCTCCCGCGTCGTCGACCCGCTTCGGCAGCTCGACATCCTCGCCCTCGATGTGTCCGGAGGTCCAGGTGTTGGGCTGGGAGAAGTCGATCGTGCGGACCGTGCGGCCGGCCCGCGGCTTGGTGACGTATGTCGGCAGGGTGACGGGCAGCGGGTCCCACAAAGCGTCGCCGGAGGACGAGATCGACGGCACCGCGATGACGATCTGGTCGTCCAGGGCGTCCGCCTCGAGGTCGACGACCTCCATCTCGTGCTTGCGGCCCGGGTCGATGTCCTCGAAGAGGCCGGAGACGATGATCGTCTCCTCGTCCGCCGAGGAGACGGGCTTGGCCTTGGGGCTGGACTTCGCCTTGCCCTTCGCGCCGGTACGAGCGGCCGGCCGGGACGTGTCGGCGGTGGCACGCGGCTTCTTGTCGCGCGCGATGCCTCGCTCGCCCCGCACCTGGATGCGGCAGGCCACGAGCCACGCAGCGACCAGCGCGACGGGGGCTGCGATCGCCGGCATCGGCAGGACACTCGCCACGGCGAGCGCGACGACGACGGCGGTGAGGCCCAGCAGGGTCAGGAGGGTGCGACGGCGGCGGCGTGCGGCGAGCCGGGCGGCCGGTCGGTCGAGGGCGCGCTCGGGCGCCGCCTTCTCGGCCGGTGCAGTCTTGGCGGTCGCAGTCTTGGCGGTTGCAGTCTTGGCGGCCGGCGTGTCGGCGGTCGCCCGCGCAGACGGGGCCGCAGGTGCGGCCGCGGGCTGCGGCTTCGTGATGACGCGGCTGAGTGCGCCGGTCGTCTCGATGGACTCGTTCTTGGTGGCGTCGTCATAGCGGCGCAGGGCAAGCGGAATGAAGTACGCCGCCCAGACAACGACGACGAACGCGATGATCAACCCACTGCTCGGACCCACGGTCAAAACGGTAGGCCGTCGCGACCCCGTTCAGGCGCACCCGCCGCGTGTGTCGCAGGAGAACTTCTGTGGCGGATGTGGTCGGGGCCCGAAAAGGTCGGCTCAGGACGCGTCCGGGGCCGCACCGGGGGCCTGGAGCCGGGCCATCAGCCCGCCCGGCACGTCCTCGGCCAGGACCTGGAAGATCCGGTGATCGCGCCACTCCCCCGCGATGTGCAGGAACCGCCGGGCCACCCCGACCTCGCTGAAGCCGAGCTTCTCGACGACCCGCAGGCTCGCGCCGTTCTCGGGCCGGATCGCGATCTCGATGCGGTGCAGTCCCACCGTGGTGAGCAGGTGGTCGCAGACGAGGGCGACCGCGGTGGGCGTGATGCCCCGACCCGCGTGGCTGCGCGAGACCCAGTAGCCCAGGTTGGCCCAGCGGGCCGAGCCCCAGGTGATGCCGTTCACGGTGAGCATCCCGACGAGCTCCCCGTCCCAGGTCAGCGCGAAGGGCATCGCGTGGCCCTGCCGCGCCCTCCGGCGCAGCGTGCTGATCATGCCGACGTACGAGCTCGCAGGACTGCCGGCCTCACGCGGCAGCGTGGCCTCCCACGGACCCAGCCACTCGGCGTTCTCGCTGCGCAGCCGCGCCCACGCCCGCGCGTCACGACGCCGCACCGGTCGGACCCCCACCGAGCCGTGCCGCAGCTCGACGGGCCAGCCCGGGCTCAGGGCTCGCTCCGCGGGTGGTCGCCGCCGTGCAGCTGGTCCACGGCGTGCGGCAGGATCTCGGCGAGCACGGCCAGCCCGTCCTTGACCCCGCCGCGGGACCCCGGGAGGTTGACGACGATCGCGTTGCCCGCGACGCCTGCGAGACCTCGCGAGAGGGCGGCAGTGGGCACGCCGGCGGCGACACCACGTGCTCGCATGGCCTCCGCGACGCCGGGCAGCTCGCGGTCGAGCAGCGGACGGGTCGCCTCGGGCGTGCTGTCCGTCGGGTTGATGCCGGTGCCGCCGGTCGTGACGACGGCGGAGACCCCGTCGGCGAGCGCCGCGGCGATCGCGAGGGCGACCGGGTCGCCGTCACCGACGACGACGGGCGGTCCGACCTCGAAGCCCCACGCCGCCAGCGCCTCGACGATCAGCGGTCCGGTCTCGTCCTCGTACACCCCGGCCGCGGCCCGGTTGGACGCGACGACGACGGCCGCCCGCCGGGAGCCGCTCATCGCTGCCAGTCGCCGCTCTTGCCGCCGGACTTCGCGACGACCTCGATGTCGGTGATGCGCGCGAGCTTGTCGACCGCCTTGACCATGTCGACGACCGTCAGCGCCGCGACGCTGACCGCGGTCAGCGCCTCCATCTCCACGCCCGTGCGGTCGGCCGTGCGCACGGTGGCCCGGATCAGGACCGCGCCCTGACCCTGGGGCGAGGTCTCCACCTCGAGGTCGACCTCGACGCCACCGATCGCCAGCGGGTGGCACAACGGGATGAGGTCGGGCGTGCGCTTGGTCGCCATGATGCCGGCGATGCGCGCGACCGCGAGGGCGTCGCCCTTCGGCACGCCGTCGCCCTGCAGCAGCGTGACGACCTCGTCGCTGATCTCGACCCGGCCGCGGGCGGTCGCCGTCCGGGCGGTGACGTCCTTCGCGGTCACGTCGACCATGCGGGCCGCGCCGGACTCGTCGACGTGGGTCAGCCGGTCGGCCACTAGAACGGCCTGTCGAGCACGAGCGTGCGGACGGTGTCGCCCATGTTGAGCGCGGTCTGGTCCTCGCCGACGATGATGAGCGCATTGGCCTTGGCGAGAGTGCCGACGAGGTGCGAGCCGGCACCGGCCAGCGGGGTGACCTTCGCTCCGCGGTGGGTGACCTCGAAGACGCCGCGGACGTACTGACGGACACCGGGACGTGACCGGATGTCCGAGGCGAGCACCGCGTGGACCATCGGCCGGCGGTACGGGGTGCGGCCCATCATGCGCCGGATCGCCGGGAGCACGAAGACCTCGAACGAGACGTAGGCCGACACGGCGTTGCCGGGCAGGGTGATGATCGGGGTCTGCTCGTCGAAGACGCGCCCGAAGCCCTGCGGCTTGCCCGGCTGCATCGCGACCTCGTTGAACTCGACCGTGCCGAGCGCCGACAGCGTCTCCTTGACGACGTCGTGGTCGCCCTTGCTGATGCCGCCGCTGGTGACGACGAGGTCGGCGCGGACGAGCTGCTCGGACAGGACCCGCTGGAACGTGCGGGGGTTGTCGTCGACGGCCCCCACGCGGTAGCAGATCGCGCCGGCCTCACGCACGGCTGCGGCCAGCATGTAGCTGTTGCCGTCGTTGATCGAGTCGTAGTCCAGGTGGGTGCCGGGCTCGCGCAGCTCGCTGCCGGTCGAGATCACGACGACCCGCGGACGCGGCCGGGCCTTGACCCGCGGTGCCCCGAGCGCAGCCAGCAGCCCGATCTCGCGGGGACCGAGCACGGTGCCCTCGCCCAGCACGGTGTCGCCCTTGGTCACGTCCTCGCCCCGGGGCCGGATGCGGTCGCCCCGCTTGGCCGACGCGAAGATCTGCACGCGGGCGTTGCCGCGGTCGGTGTCCTCCAGCGGCACGACCGCGTCGGCGCCACGCGGGATCGGCGCGCCGGTCATGATCTTGACGGCCGTGCCTGCACTGATCGCGAACGGCTTGGCGGACCCGGCCTGGATCTCGCCCACCACCGGGAGCATCACGGGGTTGTCCGGGCCGGCCATGGCGACGTCCTCGGACCGGACCGCGTAGCCGTCCATCGAGGAGTTGTCGAACAACGGCAGGTCCATCGGCGACACGAACGCCTCGTGGAGGGGCAGACCGAGCGACTCGACGAGCGGCTGGTCGTACGCCGCGAGGGGCCCGATGCCGCGCAGGATCTTCTCGAGGTGGTCCTCGACGGTCAGCACGCCCTCGCGGATGCTCGCGGGACGGGGCCGGGACGGCTGCGCGGGCTGGGCCTGTGCAGCTTGCGGCTGGGCCTGCTGGGGCTGCGTCTGCCCGGGCGCCTTCGTGGGTGGAGCGACCGGTTGGGTCAGCTCTTCGTCCCCCGCGCTGCGAGGAGCTCCCGGATCGATCGGCAACACGCCCTGCTCCGATCCGTCGCCGGTTTCTCCTGTCGACATGCCGCTCAGCCTAACCGCGACCCGGCGTCGACGCTCTCGGCGGCGCCCGTGTCGTCGAGCGTCACGTCTCCGCGCACCACGACGTCGCGGCCGAAACGCCAGTCGCCCTTGACCGTCAGCGAGGTGGCCTCGGCCAACGACGGCGGCGTCGGGATCCGGGCGTCGAAGTCTGCGATGGTGGTGAAGAATCGCCGGTCCAGGTTGACCAGCGGCGCCGAGCGGACGGTGGACCGCACCCGGAAGTCGTCCCCGACGCCGTAGACGTCGGAGCGCAGCAGCAGCAGGTCGTTCGTCGTCTTGACCGGCAGGAACCGGGAGCGGTCGACCTCGATCGCGGTGGCGCCGTCGAAGACCTCCACCGCGGCGCCCATGGCGGACTCGATCTGGATCACCTTGGGCGAGGACGGGTCGGTCGGGTCGACGGTCTTGGTGTTGCGGATGAGCGGCAGGCCGAGGATGCCGTCGCGGGCCTCCAACGTCGACTTCATCACGCGGAGGTCGAACCAGAGGTTGTTGGTGTGGAAGTAGCGGTGCTTCTGCGGGTCCGCAGCGGCGGCGGCGTCCTCGTCGGGGGTCTGCGCCGTCTCGCGCAGGACCAGGCGTCCGTCGCTCTTGCGGACGACCAGGTGCCCACCCTTGATGTCGGCGGGCGTGCGGCGGCAGACCTCGGCGGCATAGGGGGCTCCGGACGCCGCGAACCAGGCCATCATCGCCGGGTCGGGCGCGGCCCCGAGGTTGTCGGCGTTCGAGACCGTCGCATAGCGGTAGCCGGCGTCGATCAGGGCGTCGAGGATCCCGGACACCTCGAGCGCGGTGTAGAGATCGCCGTGGCCCGGCGGGCACCACTCCAGCGACGGGTCCTTCGGCCAGTCCACCGGGGTCAGGTCGTCGGCGCGCAGCTTGGGCTCGCGGTTCTGCAGGAAGTCCAGCGGCAGGCCCTCGACCGCCAGGTCGTCGTACTTCGCGAGCGCCGCGAGGGTGTCGTCGCGGGTGCGGAAGCTGTTCATGAACAGCAGCGGCAGCGTGACCCCGAGCTCGGCGCGCACGCTGCGCACCTGGCCGGCGATGACGTCCAGGAACGTCAGGTCCGGGCGCACGGGCAGCAGCGTCTTGGCGCGGTCGAGCCCCATCGAGGTGCCGAGCCCGCCGTTGAGCTTGATCACGGCGGTGACCGCAGCGGCCTCGCGGCACTCCTCGTCACTGGGAGAGATCGCCCCGGCGTGGTCGACGTCGGTGAGCGGATCGACCTCCGACTCGGGGATCATGCCCGTCCCGCCCTGCCGCAGCTGGTCGTAGAACGAGGCGAAGACGTCGATCGCGCGCTGGGGCACCCCGGCGTCCGCCATCCGTTGTTGTGCCTGCTCGAGTCCGTCCATGTCCGCCGCTCCGCTCACGAGTTTCTCCCTGTCCACCCGCGCCCTAGGTTAGCCTCAGGCCCGTGACCAAGGCACAGGTGCGCAGCGAGCTGCTCGCCCGCAGGCGGGCGATGACACCCGCCGAGCGCGCCGGCGCCGCAGAGGCGATCGCGCTGCACGTGCTGGCCGTGCCGGTGGTGGCCCGGGCGCGCCGGATCGCCTGCTACCTCTCGATGTCCACCGAGCCCGGCACTGGTGCGACGATCGCCGGACTGCACGAGCGGGGCATCGAGGTCGTCGTGCCCGTGAGCCTGCCCGGCGGCGTGCTCGACTGGGTGGTCCACGACCCGGCGGCCGCTCTCAGCGTCAGCGCCCTGGGCATCCCGGAGCCGGACGGACCGCGTCTCGGGCAGGACACGCCGCATGGCTGCGACGTGGTGCTGCTGCCGGCGCTCGCGGTCGACCACTCCGGCCACCGACTCGGCAGGGGGGCCGGCTACTACGACCGCGCCCTGGAGGCGGTGACCACGCCGCTGTGCGCGGTCGTCTTCACCCACGAGCTGCTCCCCGAGGTCCCGCACGAGCCGCACGACGTGCCCGTGCAGATGGCCGTGACCCCGGCCGGCCTGTTCCGCGTCCCCTGACCCGCTCCGGAACGGATCAGGCCCGGCCCCGCGGCACGAGGGTCAGCGTGTCGTCGGTGGCCTCGTCGACCGCCTTCGGGGTGAACACCCACGGCAGCGTCTCGCCCTTGCTCCACAGCTTCTGCTGGTCGACGTAGTGGTCGTGGAACGCATGGCCCGAGGCGCCGGTCAGCTGGATCCATCGCGACCGGTCCACGTCGTCGAGGTCGACGATCATCCGCATCGACGGCACCGCCGTGACCTCGTACCCCTCGGTCGCGTCCCAGCTCGTCGCGTTGACGATGCCGCTGCCGCCCGCGACCCGGTACGGCCCGCGGTTGAACAGCCGGTTGACCAGACCGATGCCGGAGTCCCCCAGCGTCTGGTTGACCAGCTCGAGCTTGTGCATCGTGCCCCACCGCCACTGCTTCGGGCTGCGGGACTGGATCATCGTCAGCTCGTCGCGGGCGTCGCGCAGCGCCTGCGTCAGGATCTGGTCGCGGGTCTCCCTCTCGGGGGTCGAGACGTTGTCCCACCAGTGGCTGCCGGGCCTGTCGAGGATGTCGCTCACGACGCTGAACCAGCGCTCACCGCCCTCGGGCCACACGGCCTCGGGGAGCTCGTCCTGGAACGTGAGCTTCAGCAGGTGACGCCAGACCGAGTTGAAGTACGCCGCGCCGGGCGAGTCCGCATCCTGCTTGAAGTCCCACTTCGTCAGCGTCTGCTGGCCTTGGCGGTAGTAGCGGCTGCCCGGGTCGACCTTCAGCAGCTGGGGCACCAGCCGGGCGGCGTTCGCGCTGTAGGTGTCGTTCTGGATGCGCGACATGTCCTCGACGCCCAGCCCCTTGCCCTGGCCCGGTGACTGGGTCCGGAGCTCGAGGAGGTCGCGGATGCGCTCGGAGCGGTAGCCCGCCGCGGTGTCGGCGCCCAGGAGGTTCGGGTACTGGTCGCCGATGACCTTGTTGTTGGCCGTGACGATGAAGCCCTCGTCGGGGTTGAGGACGGTCGGCAGCTCGTCGAACGGGATCGAGCCCTTCCAGCCGTAGGACGGGTCCCATCCCGGCACCGGCCAGCGGCCGTCGCCCTTCTTGCGGATCGGGATCGTGCCGGGTGACTGGTAGCCGATGTTGCCCTCGACGTCGGCGTACAGCAGGTTCTGCGAGGGCACCGTGAAGAGCTTCGCGGCGGCCCGGAACTCGTCCCAGTCCTGGGCCCGGCCGAGGGCGAAGACGGCCTTGATCGTCGGCTCGGGGTCGAGCGCGGTCCACCGCAGCGCCACCTCGTACGAGCCGCGGGTCGCGGTCTTCTGCGCGCTCTCGCCGACGTCCTCGGCGTCCTCGTCCAGATCCGACAGGATCGGGCCGTGACGCGTCGAGCGGACTGTGATCGTCTGGGACTTCTCGCCGGCGATCTTGAACGTCTCCCGGCGGGTCTCGAGCGGGACCTGCTTGCCGTCGTACTCGTACGTGTCCCCCTCGACCCGTTCGAGGTAGAGATCGGCCACGTCGGCGTACATCGTGGTCACGCCCCACGCGATCTTGGCGTTGTGCCCCACGACCACACCGGGCAGGCCCGAGAAGGAGAAGCCCGCGACGTCGTACGGGCAGGCCTTGCTGACGACCCGGCAGTGCAGGCCGACCTGGTACCAGATGCCGGGCATCGAGGGCGCGAGGTGCGGGTCGTTCGCGAGGATCGGCTTGCCGGTGGCGGTGTGGTCCCCGGCGACCACCCAGGAGTTGGAGCCGATGCCGTCACCGATGCCGAGCAGGGCCGGGAGCGCCTCCGCGCTGGACTTCGCCTTCTTGAGCGACGCGACGGCCGTGCGCGCGAGACCGGCCGCAGTGGGGGCCTCGTCCACGAACGCACCGTCCTGGACGGTCCCCTCGTCCCCGACGATCGTGTGGTGGTTCTCGGGGAAGCCCGGGTACAGCTCCTCGACCTGGGCGACGGTCAGCTTCTGCGTCGCGAGCACCCGGTCGATCTCGTCGGTCATGTTGCTGCGGAGGTCCCACGCCATGGCCTTGATCCAGGCGAGCGAGTCCACCACGCTCCACGGCTCGGGGGTGTAGTCCGGGCCGGTCAGGCCCAGCACGGCGTACTCCAGCGACAGCTCGGAGCCCGAGCGGCTGTCGATGTAGGAGTTGACCCCGCGGGCGTACGCCTTGACCAGCGACAGCGTGCTGTCGTCGAGGAGGGCGACCTCCTTCTCCGCGACCCGGCGCCAGCCCAGCGTGCGGACGTACTTGTCGGTGTCGAGGGCGGCGTCACCGACCAGCTCGGCCAGCCGGCCGGAGGTGACGTGCCGGCGGAAGTCCATCTCGTAGAAGCGGTCCTGCGCGTGCACGTAGCCCTGTGCGAGGAACAGGTCCTCGGGGGTGTCGGCGTAGATCTGGGGGATGCCCTTGCCGTCGCGCTTGATCTCCACCTCGCCCTTGAGCCCGGAGATCTGGACCTCGCCCTTGGTGTCCGGGAACGACTTGCGCACCGTGACGAAGGAGAAGATCGCGACCCCGACGATCAGGACGGAGAGCAGACCAGCGATGACGATCAGGAGGCGGCGCACGGGAGACATTCTGTCCCACGTCCCTGCACGCAGCGACAGCGACGGGAGCCCGTCAGGAGGACCGGCCCGCCGCGGGCCGACCGCTGCGGATCTCGCCGACGAGCTCCTCAAGGACGTCCTCCAGCATGATGACGCCGACCACGGTGCCGCTCTGGTCCGCGACGCGGGCCATGTGCGATCCGCGGGTCTGCATCGTCCGCAGCGCCTCGTAGAGACCGGATCCGGCCGAGACCGTCGCGAGGGGCCGCAGCCACTTGTCGGCGATCGTCACCTGACGGGACCGCTCGTCGGTCTCCAGGACGTCCTTGATGTGCAGGTAGCCGGTCATGTCACCGTCGTCGTCCACGACCGGGAAGCGCGAGAACCCCGTCTCGGCACACGCCCGCTCGACCTCGACCGGCGTCGCGCTCGGCGGGATCGTGACCAGCCCGGCGCGCGGCAGCAGCACCTGGTCGACTGTTCCGTCGGAGAAGTCCAGGGCGCCCGAGACGAGTCCGTACTCGTCCTCGTCGAGCAGTCCCTCGCGGCGGGACTCCTCCACCAGGCCGGCGACCTCGTCGTGGCTGTACGTCGAGGCGACCTCGTCGACCGGCTCGACCCGGAACAGCCGCACCGCCAGGTTGGCCGCGCCGTTCAGCAGCAGGACGAACGGCTTGAGGACGAAGACGACCCCGAGCATGAACGGGCCCAGGACCAGCGCCGCCCGGTCGGGACCGACGAGTGCGAGGTTCTTGGGCACCATCTCGCCGAGGACCACGTGGGCACCCACGACCAGCGTCATCGCGATGACGAACGAGACGGGGTGGACGACATCGTCCGGGAGGCCGATCGCCTCGAACACGGGCTCCATCAGGTGGGCGACCGCGGGCTCGCCCACCGCGCCGAGACCCAGCGAGCAGATCGTGATGCCCAGCTGGGCGGCGGCCATGACCTGGGTGATGCTCTCGATCGCGCGCATGGCCATGCGCGCGGGGCGCGAGCCGGCCGCGATGCGCGGCTCCAGCTGCGTGCGTCGCGCCGAGATCAGCGCGAACTCCGCCGCGACGAACAAGGCGTTCAGCGCCAGCAGCACGAACGTCAGGGCGACGCCTCCCCAGTCGCTCATGCCGTCGCTCCTGCTTCGGGGTCGTCGTCGATGACCGTGAGGGAGACGCGGTCGATGCGGCGGCCCTCCATCCGGTCGATGGTCAGCGCCACGTGCAGCGGCTCCGGTTCGTCCTCGTCGTCGTCGGGCGTGCGGTCGACGGTCAGCGCCACGACGTCGCCGCGGACGCCGATGCGTCCGAGCTTCTCCAGGATGAGACCGGCGATCGTCTCGTAGTCCTCGCCCTCCGGCAGGGCGATGCCGGTCTGCTCGAGGACCTCGTCGGGACGCAGCAGACCGGACAACGACCACGTGCCGTCGCGGCGGTGCCGGCTGCGGGCGGAGACCCGGTCGTGCTCGTCGGCGATGTCGCCGACGATCTCCTCGACCAGGTCCTCCAGCGTGACGACGCCGTCGGTCCCGCCGTACTCGTCCACGACGATCGCCATCTGCATGCCCTGCTCGCGCAGCACCGACAGCAGCGGGTCGAGCTCGATGCTGTCGGGGACGGTCGTGGCCGGCGCCATGATGTCCACCAGGCGCACGTTGCGACGCCGGGCGACGTCGATGCTCACCGCCTGCTTGACGTCGACGATGCCCAGGATGTCGTCCGGTCCCCTGCCGGTCACCGGGAACCGGGAGTGGCCGGTCTGCCGGGTCGCCTCGATGACGTCGTACGCGGTGTCGCGGCCGTCGAGGAAGTGCACGCGCACCCGCGGCGTGCGCACGTCGGCGGCGGTGCGGTCGCCGAACGCGATGCTGCGGGCGACCAGGTCGGCGGTCTCGTCGTCGATCGCGCCCTCGATCGCCGAGCGGAGCACGAGCGACCGCAGCTCGACGGGCGACCGGGCGGAGCGGAGCTCCTCCTGCGGCTCGACGCCGAGCGCCCGCAGGATCGCGTTCGCCATGCCGTTGAGCAGGCGGATCGGCCAGGCCATCGCCTTGGTGAAGATGCGCTGCGGCAGCTGCGTCATCGCCGCGGTGCGTTGCGGGAGGGCGAGGGCGAAGTTCTTCGGCACGAGCTCACCGACCAGCATCGTCACCACGGTGCTGAGGATGAGCGCGATGCCGTACGAGACGCCGCGCAGGGCGCCTCCCTCGAGACCGGCCGCCTCCAGCGGGTCGTGGAGGATCTTGCCGATCGCCGGCTCCGCCAGGTAGCCGATCGCCAGGTTCGTGATCGTGATGCCCAGCTGGGCGCCGCTGAGCTGGGTCGACAGCGACCGCAGCGCCACCAGCGTTCCCTGCGCACCCCGGTCGCCGGCCTCGGCGTCGCGCTCGATCGTGGCGCGGTCCACCGTCACGAAGGAGAACTCCGCGGCGACGAACACACCGCAGGCGAGCATGAGGAGCAGGGACGTGGCCAGGAGCAGCCATTCAGTCATCGACGAGCTCCGGGAGGGACGGGATCGGTCACGGTGCCGCAACTGTACTCTGGTAACGCAATTCCGATCGAGCGGGAGCAAGTCGTGCCGAAGTACCAGTACCAGTGCAAGGACTGCGGAGAAGCGCTGGAGGTCCAGCAGAGCTTCACCGACGATGCGCTGACCGTCTGCCCCACCTGTGGTGGCGATCTGCGCAAGGTGTTCAACGCCGTGGGCGTCGTCTTCAAGGGCTCGGGCTTCTACAAGACCGACAGCCGTTCGGGCTCCGGATCGTCCAGCTCGTCGTCGAGCTCCACCTCCAGTGCGAGCACCTCGTCCTCCAGCGACAGCAAGCCGGCCAAGGCCGACCCCAAGCCGGCGGCCTCGTCGGGCAACGACTCCGCCGCCTGACCTCGGCCCGTCCGCCGGCTGTGGACGACGGACGGCACGCGCGGCCGGATCTTCCTAGAGTCCCGGCATGGATCGGATCCAGGAGCTCGTGCTCGAGCACCGTCGCCTGCTCGCCGCGCTCTTCGCCGGTCTGGCGGTCCTGGCGGCGCTGACCTCGCTGAGGCAGGACGCCGACGGCGTACGCGTGCAGGTCGCCGACCGCGACCTGCGCAGCGGGCACGTCATCGGCGCGGACGACCTGCGGACCGCGGTCCTGCCGTCCGCTGCTGCGCCTGCGCACACCCTGGGCCGTGACGCCGCGGTCGGCCATCGGGTCGCAGGACCGATGCGGGCCGGCGAGGTCGTCACCGACTTCCGCGTCGTGAGGGCCGGCGCTCTGGCGGGTTATGGGCCCGGTGCCGTGCTGACCACGATCCGCGTGGATCGCGCGGACGGCGCCGCAGCCGTGCGTGTGGGCGACCGGGTCGACGTCGTCGCGGTCGACCCGGACGGCGAGAGCCCCGCGCAGGTCGTCGCCCGCGACGTGGAGGTGGTGACCGTCCCCTCCTCCGACGACGGCTCCGACGCCACCGCACTGGGCCTGGTGACCACGGAGAAGAATGCGCTGCGGCTGGCCGGCGCGGGTCTGAGATCCCGGTTCAGCGTCATCACATCCTCCCCCCATGGTCCCTAGTCGCCCTCCTGGGGCATCGCTATCGTCGAGGCACCCAACGAACCCACACAGGGGGAAGACATGCTCAAGGGATTCAAGGACTTCCTGCTCCGCGGCAACATCGTCGATCTCGCCGTCGCTGTCGTCATCGGCACTGCGTTCACGGCCTTGGTGAGCTCGTTCACCTCGTCGTTCATCAATCCGTTGCTGGCAGCGATCGGCGGCAGGAACTCCGCCGAGGGGCTCGGTTTCAAGATCTTCAGCAACAACCCCAAGACGCTGATCGACGTGGGCGGATTCATCAACTCGGCCATCACGTTCACGATCACCGCGGCGGTCGTCTACTTCTTCATCGTCGTGCCGATGAAGAAGGTCAACGAGCTGCGCGACAGGGGCAAGGAGCCCGAGCCCGAGGGCGTCAGCGAGGACATCGCCCTGCTGCGCGAGATCCGCGACTCGCTGGCCAGCCGTCCCGGCGGGACGACCCAGCTCTAGCCGCCGTGGTGCGGCGGGACGTCGCGGAGGTACTCCTCGTCGCGCGAGCCCGCCGCCCGTTCGCCCCAGCCCTCGTCGGTCTCGTCCGACGTCGTGCTGGGCATCAGGTCCCCGAGCAGCTCCGCGGCCCTGCGGCGGCGCTCCTGCTCGGCCCGGTCAGGCTTCGACGAGCTCATCGAACCAGGCCGGGGTGAGGTGCGGGTGACGGGGCTGCCAGCCAGTGCGGTCGCTGAACAGCTGCGAGCTGACGCGGTGCGAGCGGGTGAGGATCTCGAGCTGCTGCCCCCCGACGCGCAGGACCCAGCCCGGCAGGAAGCGACCGCTGGTGCGGCCGGCGGCGCGGGCGATCGTGTCGACGTAGTCGCAGCGGTGCACCGGCTCGGAGCCGACGTTGTAGTGGCCCCCCGGCGCGACGAGGGCGTGGACGACCGCCGTGCCGATGTCGTCCGGGTGGACGACGTGCATCCACGACAGCTCCTCGCCCAGGCCGATCGAGCGGCCCGCCGCGGCACGTCGGAACAGCCACGCGGTGTTGGCGTCCTCCCCCGTGATGAGGCCGAAGCGCAGGCTGATCGCCACACCGCCCTGGTCGGCGAACGCCCGCACGTTGTCCTCGCCGACGACGACCGGCTCGCTCGCCCGGCTCACGTCGACGGCGCTGCGCTCGTCGATCCAGTCGTCCCCGTGGTCGGCGTAGATGAAGCTCAGGCTCTGCTGCACGATGCGACCGACGTCGGCCCGGCGGGCGGCGTCGGCGACGACGCGGGAGCCGTGGAGGCGGATGCGGTCCATGGCCTTGAACGACCCGGGTCGCAGTGCGCTGCTGCCGACCGGGACCTTGGTGGCGAGGTTGGCGACGGCGTCGCACCCCTTCATGCCGGCGGTCAGCGTCGGGCGGTCGTACAGGTCGCCCTTCCACGGCTGGGCGCCCGTGGCGGCCAGCCGTGCGGCGTGCTCGTCCGTACGGACGAGCCCGACCACGTCGTGGCCTGCCTGGTGCAAGGCCTCGATGGACGATCGGCCCATCACTCCACTCGCACCGGTGAGGAAAACCTTCACGCTTCACTCCCTGGTGAGTTGCCCCGACACGATCGTCCGGACGTCCCCCTCTGGGCCGGTGGGCCCACCAGGAGATTACAAAACGATAACAAACTTCACGAGAGAGGTGTTACCAGCAGGTAACAAGTGGTCGTGGTCAGACAACGAGCGGCACGACGTCGGCGATCGAGGAGAAGACCTCGGTCGGCCGGAACGGGAACCGGTCGACCGCGCTGGCCGGGGTGGACCCGGTGAGCACCAGGAACGTCCGCAGCCCCGCCTCGAGCCCGGAGAGCACGTCGGTGTCCATCCGGTCGCCGATCATGACCGTCGACTCGGAGTGCGCCTCGATCTGGTTGAGCGCGCTGCGCATCATGAGCGGGTTGGGCTTGCCGACGAAGTACGGCTCGACCCCGGTGGCCTTGGTGATCAGCGCTGCGACCGACCCCGTCGCGGGCAGCGGGCCGGTCGGCGAGGGACCGGTGGCGTCCGGGTTGGTCGCGATGAACCGCGCGCCGTCGCCGATGAGCTGGATCGCCCGCGTGATGGCCTCGAACGAGTACGTCCGGGTCTCACCGAGGACGACGTAGTCCGGCGCGTTGCTGGTCATGATGTAGCCGACGTTGTGCAGCGCGGTGGTCATGCCGGCCTCCCCGATGACGTACGCGGTGCCCTCGGGGCGCTGCTCGGAGAGGAACTTCGCGGTCGACAGGGCAGACGTCCAGATCGCCGACTCCGGCACGTCGATGCCCACCGCGCGCAGGCGGGCGCACAGGTCGCGCGGGGTGAAGATCGAGTTGTTGGTGAGGACCAGGAACTTGCTCCCGGTCTCGCGCAGCCGCGCGATGAACTCCGCGGCGCCCGGGATCGCCTTGTCCTCGTGGACGAGCACGCCGTCCATGTCGGTCAGCCAGGTCTCGATGGGCTTGGTCATCGCGGCACCGCGACCTGCAGGTTCGTCATGCTCCTATTGTCCACCCGCGGGATGCCGGGCGAAGAACTTCCAGATCAGGGCCGTCGCGTCGACCGGGCTGTTCTTGGTCCGCGACGTGCGTCCCGGGGACATCGGGCCGCCACCGGGCCAGCCGTGCACCCCGCCGACCACCGCGAAGATGTCGACCGAGGTGCCGTCCTCGCAGCCCACCCACGAGAAGTGGCGCACGGCGCTCGTCGCCCGGGTCCTCGTGCCCGCCGAGGGACAGCGGTCGTGCTTGGCCCACTTGGCCATGATGTCGTTGACCGGCGGGAGATGGCCGATGACCGTGTTCGCGCCCCGGTACGGGACCGTCGTGTCGGCCGTCCCGTGGAAGTAGATGATCGACGCTGCCGGCGCCTTGCCGCACCACGGCTCGTAGTAGGGGCCGGAGACCGCGGCGTACGCCGCGAACTGGGTCGAGGCGTCGCACGCCAGGGCCAACGTGAGGGCCGAGCCGTTGGAGAACCCCGCGGCGTACGTGCGTGAGGAGTCGACGCAGGCGTCCTTCTTCAGCTGCTTGACCAGCTGACGGACGAAGGCGACGTCGGACCGCGGGTTGGAGATGGGCGACCGGAACCGCCACTGCGAGGGCTTGCCCCGTCCCAGCGGCACCGCCAGGATCGCGTTGTGCTGATCGGCCATCGTGCCCATCTCGGTGGACTCCAGGACCGTCTGAGGATCGCCGCCCAGGCCGTGGAACATCAGCACGAGCGGGGTGCGCTCGGTGGGCCGGTAGCCCGGTGGGACGTGGAGGACGTACGACCGCTCGCGGCCACCGGTGACGATGGTCCGCTCCGAGTCGCCGACGGGCAGGGGTCGCGCGGTGGAGCAGCGGGACTGCTGCTCGGACGGCGTCTGCGGCTCGGCAGGTGCCCCGCACGCCGCGAGACCGCCCGCGACGGCGACGATGCTCGCGAGGCCGATGAGCAGTCGCCTCACCGCTCGTGCTCCGGGCACGACGGACGCTGGGGACGACAACACACAGGCCGATCGTAGGTGCTCGCGGCAAGGCCCGATAGCCTGACACCCACGCCCTCGTAGCTCAGTCGGATAGAGCGACCGCCTCCTAAGCGGTAGGCCACAGGTTCGATTCCTGTCGAGGGCACCCCTCAGCGCGGCGCGGTTGCGCCATGGCACACGTCGGGCATCTCGCAGGCCCCCATCGGGGCGTGGGGCGCGACAGACTGACGATCGCCGAGCCCCCTCACGCTCGGCGGTTGCCACTTCCCGATCCAGGAGATCCGTCGTGCCCTCGACCCGCCTCGCTCATCTACGCCCCGCTGTCGTCCTCGCAGCCCTCGTGGCCCTGCTCATGGCACTCGGCGTCCAGTCGTCCCAGCCCGCAGGTGCCGCCGGCGGCGCGGGCACCCACCAGCAGCCGATGGCCTCCACGCCGCAGCGGGTCACGCTGCTGACCGGCGACGTGGTCACCGTGACAGATGCCGGAGGGGGCCGCCGCGCCGCGACGGTCGTGCCGGCACCGGGGCGCGAGGAGGTCACGTTCCAGACCCTCGAGGTCGACGGTGACCTGCAGGTCTACCCGAGCGACGCCGTGCCGTACCTCTCGTCAGGGGTGCTGGACAAGGAGCTCTTCGACGTCACCACCCTCCTCGAGGACGGGTACGCCGACCGCGACGAGCTGCCCCTGATCGTGTCCTGGAATCCAGGCATCCGGTCGGCGAACCGGTCCGTGGAGGGCACGGAGCTCACCCGGACGCTGCCGAGCCTCGACGGCGCCGCGCTCGACGCCGACACCGAGGCCCTGGACACGGTCTGGAAGGCCCTCACCCCGGGCTCCTCGGCCGTGGCGCGCACGCCCGGCGCCGGAGCGACCGGACGGCTCAGCGGCGGCATCGCGCACGTGTGGCTCGACGGTCGCGCCGAGGCCGTGCTCGACCGGAGCGTCGCGCAGATCGGGGCCCCGGACGCCTGGAAGGCGGGATACCGCGGCAAGGGCGTGGAGGTCGCGGTGCTCGACACCGGCGTCGACGCGAGCCACCCCGACCTCGTCGGTCAGGTCAAGGCCGCCAAGGACTTCACCGACAGCGAGTCCGGCACCGCTGACCGCTTCGGCCACGGCACGCACGTCGCCGCGACCATCGCCAGCACCGGCGCCGGTGCGGATGGCAAGTACCGGGGCGTCGCCCCGGAGACCACGCTGCTGGTCGGCAAGGTCCTGGGCGATGACGGATCCGGCTACGACTCGGGGATCATCGCCGGCATGCAGTGGGCCGCCGACGAGGGCGCAGCGGTCGTCAACATGAGCCTCGGCGGAGGACCGTCCGACGGGACGGACCCCTTGAGCCTCGCCCTCGACCAGATCAGCTCCGAGTCCGGCACCCTGTTCGTGGTCGCGGCCGGCAACGACGGTGGGGACGAGGACGTCTCCACGCCGAGCACCGCCCCTTCCGCGCTCTCGGTCGCGGCGGTGGACAGGGACGAGTCGCTCGCGGAGTTCTCCAGCCGGGGGCCCCGCAGCGTCGACGGCGGTCTCAAGCCCGAGATCAGCGCACCGGGTGTCGCGATCGTCGCGGCGCGAGCCCAGGGCACCTCGATGGGCGAGCCGGTCGATGCCCTCTACACGGCCTCGTCCGGAACCTCGATGGCCACGCCGCACGTCGCCGGCGCGGCCGCTCTCCTGGCGCAGCAGCACCCGGCCTGGACCGGGCAGCAGCTGAAGGACGCCCTCGTCAGCACCGCGCGCCCCAACGCCGCACTGGGTGTGTACGAGCAGGGCGCCGGTCGGGTCGACCTCACCCGGGCCGTCGACCAGCAGGTCACGGCGACCGGCGTGGCCGACTTCGGGCTGCGGGACGATACCGCGACCCCGCTGACTCGCACCGTCACGTACCGCAACGAGGGTTCCGACGACATCACGCTCGATCTCGACCTCTCGGTCCGCAACCTGGACGACTCCCGCGCCGGTGAAGGCTTCTCCGCACCTTCGCGTGTGACGGTCCCCGCCGGGGGCACGGCCGAGGTCGACATCACCCTGGACAGCACCAAGCTGGTGCGTGGGAGGTGGAGCGGCTCGCTCGTCGCCACCGCGCCGTCCGGCGTCAGCACGCAGACGGCCGTTGGCGCGGTCCGTCGTGGCACGCTCCACACCCTGACGGTCAAGGCCATCGGGTACGACGGAAAGGACACCAGCGTCCCAGTGGTCACGGTGCTCGGCGATCAGGCCGGCTCGGACGTCCTCGGCTACCTGGACCCTGGTGAGGCCGGTCAGGTCCAGGTCGAGGAGGGGACCTACATCGTGCAGGCCGTGATCGACGGTGGCGACCAGCAGGACGAGCGCAAGGGCACCGTCATCGTGCCCGATCTGCACGTCACGTCCGACCGGACGGTCGTGCTGGACGCCCGCAAGACCCGCCCGATCGAGATCCGCACCCCCGAGGTGTCCGAGCAGCAGGCGGTCATCAGCTGGTACACGCACCGCGTCTTCGCGACCGGTCGCGACATCCAGCACGGCGTCATGAGCTTCGCGGAGTCCACGCCGTGGGTGACACCGACCGACCGGGTCGATGCCGGCACGTTCGAGTTCTCCTCCCGGTGGCAGCTGGTGCGGCCGTCGGCGCTGATCACCGTCGCCGGCAGTGACGAGAGGCCGCGGGCGAACCTGCTTCCCGAGTCACCCGTCACCGCAGGGGCACGACGTCTCGAGCTGGTCGCGCCCGCGAGCGGCATGGCAGGCGTTCGCGGCAAGGTCGCGGTGGTGCCGGCACCCGACCGGGACGCCGAGCAGGACCAGGTGCGGGCCGCGGCCGACGCCGGGGCGAAGGCCATCATCCTCATCCGCCCGGCCGACTCGGGCATCCGCACGGTCTTCCGCCCCGAGAGGGACCGCGGTCCGATCCCGGCGATGGTGACCACGGTCAAGGGCGGGGCCCAGCTGCTCGCCCACGCCAGGCGCCCGGGGAAGCGGCAGATCGTCCTGGAGACCAGCCGGCAGAGTCCCTACCTCTACGACGTCATGCAGGTCTCGAAGGACGCCGTGCCGGACCGGATCGTGCACACCGTCACCGCCAAGAACAGCCACCGCGTGACCACCGACTACGTCGACAACGGCGGGTCGTCGCCGTGGGCGGACGAGCAGCGCTTCGGGTGGCGGCCGTGGATGACGTTCGCGTGGAACGACGCCAGCCGCACGGTGGCGACGCCCAGTCGCCGGGTCGAGTGGGTCTCTGCCGGGGACTCGATCTGGAACCACCGGGTGTCGCACTTCTACGACTCGTGGACGACCGTCGTCAATGGCGGAATGACCGACCGTCCGCGGACCTACCGCTCAGGGACGTCGACGGAGCGTTGGTACGGACCGGTCGTCCGACCGGCAGCCGTCCCCGCCGTGCCCTCGACCCGCAGCGGCGACGTGATGAGGATCCAGGTGCCCGAGTTCATGGATGCCGACGGGCACTACACGGTCGGCGAGGCGACCAGCAGCCGCGCCCGGCTCTTCCGCGACGACAAGCTGCTCGCCGAGGGGGCGGGCACGCAGCAGACGTTCGACGTCAGCCGCGAGCCCTCGAGCTACCGTCTCGCGCTGGACGTCACCCGCGACGACCCCGAGTGGAAGCGAGGCACCCGGACGTCCACCGAGTGGTCCTTCCACTCGGCCAGGCCCACGGGAGCCGCAGCGGAGCCACTCCCCCTCCTCCAGGTCGACTACTCCGTGCCGACCGACAGCCATGGTCGAGCGAGCTGGTTGCTGCACACGCTCAAGCTCGGGGTCACCGACCAGGCCGGGGCCGTCGCGAAGGGCGCGAAGCTGGTCGTCCAGGTCTCGTCCGACGACGGCAGGACGTGGCAGAAGCTGTTGGTGCTTCCCACGCGCAACGGCTTCACGGCGGTGGTGCCGATCGGCACGAAGCCGGTGTCGCTGAGGGTGACCGCGACGCAGGGCACGTCGAAGGTCGTCCAGGAGATCATCCGGGCGTACGACCGCCACTGAGGGTCACAGCCACCCGCGCCGCGCTGCCTGGTAGGCCAGCGCGGTGCGGGTGTCGACACCCGCGAGAGCCATCAGGCGGTCGAACCGTCGCTGCACCGTGCGCCGACTGATGCCGAGCTGGGTGACGATCGACTTGTCCGGGACGCCGGCGACCAGCAACGACAGGAGCAGCCGCTCGGGTGCGCCGATCGTCGCCTCGGGAGCCGTCTCGTCCGTTGCCGTCCATCCGTCGCCGTGCAGCACGCTGGCACGCTCCCAGTGCCCCTCGAAGAGGTCGAGGAGGGCGTCGAGCAGCTGCCCGCTGCCGATCACCGCCGCGGTCGGCACTCCCAGGTGTCGTTCCTGGTCGTGCGTCAGCGGGCAGATCGCCGTCCGTCGATCGACGATCGCCAGCCGGACAGGCAGCGCGGGCGACACCCGCGCCTCCTCGCCCCATCCGATGCCCTCGAGGACGCTGTCGAGCTCGCCGGGCTGCTCCAGCAGCGAGCGCTCGTAGATCGCGCGGTATCGCACACCCCGACGCAGCGCATCGAGCTCCTCGGTGTTGTCCGATCCTTGCATCGCCAGCGGATTGGCGCGGCAGAACCACAGGATCTCCTCCTTGGCGGAGTTCTGGAGCGCTCGCAGTCGGTCACGCAGCGCAACCGCCCCGACGACCACCTCCACCGCGTGATGGGCGTCGTGCCGGCTCGCGCCGGCACGGAACTCCTCGCTGAGCGCCGCCACCATCGCCCGGGCGGCGTCCAACGACTCCTGGCGCCGCAGCAGCGTCGCGCCGAGCGCCACGTCCGGAGGCAGCGCACGGAACACCGGGCCAGGCTCCTGCGCGACGACCAGGCCCTTGGCGAGCAGGCGACGCAGCACGTCGTCCGCGTCGTCGACGGACATGCCCGACACGCCGGCCAGCTGAGCGACGGTCGCCTGGGCCAGCCCGACGAGAAGCCGATAGACCTCCTCCTCGGAGGAGTCGAGCGGCATCGACTCCCGCATGCTTCCCCTTTGGCGGTCGCTCCCGGTGGCCTGTCGGCCCGCAGCAGGAGTCTATCCGGCACCCAGCGGGGGCCCACGGGGCGCTCGCTGACGGGAACCACCCCGGTTTCGAGGGACGCGCGACGGGTAAGGCCTGTTCGCCATGGTCCGACTTCGCCGCACGTCCCCACAGTCCCCCGGCTGGTCGCGGGTCCGCCACGGACGCGGGTTCCGCTACCTCGACGAGGACGGCCTCCCGCTCGAGCCCGAGCAGGTCATGCGGTGCAAGAAGCTGGTGATCCCGCCGGCCTGGACCGAGGTGTGGATCTGCTCGGTCGAGAACGGCCACCTGCAGGCCGTCGGCACCGACGACGCGGGACGGCGGCAGTACATCTACCACCCGTACTGGCGTGAGCGGCGTGACCTGGAGAAGTTCGCGCGCATGGAGGGCTTCGGCGCGTCCCTGCTGAAGAACCGGGCCGCCGCGAGGCGGGACCTCGGCGGCGACGACATGTCCCTCGAACGGGTCGCGGCGACCGCGTTCAGCCTGCTCGACCTCGGCATGTTCCGCATCGGCTCGGACCGGTACGTCGAGGAGAACGGCAGCTTCGGCCTCACCACGCTGGAGAAGCACCACGTGCACCCCGAGGGGCGGGGCCTGGGGTTCTCGTACGCCGCCAAGTCCGGCCAGCAGGTCGAGGTCACCGTCCGCGACGACCGGGTGCAGGCGGTGCTGGAGCAGCTGCGCCGACGCCGCGGCGGCGGGGACCGGCTGCTGGCGTACAAGACCGGCCGGCAGTGGAAGTGGCTCGACGCCGCCGACGTCAACGCGTACATCAAGGACCGGCTCGGGCCGGACTACACGGCCAAGGACTTCCGCACGTGGCGCGGCACGACGATCGCGGCGCTGGCCCTGGCCCGCTCGACCGCGACCTCACCGACCGCACGCAAGCGGGCCGCCGCCGCCGCGATGCGGGAGGTGTCGGAGCACCTGGGCAACACGCCCGCCGTCGCCCGCTCGTCCTACGTGGACCCGCGCGTCGTCGACGAGTTCGAGAACGGCGTCACGGTGGGCGCCCAGCACCGCCGCGTCGCGCCCGGCGCCCCGACGAGCCGGACGCTCGAGCGCCAGGTGCTGCGTCTGCTGCGCAACGCCTGACGCTCCCCCGCGAGGGGGCAGTACGTCAGAGCGCGGACTCGATCGCGCGCCAGAACGTCGGGTACGCGTAGACGGTGTTCACGAGGGTCGCGACCGGGATCTCGGCGCGCACCGCGAACGCCAGGGCCGACAGCGTCTCGCCGCCATACGGGCCGGCGCTGGTCGCGCCCACGATGACACCGCGGTCGTCGTCGATGACCAGCTTGATGAACCCCTGGTTGCCCGGCCCGTGGACGAAGCCGCGGCTGCTCGCGGCCACGTCGGTCGAGCCGATGCGGACGTTGATGCCCCGCTCGCGTGCCTGCGCCTCGGTGATGCCGACCGCACCGATCTCGGGATCGGTGAACGTGACCCGCGGGAGGCTGTCGTCGTACTCGGGCAGGTCCTCGCCGAGGACCGCCTTGGCCGCCCGCGCGGACTGGTACATCGACACGTGGGTGAACGCGCCGCGCCCGACCATGTCGCCGATCGCCCAGAGCCCGTCGGTCACCTGCATCGAGTCGTCCACGGTCAGGAACCGGCCGGCCTCGACCCCGACCGTGTCCAGCCCGATGTCGTCGACCCGGGACCGCCGGCCTGCGGCGACCAGCACCCGCTCCGCCTCGTAGGTGACGCCGCCGCTCGTGACGTGGAAGACCTCGCCGTCGTGCGCGACGCCGTCGATCGTGATGCCGGCGTGGATCCCGATGCCCTCGGCCTCGAACACCGAGGCCACGAGCTCGGACGACTCCGGCTCCTCGACGGCGAGGACACGCGGTCCGACCTCCAGCACCGTCACCGCGGTGCCGAAGCGGGCGAAGGCCTGGGCCATCTCCAGCCCGACCGCGCCGCCGCCGATGACGATCAGCGAGGCGGGCGCCTCCTCCGCCTCGAGGATCTCGCGGTTGGTCCAGAACGGGGTGCCGGCGAGGCCGTCGATCGGCGGGACGAACGTCGTGGTGCCGGTGTTGAGCACGACGCCCTTGCTCGCGACGTAGGTGTCATCACCGACCGTGACCCGCCGTTCGCCGTCCAGGCGGCCGCGACCCCGGACGAGGCGGGCGCCGGCGGCGGTGATCCGATCGGCCGCGACCGTGTCGTCCCAGTTGGCGGTGGCCTCCTCGCGGATGCGCTTGGCGACGAACGAGAAGTCCGGCGCCACCGAGACGGACCCGGCCAGCTGCTCGGCCCGGCGTGCCTCGGCCAGGGCGTTGGCCGCCCGGATCACCATCTTGGAGGGGATGCAGCCCCAGTAGGGGCACTCTCCCCCGACGAGCTCGGCCTCGACGGCGACCACGTCCAGGCCGGCCTTCGCGAGCCGGGGGACGAGGGCCTCCCCTCCGGGACCGGTACCCACCACCACCACGTCACACGAGATTTCTGTCATGCCTCATCCTGTGCCATCCCGGCCGCATTGGCTACAGGTTGGGCCAGATCGTCTACCGCTTGGAACGAGAGGCGCGATCCGAGGTCCGGTCCGCCTTCGGGACGCGCGGCTCGCGCCACCTCACGATGCTGTAGATCAGCAGGACGAGGGCAGCGATCGCCGACGACCACAGGCCGAGCGCGGTGCCCCAGCCGGCTGCCGGCAGCTCGGGACCGAACCCGACGCCCAGCACCTCGAACTCAGGGATGTCCGGCTTGCCCCACCAGACGGCGCCGAGGAACACGAGCCACACGACACCCAGGACGCTGACGAAGATGCGCGGCCACGTCGCGACGCCGAACTTGGCCGCCTCGACGGCCTTGCGCTCCAGCGGACCGAGCAGGTTCTGCGCCCAGACGTAGTGCCGCGACAGCAGGGCGACACCGGCCACCACGACGATCGTGCCTGGTCCCGGCAAGGGCCACAGCACCGCGCCGAGCGCGATGAGGATCCAGCCGAGGACCTCGGTGCCCGTGCGCTGGAACCAGCCCTTCAACGTGGTTCCGACGCTCATGGGAACAGTTTGCCGCATCACCTGAAGTGCGACGGAGCAACCCTCCGGCCGGCAGGTCGAGGAAGGGCCGGGGTGGCCGGCCTCAGGCCGAGACGAAGATGTGTGCGGCGGCCTCGGCGTCGATCTCCGCGGTCTCGGCCTGCCGGGCGACGATGACGCCGTCGTGTCCCTGGGACACGAGCACGTCGTTGCCCGGCAGCGCGCCGACCCGGCGCAGGACCGACATGACCTCGGTGTCCTTCTGCAGCTCCTCCGCGATGCGGCGGATGACCAGGCGGACCGGCTCGGTCGCCCCACGGGCGGCGCCCGTCATCGACTGCACGCCGGTCAGGAACCGGGCCGGCTGCTCGACCTCGCCGAGCTCGGCGAGACCCGGGATCGGGTTGCCGTACGGGGACTCGGTCGGGTGCTCGAGGATCTCGACGAGGCGGCGCTCGACCTGCTCGGACATGACGTGCTCCCAGCGGCACGCCTCCTCGTGGACGTACTCGATCTCCAGACCGATGACGTCGATCAGCAGGCGCTCGGCCAGGCGGTGCTTGCGCATCACGCGGGTCGCCAGCTGGCGGCCCTTCTCGGACAGCTCCAGGTGGCGATCACCCTCGACGGCCAGCAGGCCGTCGCGCTCCATGCGGGCGACGGTCTGGCTCACGGTCGGGCCGCTCTGGTGGAGGCGCTCGGCGATGCGTGCCCGCAGGGGCACGATGCCCTCCTCCTCCAGCTCATAGACCGTGCGGAGGTACATCTCGGTGGTATCGATCAGCTCGCTCACCCGACCATTCTTCCACGGCGGGCAGGATGCCCCGTCACGCCGCAGAATGGAGCCCATGCCGACGTCCGTCATGTGGTTCCGCACCGACCTGCGGCTGCACGACCAGCCGGCCCTCCAGGCGGCGATCGACGGCGGCCCGGACGGCGTGGTCCCGCTGCTGGTGCTCGACGGCCGCTACTGGGGTCCGGGCGCGTCGACCCGTCAGGCGTACCTGGTCCGCCTGATCGAGGACTTCTCCGAGCGCATCGGTGGGCTGCACCTCGTGCACGGCGACCCGGTCGCCGAGGTGCTCCGCGTGGCCCGACAGGTCGACGCCACGTCGGTGCACGTCTCGGCGGACTTCACCCCGATGGGCGCCGAGCGGGACCGGGACGTCGAGGAGGCCCTGGCCGAGCACGACATCCCACTCGTGCGCACCGGCTCGTCGTACGCCGTGTCGCCCGGGCGGGTCTCGAAGGACGACGGCTCGGGCTACCGCGTCTTCACCCCGTTCTTCCGGGCGTGGCAGGACCACGGGTGGCGGCGGCCGGCCGAGGCGCCGGCCGACGTGCCGTGGCTGCGTCCGCCCGGCGGCACCGACCGCCTCCCCGAGGCCACCGTGCCCGACGGGATGACCCTGCCGCCCCACGGCGAGGAGGCGGCGCTGGCCCGCTGGGCGGAGTTCCTGGACGACGACGTCGCCGACTACGCCACGGCGCGTGACCTGCCCGGACCCGACCGCACGTCCCGGATGTCCGTCCACCTCAAGTGGGGCGCGATCCACCCCCGCACGATGCTGGCCGATCTCGCGTCGCTGCGGTCCGAGGGCGCCGCGGCGTACGCGCGGGAGCTGGCGTTCCGTGAGTTCTACGCCGACGTCCTGCACCAGCGCCCGGACTCGGCCTTCGGCTACTACAACCGGGCGTTCGAGCAGATGCAGTACGACGAGCCGGGCGAGGACCTGGAGGCGTGGAGGGCCGGGCTCACCGGCATCCCGATCGTCGACGCCGGGATGCGGCAGCTGCGCGCCGAGGGCTGGGTGCACAACCGGGTGCGGATGATCGTCGCGAGCTTCCTCGTCAAGGACCTGCACCTGGAGTGGCAGCACGGTGCCCGGCACTTCCTCGACCTCCTGGTCGACGCCGATCTCGCGTCCAACCAGCACGGCTGGCAGTGGGTCGCCGGCTCCGGCACCGACGCCTCGCCGTACTTCCGCATCTTCAACCCGATGACGCAGGGCAAGAAGTTCGACCCCGACGGTCAGTACGTCCGGCGCTGGGTGCCCGAGCTCGCGGACGTGCCCACGCGGCACGTGCACACCCCGTGGGAGATGTCCGACCCACCGGCGGGCTACCCGCCGCCGATCGTCGACCACGCGGAGGAGCGCCGGGAGTCGCTGCGGCGCTACGACGCGATCAGGACCGGTCGGTAATAGGGTCGGGCGCATGGTGACGATCCCGGCACAGTTCAACGGACCCGACCACTCCGGCAACGGTGGCTACGTCGCGGGGCTGATCGCGCACGAGGTCGGGACCGGCCCGGTCACCTCGACCCTGCGCATCCCACCGCCGTTGGACGTGCCGCTGAGCTGGGAGAGCGACGGCGAGCACGTGCGCCTGCTGACGGCCGGCGGCGCGGTGGTCGGGGAGGCGGAGCCGGGCGAGCTGGTGCGGAAGGTCCCGGAGCTGCCGTCCGCGGCGGACGCCACGACGGGCCTCGCCGCCTACCAGGGGTTCGAGAACCACCCGTTCGACCGGTGCTTCACGTGCGGCACGGCCCGCGGCGAGGGCGACGGGCTGCGCCTGTTCACCGGGCCCTTCGCGGAGGGGCGCACCGCGGCCCCGTGGACCCCGCACGCCTCGTTCGCGGACGAGGACGGGCTCCTGGACGTGCCCACCACCTGGGCCGCGCTCGACTGCCCGGGAGGCTGGGCCGCGGACTTCACCCGGCAGGCGATGGTGCTGGGCAGGATGACCGCCGAGGTGCTGCGCCGACCGCGCACCGGCGAGTCCCTCATCGCGACCGGCGAGCTCTCCGAGAGGAGCGGCCGCAAGTTCCTGACCAGCACCGCGCTGTACGCCGTCGACGGGGAGCTCCTGGGCCGCGCCGAGCAGGTCTGGATCGAGATCGACGTGGCGACGTTCCGCTGAGGCGGCCGGACGCCGGTGCGCGTAACGTTCTCTGACGTGCCGCGGTCGATCTCCCACCTCTTCGCGGACACCCGCCCCCTGCGCAACCACCACTTCCGGCGCCTGTGGGTGGCCAACATCATCACCGTCATCGGTGCGCAGCTGACCGTCGTGGCCGTGCCCGCCCAGCTGTACGCCGACACGGGCGAGTCGTTCTACGTCGGGCTGGCCGGCGTGTTCGGCCTGGTCCCGCTGGTGATCTTCGGGCTGTACGGCGGGGCGCTCGCCGACGTCTTCGACCGCCGCACGATCCTGGTCGTCACGACGGTCGGCCTGATCGTGACCAGCGCGCTGTTCTGGGCGCAGGCCGCTGCCGGCAACGAGAACGTGTGGTTGCTGCTGTGCCTCTTCTCGGTGCAGCAGGCGTTCTTCGCGGTGAACCAGCCGACCCGCAGCGCGGTCATCCCCCGGCTGATCGAGCCCGAGCTCCTGCCTGCCGCGAACTCGCTCAGCATGACCGTCACGATGGCCGGTGCCATCGCCGGCCCGCTGGTCGCGGGCATCCTCATCCCGATCATCGGGTTCGAGTGGATGTACCTGATCGACACCTTCACGCTCTTCGCGACGCTGGGCGCCGTGCTGCGGCTGCCGAGCCTCACGGTGCTGGACGCGGTGGCGGGCGCGCCGGGCATCCGTGCGGTGATCGACGGCTTCGTCTACCTGCGCACCCAGCCCGTGCTGCTGATGTCGTTCGTCGTCGACCTGATCGCGATGGTCTTCGGGATGCCGCGGGCGCTGTTCCCCGAGATCGCGCACCTGTCGTTCGACGGCCCCGACAACGGCGGCATCGTGTTCGCGCTGCTCTTCGCCGCGATCCCCGCCGGGTCCGTGATCGGCGGCGTCTTCAGCGGCTGGGTGTCGCGCATCGAGCGGCAGGGCCTCGCCGTGGTCGTGTGCATCGGGATCTGGGGCGTCGCGATGGCCGGCTTCGGCGTCGCGGTCGCGCTCGCCGACCACTGGATGACGCCGATGCTGGTCGTCGCGCTGGTCATGCTCGTCGTCGGGGGCGCGGCGGACATGGCGTCGGCAGCGTTCCGCTCCGCCATGCTGCAGTCCGCCGCGGACGATGCGATGCGCGGACGGCTCCAGGGCGTGTTCATCGTCGTGGTGGCCGGAGGTCCCCGCATCGCCGACACCCTCCACGGCGCGTCGGCCGCCGCGGTCGGGACGGCAGCCGCTGCGGCGGGTGGCGGGGTCCTGGTCGTGGTCGGTGTCGTCGTGGCGTCCCTCGCCGTCCCCTCGTTCGTCCGCTACCGCATCACGCGCACGGCGTCCTGACCGTCCACGGCCAGCCCTGCCATGACGCCGGTCGCCAGCTCGAGCGACGCGGTGTCCGGCGCGGCCCGCTCCGGACGCACCCCGACCACCGCGCGGACCACCAGCACCGGCAGCACCCCGATGCCCACCAGCACGAGCAGCAGCCACGCGGCGCGGCCGAACGCGTCACCGGCCGCCGCGACCAGGCCGCCGACGACGGTCCCGCCGCCCACGTAGGCCGCCGACCACAGCGCCGACCCCGCCAACGAGGCGACCGCGAACCGGCGGTACTCCAGCCCCGAGACGCCCGCGGCCGCCGGCGTGAGGGTGCGGACCACGGGCACGAGCCGGGTCAGGAGGATGGCCGTGCCCCCACGCCGCTGCAGGAGGTCCGTCGCCCGGTCGAGGTGCTGCCGTCCGAGGCGTCGCACCGCACGGGTCTCCCGCAGAGCGTCCCCGTAGCGCCTGCCCAGGAGGTACCCGACGTGGTCGCCGAGGCTCGCGCCCAGCATCACGGCCAGTCCCAGCAGGAGCGTTCCCGTCGGTGTGCCGACGGCCGCGGCCAGCACGACCACGGCGGTCTCGCCGGGCAGGAGCATCCCGAGCCCCAGTCCCGACTCGGCGAAGGCGAGGCAGAACCCCAGCCCGAGCGTCAGAGCGATTCCCGTCATGCTCCGAGCGTGCGAGCGCGATGCGTACCCGATCCGGCCCGGAGGTGTCCGGCCGGTGAACATCGCCCGGACACGAGCCCGGGCGTGCGCCGCGACGTGAGTACGCTCGTCCCATGACTACGGTGCTGACCTACGGGACGTTCGACCTGTTCCACATCGGTCACCTCAACCTGATCAACCGGCTCGCCGAGCTCGGCGACCGCCTCATCATCGGGGTGTCGACCGACGAGTTCAACGCCGGCAAGGGCAAGACGTCCGTCGTCTCGTACGAGGACCGCGCCCGGATCATCGAGAGCATCAAGGGCGTCGACCTGGTGATCCCCGAGACGTCGTGGGAGCAGAAGGTCTCCGACATCAAGGAGCACGACGTCGACGTGTTCGCGATCGGCGACGACTGGCGCGGCAAGTTCGACGAGCTCAAGGAGCTGTGCGAGGTCGTCTACCTCTCCCGCACCGACGGGATCTCCAGCACCCAGATCAAGCAGATGCTCCGGGTCCTGGACCCCCAGCACATCACCGAGATGCAGGACGCGCTGGCCGTCATGAGCCGCCTGCTCGAGCACTACCGCGACCTCACCTGACCCCACCCACCCCCCCAACCCAGATTTGCGGGGTCCTGCACGCTTTGCGGGCCGGAAAAGGGTGCAGGAGTCCGCAAATCTGGGTGGGGGCTAGGGGGCGAGCCGCTCGCGGACCCAGCCGCCGGGGACCTCGGTGAACCGGATCCGGTCGTGCAGGCGGTCGAGCCGGCCCTGCCAGAACTCGATCGACTCGATCGCGACCCGGTAGCCGCCCCAGACCGACGGCCGCTCCACGTCGCGGCCCGCGAACCTGCGCTCCACCTCGGCGACCCGCTCGTCCAGCACGTCCCGGCCGGCGATGGGCCGCGACTGCGGCGAGGCGACCGCCCCGATCTGCGAGCCACGCGGCCGCGAGGCGAAGTACGCGTCGGACTCCGCGTCGTCCAGCAACGTCACCGTGCCCTCGACCCGCACCTGCCGCTGCAGGGGGTGCCACAGCATCGTCGCGGCGGCCCGTGGGTTCTCGGCGAGCTCGAAGCCCTTGCGCGACTCGTAGCCGGTGAAGAACGTGAGACCCTGCCGGTCGAGGCCCTTGAGCAGGACGATGCGCACCGACGGGCGGCCGTCCGGCGTCGCGGTGGCCAGCGCCATCGCGTTGGGCTCGTGCAGCTGCGCCACCAGCGCATCGTCCAGCCAACGCCCGAAGAGGACCATCGGGTCGTCCCCCGCGGCGCTCTCGTCGAGCCCGGTGCGGGCGTATTCCTCACGCATCCGGGCGAGGTCTGGGGTCTCCATGTGACCAACGTAGCCGCGCAGTGCAGAATGCAGCGTATGACTGAAGTGCACCACGGACTCGAAGGCGTCATCGCGTTCGAGAGTGAGATCGCCGAACCTGACAAGGAAGGGTCCGCGCTTCGCTATCGGGGCGTCGACATCGACGACCTCGTCGGTCGCGTTCCCTTCGAGAAGATCTGGGGGCTGCTGGTCGACGGGGCGTACGAGCCCGGTCTGCCGCCGGCGGAGCCGTTCCCGATCCCCGTGCACTCCGGCGACATCCGCGCCGACGTGCAGAGCGCCATCGCGCTCACCGCCCCCGCGTGGGGCATGAAGCAGCTGTACGACATCGACGACGTCCAGGCGCGCGACGACCTCGCCCGCGCCGCCGTCATGGTCCTGTCGTACGTCGCCCAGGCCGCCCGCGGCGTCGGCCAGCCGATGGTGCCGCAGTCCGAGATCGACAAGTGCACGACCATCACCGAGCGCTTCCTGACGCGCTGGCGCGGCGAGGTCAACCCCGACCACGTCAAGGCCATCGACGCGTACTGGGTCTCGGCGGCCGAGCACGGCATGAACGCCTCGACGTTCACCGCACGGGTCATCGCCTCCACGGGCGCCGACGCGGCCGCAGCCCTCTCCGGCGCGGTCGGTGCGATGTCGGGCCCCCTGCACGGCGGCGCCCCGGCCCGCGTGCTGACCATGATCGAGGAGGTCGAGCGGTCCGGCGACGCCGAGAAGTTCGTCAAGCAGCAGCTGGACGCCGGCGAGCGCCTCATGGGCTTCGGCCACCGCGTCTACCGGGCGCAGGACCCCCGGGCGCGCACCCTGCGCCGGACGGCCAAGGAGCTCAACGCTCCCCGCGCCGAGGTCGCGATCGCCCTGGAGGAGGCCGCGCTCAAGGAGCTCAAGGAGCGTCGCCCCGATCGCGTGCTGGAGACGAACGTCGAGTTCTGGGCCGCGATCATCCTCGACTACGCGCAGATCCCCCCGCACATGTTCACCGCGATGTTCACGTCGGCCCGCACCGCCGGGTGGAGCGCCCACATCCTGGAGCAGAAGCGCACCGGACGCCTGATCCGTCCGTCCGCGATCTACACCGGTCCCGCCTCCCGCGGCGCCGACGAGGTCGAGGGCTGGAACCCGGACTGGGCCACCGCCTGACGCACGGCACCGACGCACGACACCGACGCGCCCCGCTCGATCGCTCGAGCGGGGCGCGTTCGCGTCGGGGTCGCTACGCGCCGAGGTCGTGCAGGCCGTGCGGCACGCCGCGGACGTCGAGCACGTCGGCCAGCAGGACCCGGGCCCGCTCCACGAACGAGTGCCGCGAGGCGATCACGGCGGCGTTCGCGTCGAGCTCCTCCTGGCTCGGCCAGCGGTGCAGGTCGGGGCTCGCCAACGCCCGGAGCTCGTCGAGCGAGTCGTAGGGCTGCACCGAGATCCCGAAGACCTCCGCCATCCCGGGCACCCGGTCGGAGACCACCCGGGCGCCGGCGGCAGCGGCGTCGAACAGCCGGTTGGAGAAGAATCCCTGGCGTCCCATGTCCTCCCAGTGGTCATTGAGGACCACGTCGGCCGACCGGTAGGTGCGGGCGAGGACGGCATTGTCGACGAACGGCGCGGCCACCATGGACTCGTCCATGAACTTGCTCCAGCCCAGGCCATACAGCCGCAGGTGGAGGTCGGCGTCGAGCGCGTCCTGCACGATCTGTCGCATCGTCCCCCGCGTGTTGCCCACAAAGAGCGCCCCGCCGCCGCCCGCCTCGCCCACGCTGGGCGAGAACCGGGAGGGATTCGTCGCCTGCAGCAGCGGCCGGACGAGGACTCCCGACGCCTCAGTCATCTGCTGCGCCCACGGGGCGCCGGCAGCGTAGACCAGGTCGTAGCCCTGCCTGAGCTCGTCCGCCGTCACGTCATCGGGGTGGCTGATCACCCAGGTCACGTTGGTCGCCCCCGGCTGCGGGGGCGCCGGGACCCGGCCGCGCAGCGCCAGGGTCACGTCGTCGAGATCATCCGTGCCGGGGCGCTGGAAGGCCTCGCGGCGGTCGACGACGACCTCCTGTCCCCAGTGGCGCAGGGCCGCAGCGAGGTCGGCGGCGAAGAAGGTGTCACCCCACAGGTTGCCCCGCGCGCTTCGCGGGGCGGGGTTCTTGATCGCCCAGCGCAGGCTCGGCAGCCCCGCAGCGGGCCCCGACCCGACGACGGCGGGCGGACGTCGCAGCACCAGGGTGACCGAGGTGCGGCGATGGCTCTGGGGCAGACCGCGGCCCGCGGCCACCCGGAGCACCTCGAACCCCGCCTGCTCCCACTGCGACGTGTCGGGAGCGGGCAGGCGACCCTGCCACCGGGTGAGGAGCCGCAGCCGGTTCGACTCGACCTTCGCGAAGCGTCCCGGCGACTTGCTCTCGAGGTGGATCACCCGCGACTCGGGGACGGTCAGGAAGGTCCCGCCGCGCGCGTCGGCGAGTCGCAGGCACAGGTCGATGTCCTCCATGCCGTTGGCGAAGACCGGGTCGAAGCCGTGCGTGGGAGCGAGCACGTCGGCGCGCACCGCCATGCACGCGGCGGTGACGGCGCGGAAGCGCAGGTCGATCTGCGAGCTCACGTCCTCGACGGGGTGCGAGGCCAGGAGGTGCCCGGGGATGCTGTGGGGGCCGTTGAACACCGTCCCGGCCGACTGCACGCTGCCGTCCCCGTACAGCAGCAACGGCTGGACGCCCAGCACGTCGGGTGAGTCCAGCGCCTCGACGAGCGGCGTCAGCCAGCCGGGCTGCGCCTCCGTGTCGTTGTTGAGGAACACCACGATCTCACCGGTCGACTGGGCGAACGCGCAGTTGGAGGCCGTGCCGAAGTTGGTGTTGCGCGGCAGCCGACGGATCCGGACGCGGGAGTCGCCGGCGAAGGTGCTCGCGAACACCGACGTGAGCTCGCGGTCCGATCCGTTGTCGACCACCACGACCTCGACGTCGGAGGGCGAGTGGGCCAGGACGTGGTCGACGGCGGAGCGGACGAGCACCCGGTCGCGGAACGCGGGGATCAGCACCGACACCCGCCCCGCCACGCGATCCGCGACCTGCTGCTCGACCAGCGGCCAGTCGAGGATGTGCTCGGCGCGGATCACGTGCTCGTGCGTGCTCTGCAGACCCGGCTCGAGCGGCAGCGCGCCGAGATCGGTCCCCCGCACGGCGACGAACGGCACGAAGCGGCTCGGCACCTCGTGGCGCAGCAGGTGGTCCCAGCCGTACTGGTCCTCGGCCTCGGGGCGGAACACGCCGCCGTCCTTGCGCAGCTGGTCGGTCGGGAAGAGCATGCCGGACAGTCCGCGGGGCGCGTCCCACAACAGGGTGCCGGCCGGGGGCAGGGCCGCACGCCAGAGGGCCTGACGTCCCCTGCCCGCCCTGCGGTCCACCGTCGCCGCATGCGCCCCGATGCCGTCACCGACCCCGGAGAGCAGGCCGCTGAGGAAGTGGGGCGACCAGACCTCCTGCGGCTGCCAGAAGCAGGCCCAGGCCTCGTCCGCACTCGCCAGCACAGCGTGGACCCGCTCGGCCCACGAGGTCGCCGAGGTCTCGACGAGCACGACCCGACCGAGGTCGCGGAGCTCGGCCAACGAGGCCGGCACCGGGCGTCCGGCGTCGACCGCCACCCGCAAGGTCCACCGCTCGTGCTGCTGGTTCAGGACGCGGTCGAGGTTCGCCGGCGTCGCGTCGCCCCACTCGCGTCCGTCACTGACGATGACGACCGTGGCGTCGGGATCGCCCGCCGGCGGGACCACGGTGTTCAACCACCAGTGCGCCACCGTCGTCGGCGGGCGACGCAGCAGCTGCTCCTGGGCGCCCAGCTCGCCTGCGACGCGGTACATGGTGGCCCGCAGGGTGCCGAGCTCGACCGGCTCGACACCGGACGTGGGATGGGGAACCGTGAGGGTCGAGTCGTCCGCGTGCTCGAGCCAGTGGCCCAGGGGTCCCCCGGGGTGGTCGGCCGCCTCGGGGTGCTGCTCGAGGTGGGTGGCGCCGTCGAAGTGCGGGCCGGCGGCTCCCCGGACCTGGCCGGTGCGCAGGAAGTGCGAGAACGCGAGCGGGGCCTGACCCTTCACCTCGCTGCGCGACCAGAGCCGCTCGTACAGCGGGTTGGGGCTGAGGCCGGCCGACTCCCCCTCCTCGAGGAAGTGCCAGATCGCCGCGGTGTCACCCCCGAACGGGCGGCCCGCCTGCAGCTCGTAGTAGTCGCGATCGAACAGTCCCGAACGCACGGTCCTGGCGAGCACCGAGGCCTGGCGCTGACGGAGCTTGACGAACCGGTTCCAGCCGAGCGTGCCGAGCTGTGGGACCGGCGCTCCGGCGTGGGCGAGCTCGAGGTAGCAGCCGACGGGGCCGCCCGGGTGATCGGTCACGGCCGTCGACTCCGCGGCGAGCGCGACGTCGTCGAGCATCGGCCGGATCGGGAACAGCCGCGCCGACCCGTCGAGCAGCGCCGCGACGACCTCGTCGGGGCCGAGACACGTCGCGTCGACGTCGGTCAGGGGATTGGGCAGCAGGCCCTCGGCCGCACCCACGTCGACGTAGTGCCGGGCCGCCTCGTCCGGCGTCACCGTCCGGCCCGTCTGGAGCGCGTAGTACCACGGGTCGAAGAGGCGGGAGTCCAGAAGGGGCTGGAGCTCTCCGGCGGACCGGTTCAACCGGCGAACTGTGCTCTTGAGCCTTCTGCCCGCTACCACTCGACCCCCACGTAGATTCCCGGCCAAGCGTACACAACCGCGGCGGGGTCCCAGGTGTCGCGCGAGGAGCCCACGACATGGCGAGGGGCCGGCCGTCCCCCCGAGACGGCCGACCCCGCGACGCTTGCGCGCCCCATGTCTCTGGACGAACGTAACGAACCCCAGCACCAAAGTGCAGTCTTGACATTCGCGTCGCCATAGTTATTTGGAACTACGTCGTCCTAGTCCTTCCGGTGGGGCCCGCGGCGCCGCGTCGGAATGCGCCGGGGCACGGGGACGTTCCACCCACATGACCACCATCGGACTCATCGGCGCCGGACTCATCGGCAGCCAGATCGCTCGCTCCGCCACCGCGCACGGCCATGACGTCGTGCTCAGCAACTCGCGCGGACCCGAGACCTTGACCGAGCTCGTCGACGAGCTCGGTCCCCACGCGCGCGCCGCGACCCCGGCCGAGGCCGCCGCCGCAGGCGACATCGTCGTCGTCACGATCCCGTTCAAGGCGATCGACAGCGTTCCGGCCGAGCCGCTGGCGGGCAAGACCGTCATCGACACGAACAACTACTACCCGCAGCGCGACGGCCAGGTCGCCGCCCTGGACGACGAGTCGACCACGAGCTCGGAGATGCTCCAGGACCGGCTCCCGGGTGCGCACGTCGTCAAGGCGTTCAACCACATCGCGGCCGCGGACATCACGGAACAGGCGGCGCCGGCCGGGACCCCGGGGCGCCGCGCCCTGATCGTCGCGGGCGACGACGCGGGCGCCAAGGCCGCGGTGAGCGCCTTCATCGACGAGATCGGCTTCGACGTCGTCGACCTCGGTCCGCTCTCCGAGGGATGGCGCATCCAGCCCGGCACGCCTGGCTACGGTCCGCGCATGACCGCGGACGAGCTGAGCGAGGCGACCGCCTCGGCCCGCCGCGCCCACGCCTGATCAGCGCAGCGGGACCAGCTGGGACAGGTCGTCGCGGGGCAGCTCGTCGACGACCGCGCTGATCGCCATCCAGCGCAGGTCGACGGCCGCACCGTGCTGGCTCAGGAAGGCCGTCTCGGAGGCGTCCTGGCCGGTGGCGATGCGCACGAGCGAGCTGCGCGGCGCCAGCGCGGTCGCGTCGACGACGTGCCAGCTGCCCTCGACGTACGCCTCGGCGACCGCGTGGAAGTCCATCGGGAACAGGCCCGGCGCGTAGACCGAGGCGAGACGTGTGGGGACGTCCAGGGCACGCAGCAGCGCCACCACCAGGTGCGCATAGTCCCGACAGACCCCGCGGCGCGCGAGCATCGTCGCCACGGCCCCGTCGGTCGGCTGGCTGGCGCCCGGCACGTACGTCAGGCGGTCGCCGACCCACGAGCTGACCGCGTCGAGCAGGTCCTTGCCCTGGAGCCCCGCGAACTCCGAGCGGGCAGTGGCGAACAGCGTGTCGGACTCGCAGTAGCGGCTCGGCCGGCGGTACTCGATGATGTCGAGCTCCTCGACCGGCGCCGGGGCGGCCTGGCCCAGGACGTCGGCCGAGTAGTCGATGACCATCGGCCCGGGCCGGCCGGTCAGCCGGTGCAGTCGGGTGCCGTGGCGTCCGGCCACCACGTGCGCCTGCAGCGGGGTCCCGCCCGAGGTGATCTCGAGGGTCTCCTGACAGTCACTGCCCTCCGCGACCGCGATCGAGAAGATCAGGTCGGCCTCCCCGTGCAGGTAGAGCTCCAGGTGGGCTGTCACTGATCGCTTCACGCGCCGATCGTGCCACACCGCGACGCACACGCGAGTGGCGCAGTCCGGACCGCGAGTGGCGCAGTTCTGCACGACACGCCGTCCCACTTCCTTCACCTTGCGCCAGTCGCGGGTCAGGGCGGGGCGGGGTCAGGAGTCGTAGGCCTCGAGGATGCGGTCGGCGGCCGTGGCGGCCGGCATCTCGCCCGAGAGGACGGCCTCGCGGATCTCCTCACGGACGGCGGCGACGGCCGGATCCGTGCGCAGGCGCTGGTCCAGCTCGTCGCGCACGAGCGCCCAGGTGAAGTCGAGCTGCTGCTGCGCGCGCTTCTCCCGCAGGCCACGGGTGCCCAGGAACTCGCGGTGACGGATGATCCGGCTCCAGACCGTGTCGATGCCGGTCCCCTCGAGGGCCGAGCAGCTCAGCACCGGTGGGACCCAGCCGGTCCCGCCGGCGTACACGAGCCGCAGCGCCCCGGCGAGCTCCTTCGACGTGGCCTCCGCCTCCTGCGCGCGGTCCCCGTCGGCCTTGTTGACCGCGACGACGTCGGCGATCTCGAGGATGCCCTTCTTGATGCCCTGCAGCTGGTCGCCGGTACGCGCGATCGTGAGGAACAAGAACGTGTCGACCATGCCGGCCACCGTGATCTCCGACTGGCCCACCCCGACCGTCTCGACGAGGATCACGTCGAAGCCGGCGGCCTCCAGCACGGTCATCGCCTGGCTGGTGGCCCGTGCGACACCGCCGAGGGTGCCGGCGCTGGGCGACGGGCGGATGAACGCGTCGGGGCTGACCGAGAGCCGGGCCATGCGGGTCTTGTCGCCCAGGACCGAGCCGCCGGTGCGGACGCTGGACGGGTCGACCGCCAGCACGCCGACGCGGTGCCCCTCGTCGATCAGGTGGGTGCCGAGCGCCTCGATGAAGGTCGACTTGCCGACACCGGGCACGCCGGAGATGCCCACGTGGATCGCACCGGATCCGCCGCTGCCGTGGACAGGCTCGGTGAGCAGCCCCAGGAGCTCACGCGCCTCGCCGCGGTGGTCGCCGCGGCTGGACTCGACCAGCGTGATGGCGCGCGAGATCGCCGCCCGCTTGCCGACGCGGATGTCGTCGGCGAGCTCGGAGACGTCCACCATCAGCGCGGTCCGGTCACGGCTGCAGCGCCGTGCGGAGCTTGTCGAGCAGGTCGAGCGCCGAGTCAGCGATGACCGTGCCCGGCAGGAACACCGCGGCCGCACCCATGTCCTTGAGCGTCTGGACGTCGTCGGGCGGGATGACACCACCGATGACGACCATGATGTCGGGACGACCGAGCTCGGCCAGGGACTGCTTGAGCGCCGGCAGCAGGGTGAGGTGGCCCGCCGCGAGCGAGGACACGCCGACGATGTGCACGTCGGCGTCGATCGCCTGCTGGGCGACCTCCTCGGGCGTGGAGAACAGCGGGCCCACGTCGACGTCGAAGCCCATGTCGGCGAACGCCGTCACGATGACCTTCTGGCCGCGGTCGTGCCCGTCCTGGCCCATCTTGGCGACCAGGATGCGCGGACGGCGGCCCTCGGCCTTCTCGAACTCGTCGGTGGCCTCGATGACCTGGGCGACGTTCCCCGCCTGGCCGGCCTCGGTGCGGTACACACCTGAGATCGTACGGATGACGGCCTGGTGGCGCCCGTAGACCTTCTCCAGCGCGTCGGAGATCTCCCCGACCGTCGCCTTGGCGCGGGCCGCGTTGACCGCGAGGGTCAGCAGGTTGTCGTCGAGCGAGCCGTCGCTGGCCGAGCCGCGCTCGGCGCTGCGGGTCAGGGCCGCGAGCGCCGCGTCGACGTCGTCCTGGTTCCGCTCGGCGCGCAGCCGCTCGAGCTTGGCGATCTGCGAGGCGTACACGGCCTTGTTGTCGACCTTGAGCACGTCGAGCGGGTCCTCGTCGGCGAGGCGGTACGTGTTGACCCCGATCACGGCCTGCTGGCCGGAGTCGATTCGCGCCTGCGTCCGGGCCGCGGCCTCCTCGATGCGCATCTTGGGGATGCCTGCCTCGATGGCCTTCGACATGCCGCCGGCCTTCTCGACCTCCTGGATGTGGGCCCAGGCACGGTTGGCGAGGTCGTGCGTCAGTCGCTCGACGTAGTACGAGCCGCCCCACGGGTCGATGATGTCGGTGGTCCCGGACTCCTGCTGCAGCAACAGCTGGGTGTTGCGGGCGATGCGGGCACTGAAGTCGGTCGGCAGCGCAATGGCCTCGTCGAGCGCGTTGGTGTGCAGCGACTGGGTGTGACCCTGCGTCGCGGCCATCGCCTCGATCGCGGTGCGGCCGACGTTGTTGTAGACGTCCTGGGCGGTCAACGACCAGCCCGACGTCTGGCTGTGGGTCCGCAGGCTCAGCGACTTGGGGTTCTTGGGGTTGAAGTCCGCCACGAGCTGCGCCCACAACGCGCGAGCGGCGCGCATCTTGGCGATCTCCATGTAGAAGTTCATGCCGATCGCCCAGAAGAAGCTCAGGCGCGGCGCGAACGCGTCGATGTCGAGACCCACGTCGAGGCCCGCCCGGATGTACTCGACCCCGTCGGCCAGCGTGTACGCCAGCTCGAGGTCGTTCGTCGCCCCGGCCTCCTGGATGTGGTAGCCGGAGATCGAGATCGAGTTGAACCGCGGCATCTTCTGCGCGGTGTACGCGAAGATGTCGGAGATGATCCGCATCGACGGCGCCGGCGGGTAGATGTAGGTGTTGCGGACCATGAACTCCTTGAGGATGTCGTTCTGGATGGTCCCGGAGAGCTTCTCGGGCGGGACGCCCTGCTCCTCCGCGGCGACGATGTAGAGCGCGAGCACCGGCAGCACCGCGCCGTTCATCGTCATCGACACGCTCATCTCGTCCAGGGGGATGCCCTCGAACAGCTTGCGGGTGTCGTAGATCGAGTCGATCGCGACACCGGCCATGCCGACGTCGCCGACGACCCGCGGGTTGTCGGAGTCGTAGCCGCGGTGGGTCGCCAGGTCGAACGCGACCGACAGGCCCTTCTGGCCGGCGGCCAGGTTGCGGCGGTAGAACGCGTTGGACTCCTCGGCGGTGGAGAAGCCGGCGTACTGGCGGATCGTCCACGGCTGGGTCGTGTACATCGCCGGGTAGGGACCGCGCAGGAACGGGGTGAGTCCGGGGTACGTGTCGAGCGCGTCGAGGCCCTCGAGGTCCGCGGACGTGTACAGCCCCTCGATCTCGATGCCCTCCGGCGAGGCCCACGGCTCGGCGCCGTCGGTCGCCCGGGCGTACGTCTCGGGGTCCGGCTCGTACGGCTGCTCGGGATCGAGCGGCAGGTCGCTGAAGCTCTCCGGGATGCTCATGCTCCCAGCTCCTCTCGGATCGAACGGAGGAAGGCCAGTGCGTCCAGCCCCATCGCGATGGTGGTGTCGGCGCCCACGTCGGCCTTGCCGGCGAGGACCACGTACGTGGCACCCGCTCCGCGCAGGGCGGTGACCAGGTCGGCGCCCCACTGCTCGTACGCCGCGTCGTTGCCGGCCAGGCACACGACGGAGGGGCTGCCCGCCCGCTCGTGGGCGGCGAGCACGTCGTCCGGGCCCTCGGTCGGTCCGGCGACGACCGTGTCGATGCCACCCGCGGCCAGCAGGTTCGCCGCGAAGGTCGCGCGGGCGGTGTGCGCGGCGATGGGGCCCATCGAGGCGAGGAACACCGGCTGCTCGACGCGCTCGTCACGCAGTGCCTCGAACTCGCCGGCGTACCGGTGGACCTCCAGGGGCTCCGCGTACGGGCGGCGCTCGGGCAGCTGCTCGTGCAGGTTGGGGAACTCCGAGACGCCGGTCACCGGACGGCGACGCCGGGCGATCGCCAGGGCGCGGTCCGAGACGGTCTGCTCGACCCTGCCGCGCACCAGTGTCAGCGCGGCGTCGAGGCTGTCGGTCGCGTCGATCTCGCCGAACAGCGACCAGGCCGCGCGGGCGAGGTCGTCGGTGAGCTTCTCGACGGCGTGCGAGCCGCCGGCCGGGTCGGTGACCGCGGCGACGTGGGACTCGCTGATCAGCAGGCTCGAGGTGTTGCGCGCGATGCGACGGCTGAACGGCTCGGGCAGGCCCAGCGGCTCGTCGAACGGCAGGACGGTCACCGACGCGGCCCCGCCGACGCCTGCGGCGAACGACGCCACGGTCGTGCGGAGCATGTTCACGTACGGGTCGTACGTGGCCATCATCGGCCGGGACGTGACGCCGTGCTGCACCTGCCCGGCGGCCGCGGACGTGACGCCGCTGAGCTCGGCGACCCGGTTCCAGAGCCGGCGGGCGGCGCGGAACTTCGCGATCGTCGGGAACTGCTCGTCGGTCGCCGCGTAGCGGAAGTCGATCAGGCCAGCGGCGGTGTCGACGTCGAGGCCGGCCTCGACGAGCAGGCGCAGGTACGTCACGCCGGCACCCAGCGAGTAGGCCAGCTCCTGGACGTCCGAGGCGCCCGCGTCGTGCACGGCCGTCGCGTCCACCGTGATGCCGCGGGCACCGACGGTCTGGGCGAGCCGGGCGACCTCGACGGCGACGGCGAGGTCGGCGACGCCACGGCGACGGAAGGCTGCCCCGATCGGGTCGGCGCCGAGGCTCGTGCCGGGCGCCGGGGCGACGCCCTTGTCGCCGATGACGTCGACCAGCGCCTGCGCGGCCTCCACGGGCTCGAACGGCGCGTCGAGGGCGACCGGGGCGAGGTCGAGGAAGACCGGCTCGAGGATCCGCGGCAGGGCGTCGAGCGGCACGCCGCCGGTGCCGGCCGAGATCCACAGCGAGTTGACGCCGTTCTCCAGGTCCGTGACGACGTCACGGGCGGTGCGCTCGACGTCCGGGTCGGTGAACCACGCGCGGACGTCCCAGCCCTCCAGGTCCCGGGCGGCGACGGCGCCGCGGGTGTAGGGCGCCTGTCCCGGCAGGCCGCCGTCCGGCAGGTCCGCACTGAGCGCAGGCGTGCCGAGGGGGGTGACCACGATGTCGTCGAGCGTGGTCGTGGCCAGCGTGGCCCACACGTCGCTGTCGGGGGCGTCGTCGGCGAGGCGGCGGGACTTGCGCAGGACCGCGGCCGTGGCCTTCTCCCACTCGTCCTGGGTGTGCTCCAGTCCTTGGGAGAGGGGGACGTCGACTGCTGACCCGTCAGATGCCATAGGGGGCATCGTACGAACCCCGCCGGGCACCGGCCACCCAATGTGACATATGTGACGGGAGGGTTACGACGCGTCCTCGTCGAGCTGCACGAGGAATCCGGCCATGTCGAGCACCTGCACGTGCTCGGCGGGCGTGCCGCCGATCTCGTGCGCGGCCGTGCGTCGCCGTCCGGTCAGCATGACGATTCGGGAGATCGTGCCGGCCACCTCGACGTCGCCCTCGTCGTCGACCGCACTCGTCACCTCGACGCCGAGCCCGTCCGGCAGCTGCGGCAGGAGGTCGGCGAAGCCGGTCGACAGCGCCGCCCACGCGACCTCGTCACCCACGGCGAAGCCGCCGTCCACCACGATGTCCTCGGCCCCGTCCACCCATGTCCACACGCCGCCCACCCTACGGGGCCGCCCCCTGACACACTGGGGGTGTGAAGATCCCCGCCGAGCTGTTGCCGAAGGACGGACGTTTCGGGTCCGGACCGTCGAAGGTCCGCGTCGAGGCGCTCGAGGCCCTCGCCGCGACCGGCACGTCCCTGATGGGGACGTCGCACCGCCAGGCCCCCGTCAAGGACCTCGTCGGTCGCCTGCGCGAGGGGCTCAGCACCTTCTTCTCCCTCCCCGACGGCTACGAGGTCGTGCTGGGCGTCGGCGGCTCGCACGCCTTCTTCGACGCCGCGATGTTCGGGCTGGTGGAGAAGCGATCCCAGCACCTCGTCCACGGCGAGTTCTCGCGCAAGTTCGCGACCGCCGTCGCGCGGGCCCCGTTCCTGCAGGATCCCGAGATCCTCGAGAGCGACCCGTCGACGCACCCCCTCCCCCACGCGACCGACGGCGTCGACGTCTACGCCTGGGCGCACAACGAGACCTCGACCGGCGTGATGCTGCCGATCGAGCGGGTGTGCGACGCAGCCGAGGACGCCCTCGTCCTGGTCGACGCGACCTCCGGCGCCGGCGGGCTCCCCGTCGACGTCTCGCAGACCGACGTGTACTACTTCGCCCCCCAGAAGGGCTTCGCCTCCGACGGCGGGCTCTGGATCGCGCTGATGTCACCCGCGGCGATCGAGCGGGCCGAGCGCATCAAGGCCAGTGGGCGCCACATCCCCGGGTTCGTCGACCTGCCGGTCGCGATCGAGAACTCGCGCAAGAACCAGACCTACAACACCCCCGCGCTCGCGACGCTGTTCCTCATGGAGCAGCAGGTGCAGTGGCTGCTCACGAAGGGCGGCCTGGACTGGGCCGTCAACCGCACCGCGGACACGTCATCGCGCCTCTATGCCTGGGCGGAGGCCTCGTCGTACGCCTCGCCGTTCGTCGTCGCCCCGGCCGAGCGCTCGCAGGTCGTCGGCACGATCGACCTCGACGGCGTCGACCAGCACGACGTGACGACCGCGCTGCGCGAGAACGGCATCGTCGACGTCGACAGCTATCGCGGTCTCGGCCGCAACCAGCTGCGGGTCGCGATGTTTCCCGCGATCGAGCCCGAGGACGTCACGCAGCTGACCCGGTGCATCGACTACGTGGTCGAGCACCTCTAGCCCCCGACTGGCGCAACCCGATCCGCGAGTGGCGCAGAAGTCGACGACACGCCGTCCCAAAACCTTCAGCTTGCGCCACTCGCGGATCTGCTTGCGCCACTCGCGGATCTCAGTCGAGGACGGTGCCGCCGCGGTGGAGCTCGCGGTGCTCCTCATAGATCGCCGCGTTGTGGTGCAGCTTGTCGATCTCGACCTCGCTGAGCTCGCGACGGACCTTCGCCGGCACCCCCGCGACCAGCGAACGGGGCGGCACCACGGTGCCCTCGAGCACCAGCGCACCCGCGGCGACGAGCGACTCCGCACCGATCACCGAGCCGTTCATGATCGTGGCGCCCATCCCGACCAGGACGTGGTCCTCGACGGTCGCCCCGTGGATCACCGCGCCGTGGCCGACCGAGACGCCCTCGCCGAGGACGACGGGCTTGCCCTTGTCGACGTGGAACACCGCGTTGTCCTGCACGTTGGTGCGCGCGCCGATTGTGATGGGCTCGTTGTCGGCACGGAGCACCGCGCCGTACCAGACGCTCGCGCCCTCACCGATCACGACCGAGCCGGCCAGCACGGCGGTCGGCGCGACCCACGCGCTGTCCGCGACCTGAGGGACCTTGTCTCCGAGTGCGATCTGCATGACGCCAACCTAGCGACGGCCGATCGCACCCGGAGCGCGCACTCCCCGGTTCGGCGGGGTCAGCCGACCCAGTCGCTGATCGGGTTGATCGCGAAGTAGATCACGAACAGGACCGCGATGACCCACATCAGCAGGTGCACCTGCGCGATCTTGCCCTTGACGATCTTCAGCAGGACGAACGCGATGAATCCCGCGCCGATGCCGGCAGTGATCGAGTACGTGAACGGCATGAGGGCGATCGTCAGGAACGCCGGGATCGCGATCTCCTCGTCGCGCCAGTTGATGTCGCCGACCTGCGTCATCATCATGAAGCCGACGAGCACCAGCGCGGGCACCGCGGCCTCGCTCGGGATGTGCGCGACGAGCGGGGTGAAGATCGTGGCCAGGAGGAACAGCACGCCGGTCACGATCGCGGACAGACCGGTGCGCGCACCGTCGCCGACACCGGCGGCGGACTCGACGTACGACGTGTTGCTCGAGACGCCTGCTGCACCACCGGCGGCGGCGGCGATCGAGTCGACGACGAGGATGCGCTGGGCGCCCGCGGGGGTGCCCTCCTCGTCGTTGAGCCCGGCCTCGGCGCCGATCGCCGTCATGGTGCCCATGGTGTCGAAGAAGTCGGCGAGCAGGAGGCTGAAGACCAGCAGCACGACGGTGATGAAGCCGACCCGCTCGATCGAGCCGAACAGGCTGAACTCGCCGAGCAGGCCGAAGTCGGGCAGGTCAACGATCGAGTCAGGAAGTGCGGGGACGTTGAGGTTCCAGCCGGTGGGGTTCGGCTTGCCGTCGACCGTGCCTGGGCCCGCGTCGACGATCTTCTCGACGATGACGGCCAGGACGGTGGTGATGACGATGCCGAGCAGGATGGCGCCGGGGACGCGGCGCGCGTGCAGGGCGATCATCAGGAGCAGGCCGATGCAGAACACGAGGACGGGCCAGCCGGAGAGCGTCCCGCCGGTGCCCATGCCGATCGGCGGGGACGCGTTGCCGGTCGTCCGCACGAAGCCGGCGTCCACGAGACCGATCAGGGCGATGAACAGGCCGATGCCGACCGCGATCGCGGTCTTGAGCTCACGCGGCACCGCGTCGAAGACGGCCTTGCGGAAGCCGGTCAGGACCAGCACGAGGATGACGAGACCCTCGAGCACCACCAGGCCCATCGCGTCGGCCCAGGACATCTGCGTCGCGACGGAGAACGCGACGAACGCGTTGAGGCCCAGCCCCGCGGCGATCGCGAGCGGGAAGTTCGCGACCACGCCCATGACGATGGTCAGCACACCCGCGACGAGCGCGGTGGCGGCGGCGATCTTCGGGAGGTCCGGGTTGGCGCCGCCACCGAGGTACTGGCCGTCGGCGTCCTGGACGAAGCCGAGGATCAACGGGTTCAGGACGATGATGTACGCCATCGTCAGGAAGGTCACGACACCGCCGCGGACCTCACGAGCGACCGTCGACCCCCGCTCGCCGATCTTGAAGTAGCTGTCGAGCTGAGTACGCATGGGGCTCCCGTTCCGGACCGGTGTGAACGCATGGAGCATGCCAGATCCGCGTCGCCGGACGTACGCGGGCTCCCGTCAACGGCCCCTCGTGGCAGCTGCACTGATGACGGCCAGGAGTGCCAGGACGCCGCCCGCCCACAGCCAGGTCGCCCCCGCGAAGCCGTTGCCGCCCTCGAGCGGGCCTGGGTCGGCCGCACCCGCGGGCGTCCGGGCGGTGGCCGCGCCGGCGGCCGGCTCGTCCGACGGTGCCGCCGCGGGTGCCGGGGAGGTGAACGCGACGCGGAACAGTGGCGACTCCGCGCCCTCGCTGCCGACCAGCAGGGACCGCCCGTCCGGCTCCATCGCGAGCGTCTCGCCCTGCTGCACCTCGGGCAGGTCGAGCGTCTCGACCTCCTCCCAGGTGCTGGCGTCCAGCACGAAGCCCCGCGAGTAGTTGCGCGCGACCACGTACGCCCCGTCCGGCGTGAACGCGGCGTCGGTGATGAGACCGGGCACCGTGGCGGGCAGCGCCTTCACCCGGTTGGGCCGGTCCTGGACCAGCCGGTCGGGCAGGGCGAAGACCTCGCCCCCGAGCAGGCCCTTGGTGAGCAGGAACTTCTCGTCGGTGCGGGGGTTGACGACCAGGCTCTCGACGTCCCGGGGGGCGCTGGGATACGTCAGGGGGAACCGCTTCACGTCCCGCGCCCCCACGTCCTGGCGGCCGAAGGCGGCCATCGAGTACAGCGCGACGTCCGTGCGACGGCGGTTGTTGTCGCCGGTGTCGGCCACCCAGAGCACACCCGTGCTGTCCGCCGACAGCGCCTCGGTGTCGGTGAAGGGGACCCGCGGCGCGGCGCTGCCGACGACGCGGCCGCTGGGCACGTCGACCGCGTAGACCGCGGCGGCGTTGCCCGAGTCGTTGATCGTGTAGGCCAGGTCCGGGTCCGTGCGGCTGACGACGAGCCCGCTCGACTCGGTGATCCGCGAGTCCGTGATGCGGCTGACCGGCTGCTCCCCGGACGTCGCGGCACCGGCCTTGTCCGCCAGCGAGCTCACCACGACGATGACGAGCAGGGCGATGAGCAGACCCGGGATGAGGAGACGACGGTGACGCGGATTCATGGTTCTCCAGCATGACAGCAGGCGACAGGCTCCACGATCGCGGCGGGTAGTGTGAGCGTGTGAGCGACGACGACGAGTGGGTGATCCGGCACAGCGACGGCCCCGAGACCATCGAGCGCAAGATGGGACACCGGGAGATCGCCCGGCTCGAGCGTGCCGCTCGTCGTCACGAGTTCGGCCGCCCCGAGCTCACCGAGCTCGAGATCGGCAACACGACCCACCGCGTCGCGGAGGTCGAGCCGATGGACGTCGACGGCGTCCGCACCATGACGGTCGGCACGATCGTCTGGGGCGTCCTCGCGATCGCCCTGCTGCCGTTCCTCGGCAGGCTCGACGAGGACGGCCGCACGTGGTGGTTGTGGACCGCCGTCGCCGGCTTCGGGCTCGGCCTCATCGGCATCGAGTACTGCCGCCGGCGCCGCAACGCGCTGCGCATGCAGCCCGGTCGCCGCCGCGCCGACTGACCCCGCCACCGGCGCGGCCCGCCGTCAGGCGTCCGCGTCGACGTCCGCCTTCTTGTGCACCGTCAGGCGCAGGGGCACCTCGCGGATGAGCAGCGCAGCCAGCAGGCTGAGCACCGAGACGATGGCCGCGACGAGGAAGATCGTGCCGGTCGCGTCGCCGTACGCCTCGCGGACGATCTCCGCGACCTGGGGCGGCAGGTTCTTGACGTCGAGCAGCGAGCCGCCCGCACCGGAGGACGTGACGCCCAGCGCCGCGAGCTTCTCGGTCACGTCGCTCTTGACCTGCGAGGCCAGGATCGCGCCGAGCACCGAAACGCCCACCGCGCCGCCGAGGGAGCGGAAGAAGGCGACCGTGGCGCTGGCCGCACCGACCTGCGTGACGTCCACGGTGTTCTGGACGGCCAGGACGTAGTTCTGCAGGAGCATGCCCATGCCGATGCCGAGGAAGGCCATGAACACCATCGCGTGCCATTCGGGCGTCTTGTGGTCGATCGTGGCGAGCAGCGCACAGCCGATGATCAGCGAGACCGAGCCGATGACCAGGAAGCGCTTCCACTTGCCGAAGCGGGTGATGAGCTGGCCCGAGACGATCGTGCCGACGAGCGAGCCGAGCATCAGCGGGATGGTGAGCAGACCCGCCTGGGTGGGCGTCCGGCCACCGGCGACCTGGAAGTACTGACCGATGAAGACCGAGCCACCGAACATCGCGATGCCGACCGCCACGCTGCCGACGATCGCCAGCGCCGTCGTGCGCTCGCGCACCACGGAGAGCGGGACGAGCGGCTCGGGGTGCCGCAGCTCGACCCGCACCGCCAGGGCGCCGGCGAGGAGGGTGCCGGCGAGGTACGCCGCGCTCTGCCACGAGATCCAGTCGAACGAGTCACCCGCGAACGTGACCCACAGCAGCGGGAGGCTCGCGGCGATCGCGATGAAGATCGCGCCGAAGTAGTCGAAGTTGACCTTGCGCCGCACGGTCGCGATGCGCAGGAACTTCTGCAGCACGACGAGGCTGATGAGGGCCAGCGGCACGCACACGAAGAACGTCCAGCGCCAGCCGAGACCGGGAGTGTCGACGATGAGCCCGCCGAGCAGCGGTCCGCTGACCGTCGCGACGGCCATCGTGGCGCCCATGTAGCCGCTGTAGCGCCCGCGCTGGCGCGGCGGGATGATCGAGCCGATGATCGACTGCGCGTTGGCGGTCAGGCCGCCCATCGCGACGCCCTGCACGACACGCATCGAGATCAACTCGGGCACGTTGCGGGACAGGCCCGCGAGCATCGAGCCGATCACGAACACCACGATCGAGATCTGGACCAGGACCTTCTTGTTGACCAGGTCCGAGAGCTTGCCCCAGACGGGGGTGGACACCGTCATGGCGAGCAACGAGGCGGTGACGACCCAGGTGTACTGCGTCTGCGAGCCGTCGAGGTCCGCGATGATCGTCGGCAACGCGTTCGACACGATCGTGCTGCTGATGATCGCGGTGAACAGCGCCGCGAGGAGCCCGAAGAGGACCTCCATGATCTCGCGGTGGGACAGCTCCGCCGGGACTGCTGGCTCCTGGGTCTGACCGGCCTCGGTACTTAGTTGCATGATGCAACCATACGTCGGACACGAAGCGCCCGCAAGAACTGCCCCGCGTGAGCGGGCTCACACGAGGCGGCGGTGCCGCCCGGACGTCAGAGCCCGTCGACCTCGTCGAGGGTGAGCGTGTCGAACACCGGGAGGGGCAGCTTCTGGGCGCTCGCGGAGCGGCTCAGGCGGGCGCCGGAGTGCGCACCGCACCCGTGGTCGAACGAGACGACCCGGCCGTCGTCGTTGGCCATGCCGTTGGCGCACACGCCGAACCGCTTCGACAGCGGGCCGGCGAGGCTCACCATGAAGCCGCACGAGTGGCACACCCCGGCGGCCTGCTGGGCGATCGGGGCATCAGGTCCCTGGTCGCCCTCCTGCCAGCGGTCGGCCGCCATCTCGCGGCCCTCGAGCGACAGCACCCACTCGCGGCCGAGGCCGACCTCGCGGGCGAAGAAGCGATCGGGCGTCTGCTCCTCGCCGTCTCCGGCCGACCACGCCGGCACCAGGCGCACGTCGTCCTCGTCGGGCGGCAGCACGTCCCCGGGGCTGAGGTCGCCCGGGCGGATGCGCTCGCGGTACGGCGTCCACGGCGGCGCGATGATCGCGTCGTCGCCGGGCAGCAGCACCACGTCGTTGATCGTGACCACGTCGCTGTCGGGAGCGCGCGAGACGCTGACCGACCAGTACCAGCCCACGTAGCCGGGCACCAGGCAGGCGAAGTGGTGGGAGACGAGTCGCTCGTCGTCCTCGACCACGCGCAGGTGATCGCCGACCGCGCCGGCGTCGGCGGCACCGTCGGCGGCCGCACGGGCAGTGTCGACGGCTGCGGACAGCTGGGGATCAGTGGACATTTCACCATTGTCACCCATGTCCGGGCGCAGAGGGATCCCGGGGTGAGGCAGGATGGTGAGCGTGGAGGAGCCCGACCGACCGTACGACTACGCGAGCGATCCTGCGTTCCAGCGCGAGCAGTCGCCGTCCGAGCCCTCCGCGCCGCCCGGGCCCCCCGGGCCCTCGCGTCTCGCCCGGACCGCGCACGGCGTCGGCCGCTTCTCCCGCGGCACCGCGCACGCCGTCGCCAAGGGCAGCACCGTCGCGTTCACCGGCGCCCGGCGCTTCACCCACTCCGGCGGTGCCGGGGAGAGCGGCTTCTCCCGCCTTCTCGAGCTGCACGCGTTCAACACCGCAGGCGACGCGGCGGTGGCCATCTCCCTGGCCGGCACACTGTTCTTCACGGTCCCCACGGGTGAGGCGACCGGCCAGGTCGCCCTCTTCCTCGTCCTGACGATGCTGCCGTTCGCGGTCGTCGCACCGCTCATCGGACCGTTCCTCGACCGCTTCCGCCGCGGCCGCCGGTGGGCGATCGGCGCGACCCTCGCGATCCGGGCGTTCTGCTGCTGGGTGCTGGCCGGCGCGGTCGCCGACGCGTCACCTGCGTTCTACTTCGCAGCCCTCGGCTGCCTGGTGTCGTCCAAGGCGTACGGCGTCACCCGCGCCTCGGCCGTGCCGCGCCTGCTCCCCGAGACCTTCACCCTGGTCAAGGCGAACTCCCGGATCTCGCTGACGGGCACCGGGGCCGCCGCGATCTCCGCTCCCCTGGCGGTCGGCGCCGCCACGATCGGCGCGGACTGGGCGCTGCGCTACGCGGCCGTGCTGTTCGCGATCGGCACCGTCCTGGCGATCCTGCTCCCCGCGAAGGTCGACTCGAGCGAGGGCGAGGAGCCGGTCGACCTGACTCCGCAGCGCGGCCCCCAGAAGGGGCTCGCCGTCAGCCGGGCCGTGGTGAACGCGCTGCGCAGCAACTCCGGACTGCGGCTGCTGTCGGGCTTCCTGACGATCTTCATGGCATTCACGCTGCGCGAGCCACCCGCGTCGCTGGGCTGGGACGGCAACGCCACGATCCTGCTGGGCCTCGTGGTCGGCGGCGCCGGCGCGGGCAACACGATCGGCACGCTGATCGGGTCGGCGGCCAGCACGCGCCGGCCCGAGCAGGTCGTCATCGGTGTCCTGGTCCTGGACGTCGTCGTGCTCGCGACGGTCAGCGTCTTCTTCACGTGGTGGACCGCGGTGATCCTGGGCCTGACCGTCGGCATCTGCCAGTCCCTCGGCAAGCTGAGCCTCGACGCGCTGATCCAGCGCGACGTGCCCGAACGCGTCCGCACCAGCATGTTCGCGCGCTCCGAGACGCTGCTGCAGCTCGGCTGGGTGACCGGCGGCCTGATCGGCATCGGCCTGTTCACCCTCGACGCGACGCCGCAGATCGGCTCGCTGGTGATCGGCGGCCTGCTCATCGTCTGGCTGGCGTTCGTGGTGTCCCGCGCGCGTCGACCCGAGCCGGCTCCCGCGCACCCCACCCCGCCGGCACCGCCGAGCGGCGACAGCGAGTCCACCCGCCGGTTCTAGCGGGCGCGACTCACCGGCACGGACGGGTCAGAGCTCGAGCTCGGTCGCGACCGCGCGCAGCACCTGGGCGACCGGCTTGGCCTTCTTGGCGTCGGGGTGACGACCGTGGCGGTACGCCTCGCCGACCGAGTCGAGCATCCGGATGAGGTCCTCGACGATCACCGCCATCGCCTCGGGGTCCTTGCGTCGGGCCTGCTGCTGCGCCCGCGACACGGAGCTGACCGGGTCGAGGACGCGCACCTGGAGCGCCTGGTCGCCACGGCTGCCCTGGACGATCCCGAACTCGACACGGGTGCCGGCCTTGAGGGTCGTCACCCCGTCGGGGAGGGCGTCGGAGCGCACGTGGACGTCAGGACCGTTCTCCTGGGTGAGGAAGCCGAAGCCCTTGCCTGCGTCGTACCACTTCACTTTGCCCGTGGGCATGATGCCACCTTCATGTCGCTCGATCAGGACGACCAGTGGTCGTGGGAACAGCGTAGTCGGCTCGTGGGCCTCGCGGAGAATCCGCGGATCATCGGGCCGCTAGGAGGCGTCGGTCGGGGTGTCGCGGGTGGTCTCCTCGAGCTCGGTCCGCGCACGCGGCGCGCGGTCCGCGAAGGTCACCTCGACGGACTCGAACCCCTTGTGCCGCTGGGCCTTCGCGTACGCGGCGTACGCCCGCTGGTCCGCAGGAGTGAGGATCACGTTGTCGGTGAACGGGGTCAGCAGGGCTCGCGGGTACAGCCGCCGACGCAGGACCACGTTCACCTCCAGACCCAGCACCACCATGATCGACGCGATGTAGATGAAGGCCAGGAGTCCGAGGACCAGCGCGAACGTCTGGTTGACCTGGTTGTCCGCCTTGCCGATGACCTCACGAACGTACGTGTTGCCGATCCACTGCAGCCCCTGCCACAGCAGGCCGGTGACGACCGCACCCGGCACGACGGCACGGGGCTTGGCCCGACCGAGGCTCACGAGCCGGAAGATCGCGGTGAAGATCACGATGGTCAGCAGCAGGCTCGCGAGCTGGACGAGCCTCTCGAGCGTCGGCGCGAGGTCCGTGCCGATGATGCCCGGGTTCGAGAGCACCGACGTGGTGATCGCGAGCGCCATGATGCCGATGCCGCCCACGAGCAGGAACGCGAGGCTGCGCAGGCGCAGGAGGATCGGGTTGGCCCGGCTGTTCCGCGGCACCGACCACGCGATGTTGGCCGCGTTCTGGATCGCCTGGCCCAGTCCCATCGCGCCGTACGTCGCGGTCACCGCACCCACGATGATCGCGCCGGTGCTGCCCTGGAGCCCTTCGGGGCGACCCAGCTGGTCGCCGATGATCGGGAACTGGCTGAGCGCCGAGTCGAGGAGACGATCGCGCAGTGCCTCGTCGCCCTGCAGGATGAAGCCCAGGATCGAGGTGCTGAGCAGCAGCAGCGGGAAGATCGCGATGAAGGCGTAGTAGGTGAGGATCGCCGAGAGGTACGCGCCCTGGTCGTCGAAGTACTTGTAGATGACGGCGAGGGGGAACCCGATGACCCGGTGACGGCGCTGGAACGCGTCGATCGGTCCGATCGGACGCGGCCCCTCGTCGCTCACGTGGCCCCCGGCAGGTACGGCTCCAGCGCGGCCACCACGGCGTCGAACCGGGCCTCGTCCAGCACGGCACCCTCGCGCCGCACCTCCGCCGCGTCGACCGTGACGAGGCGGTTGAGGCGGATCTCGCTCGGCCGGCCGGCCGGGTCCCACGGTCCGGCGCCCACGTCGAACCAGAACCGGCCGTCGCGCGCCTCCTGCTCGTGGTCGCGGTCGTGGTCCTTCGACGTCATCATCAGCCCGACGAGGGTCGCGCCGTCGCGGGCGATCAGCAGGACCGGACGGTCCTTGCCCTGCGACGGGTCGTCCTCGTAGGGGACCCACGTCCAGACGACCTCTCCCGGGTCCGGGCGCCCGTCCGGGTGGGGGTCGTAGGCGATGTCCACCCGGCAAGCGTGCCACAGCGTGGCCTGCCGGCACGCCGGGCCGCGCTCACGCCGCGAGGCTTCGTCCGAGGTACGCGGTGCGCAGCCCTGCCCGCGCGCGGCAGCCGAGAGCCGAGACCGCGTTGGCCGACAGCCCGAGCTCGACCGCGAGCTCGTGCGGGCGCCTCCCCTCGACCTCGAGCTGCCACAGCACGCGACGCCATCGCTCGGGCAGCGCCCGGTAGGCCTCCCGCACCGCGTCGTCGACCTCGGGCTGCTCGGCCGGCGCCGTCACCGCCTCGATGTCGGCGGTCGGCTCGCACCGCCTCCCCTGCACCCCGCGTCGTACCGCCTCGTGCCGCACCGCCGCCAGCAGGTACGCCCGGAACGAGGCGACCGGTCCGCGTCCGGCACGGATCTGCGCCAGCACCCGCGCGAACGACTCGGCCACCACGTCGTCGACGTCGTCGCGGGCCGCGAACCGCTGCGCGACCCGTGTCGCGGCGGTGCGATGACGGACGAACAACCATCCGTATGCGTCACGGTCCCCGCTCCGGGCCAGCACCACCAGCTCTGCGTCTGTCTCCATGGACCAGTTATCGCCGACCTGGGCGGCCGCCCACCAGAGCGACGTCGGCCACCTGTGGACAACGTGAGGACGTCGGGCGCCCGCGCGGCGAGACTGACGTCGTGGAGACCTTGACCCTCACCGAGCTGGCCCGTCGCATGTCCCGCAGGTGGCCGACGATCCTCGCGGGCGCCTGCGCCGGGCTCGTCCTCGGTCTCGCCGTGCACGTCGTCCTGCCCACCCGGTACGAGGCTGTCGCGGTCCTCCGCGTCGACGCACCGGACCCCGCCCGGGTCGACATGGCCGCCGAGGAGGCCCTGGCCTCGTCACGGCGCGTGACCGCCGAAGCACTCGACGCCCTCGGCCGGCCCGACGTCACGATCCGCGAGCTCGAGGACGCGGTGTCGGCCGAGACCGTCAGGTCGTCCCGCGTGCTGCGGGTGTCCTACGCGGCCGCCGACCCGCAGGACGCGGCCGAGGGCGCGGACGCGGTCGCCAACGCGTACCTCGCGGTGCGGGAGATGGACGCCGAGCGGGTCGGCACCCGTGCCGCGTCGACCGCGGAGGTCATCGACCCCGCCCGCACGCCGCGCTCGCCGGTCGGCCCGGGGCGCGGCGCGTCCGCCCTCGGCGGCCTCGCGCTGGGGCTCCTGGTCGCCGCCCCGGTGTCCGCGCGGCCTACTCGAACGCGGGCAGGGCCCGCTTCATGACCTTGCCGGTCGGGTTGCGCGGCAGCTCGTCGAGGAACATCGTCCGGGCGGGAACGGCGAACCGCGCGACCCGCTCCTTGGCGTACGCCGTGACGTCGTCCTCGGTGAGCGACCTGCCCTCGCGGACCACGACGTACGCGACGAGGACCTGACCGAACTTCGCATCCGGGACGCCGGTCACCACCACGTCCGAGATGTCCGGGTGCTCGATGAGGGCGTCCTCGAGCTCGCGCGGGAACACGTTCTCGCCGCCGGAGATGACCATGTCGTCGTCGCGGCCGGAGACGAACAGCCGACCGTTCTCGTCGAAGTGGCCGACGTCGCCGGTGTTCATCAGGCCGTCGGCGAACGACTTGGTGTTGCCGTCGGTGTAGCCACCGAACGGCATGTCGTTGCCGACGTGGATGACGCCGGTCTCCCCCTGCGGTACCTCGTGCCCGTCGGGACCGAGGATCTTGACGACGGTGCGAAAGGGCGGCACCCCCGCGGTGCCGGGGGCCTCCCGCAGGTCGCGGGGGCCCGCGATCGTGACCCAACCGGTCTCGGTGGCGCCGTAGAAGTTGTAGACCGAGTCGGTGAACAGGTCCATGTAGCGGTTCGCGAGGTCGCCGGCCAGGGCCGAGCCGCTGCTGGCGGTGATCCGCAGCGACGAGACGTCGGTACGACGGATCACGTCGGGGTCCACCTCGACCATCCGCTGCATCATGAGGGGCACGACGACCAAGGCCTCGGCCCGGTGCTCCTCGATGTCGCGGAGCACCTGCTCGGGATCGAAGCGGCGCCGCAGGACGTACGTCGGCGCGGTCGACAGGTTGAACGCGAAGTTGAGCAGTCCCCACGAGTGGAACAGGGGTGCCGCGAGGACGATCGTGGAGCTCCCCCGGTACGGGATCGCGCCGAAGAACGCGATGAGGGGCTTGAGGTCCTTGGGCTCCTCGCGGCGGGCGCCCTTGGGCAGCCCGGTCGTGCCCGACGTGAAGATGATGATCTGCCCGTGGCGGGAAGGCTTGGGGTGTGGCTTGGCCGGGAGACCACGCGCGAGGCCGGACACTGTGGGCAGGTCGGTGGGCGCATCCGCGTCGGTCCAGCCGAGGACGAGCATCGACCGGTCGACGTCTCGCGCGACGTCGAGGAACTCCTGGTCGACGATGACGCAGGAGGCGTCCTCGCGGGCCGCGAGCTCGCCGAGCTGCGAGCGGCTCGCCATCGTGTTGAGCAGGAGCACGCGTCCGCCCGCCTGCATGACCGCGACCATCGTGACGACCATGTGGCGGTGGTTGCGTCCCAGCACCGCGACGGAGTCGCCCGGCTCGACGCCGCGGTCCTTGAGGGCCTGGGTGAACCGGTTGACCTCGTCCGAGAGCTCGGACCAGGTCAGCTCGCCGGCCTCGTCGATGATCGCGGTCTGGTGCGGGAAGCGGGCCGCCGCGGCGTGGACCCCGGACGGCAGCCCCGGTCCCCACTTGGCCAGCTGCAGGCCGGCGCCCACCAGACGGTGCGGCAGGACCGGGCGGAGCATCCCGATCCGTCGGGCGACCTTCAGCGTGTACCCCAGCTCAGTCATGGGTCCTCCGTTCGGGGACGCGGTGGCGGGGTGGGGACCCTCGCCGGGACGACCCGGTCAGTGTAACAGCGAGTTACAGAACGTCATCCTGCCTAGAGTGCGCCGTCGCGAGCGAGCACGGCCCGGACGGTGCGCGCGAGGATGGCCAGGTCGAGGCGCAGGTTCCAGTTGTTGACGTACTGCAGGTCCATGCGGATCGACTCCTCCCACGACAGCGTCGAGCGGCCGCTGACCTGCCACAGCCCGGTGAGTCCCGGCTTCACGTGCAGCCGGCGCCACACCCACTCGCTGTACTGGGAGGTCTCCGAGGGCAGCGCAGGACGCGGTCCGACCAGCGACATCTCGCCGCGCAGGACGTTGACCAGCTGCGGGAGCTCGTCGATCGACGTCCTGCGCAGCACCCGTCCGAGCCGGGTCACGCGGGGATCGTCGCTCAGCTTGAACAGCGGCCCGGCGCCCTCGTTGCGCGGCCGCAGCGCCGCGAGCCGCCTCTCGGCGTCGACGACCATGGTGCGGAACTTCCAGATCGTGAACGGCCGACCGTCCTGCCCCGATCGCTCCTGCTTGAAGATCGCCGGACCCCGGGAGCCGAGGCGGATCATGACCGTCACGACGAGGAAGAGCGGGGCGAGCAGGACCAGCAGGACTGCAGCGGCCGCCCGGTCGAGCACCGACTTCACCGCGACCGACATGAGGTGGTCGTTCGGGGCCCGGAGCGACAGGGCGATCTGGTCGCCCACGCGGCGGGGACGGAGGTACTCGACGTGGTCGTTCATGTCCGCCACCACGAGGCACTCGACCTCCGCGCGCTGCAGGGCCCAGGCGAGGTGTCGGAGAGCGGGGCTCGAGAGCGCCCGTCCGCTCGCGATGACCACCGTCGTGGCGTGGTGTCGTGCGACGGCGGTCAGCACCTCGTGGACGACCTCGGCGAGTCCCTGGTCGGCGACCGCGCCGACCGGGGCGAGCTCGTGCGGCGACCGCCACGAGCAGCTGGCGACGATGTTGATGTCCGTGCGGTCGGCCCAGCGCGCACCGAGGCGCCGCACCGACTCGATCTGCCCCACGAGGATCGTGGGGGTGCGTCGCAGGAGGCGGCGATGGACGACGGCCGACGCGGCGAGGACCGCAGGGGCCGCAAGCACCGCGACGGCGGACTGACGGGTGAGGTCGGTGTTCTCCACTCCCCCGATGACGAACGCGAACGAGGCCAGCCCCAGCACCTCGACGAAGCGGATCGCGGGCTTGAACGAGCGGGCCCGCTCGAACGCCCGAAGGGCGGCGAAGCTGTAGAGGAGCCACAGCGCGACGAGCCCGACGACGCTGAGCCGCCAGGACACGGGCAGCGCGAAGTACCGGTCGGCGAGGTACCAGGTCACGGCCAGCGCCGCGGCGTAGCCGACCACGCCCTGCCGGAGCACCGCCCGCGGCAGTCGGCTCAAGCCGGTTCCGCGCGCGGCGTTCGCCCGGATCTCGGTCTCCAGGCCTCTCAGCGGGGTGTTCACGTTCATCACGGCCATGGGCGTCAGATCCCCTTGCCGGCGAGGTTGGCGACACGGGCGACCACGTCGGCGGACAGCAGGCGGAACGAGATGAGCAGCCCGAGCCAGGCCCGGACGTCGAGCCGTCGGGTCGCCAGGGCGCGACGGAGCCACGGCCGCGCCTCCCGGCGACGACCGGCCGCAGCCAGCGCGAAGCCGATCTGCGAGCTCATGCGCGCCGTCGCCGCGGGGTCCTCACGCAGGCCCAGGTGCTTGTCGAGCAGGTAGGTGAGCCCCTCGGCGTACTGCGCCCACCGGCCGTAGAAGAACGACTGGCCGGACCAGCGGACCGACACGAGGGGCTCGTTGACGAGGCGGATGGGGACGACCTGCGACGTCGTGAGGAGCACGTCGTAGTCCTCGCCGTACGAGCCGGGAAGCTCCTCGTCGATCATGCCGACGGTGTCCACCAGCACCGGGCGCCGGAAGACGAAGCTGCTCGAGTGCAGGCCCGCGATGCGGTCGCGCACCAGGTCGTCGTGGGTGACGACGGTGAGCGGGACGGGACGCCGGTGGGTCCGCCGACCGTCGTCCACCTCCATGGCCGTGCCCACGAGACCGACCTCGGGGTGCTCGGCGAACACCGCCATCTGCGCCGCGAGCTTGCCGGGCATCCAGTGGTCGTCGTCGTCCAGGAACGCCACGAAGTCGTGCGTCGCGGCCAGGATGCCGGTGTTGCGGGCCCCGGCGAGCCCCCGCACGCGCTCGTTCGTCACGGCGCGCAGGGTGCGGCCGGGGCCCGTCTCGACGGCAGGCAGCTCGGGCTCGCACGCGTCGAACACCACGATGATCTCGATCGCCCCGGGGTAGGTCTGGTCCACGATGCTCTGCACCGCGCGGCGCATGAGCTCGGGGCGACGGTGGGTCGGGACCACCGCGGTGACCGCCGGCGGTGCGTCCGCGGCGACCGCGACGGCGTCGGCCGCAGGACGCCGCTCGGAGGCGATCACTCGCCGCGCTCCGTCAGGAACGAGCGCAGCATCGAGCTGGAGGTGTGCCGGGTGTAGGGGAAGTAGACGACCCGCACACCGAGCTCCTCCATCGAGCGCTCCAGGCGGTAGCCCTTCGGCGTGCCCTGCCAGTCGTTGCCCTTGAAGATCGCGTCGAACGGCCGCTGCTGCCACGCGGCGACCTTGTCCTCCGAGCGGTCGATGATGACCTCGTCGACGATGCCCAGCGCGGAGATGATGTCGATCCGCTCGTCGCACGGCACGACCGGCGGGCGGCCCTTCAGGTTCTCGACGTACTCGTCGCTGGCCACGCCGACCACGAGGTGGTGGCAGTGGTTGCGGGCTCGCCGCAGCAGGTTGAGGTGCCCGACATGGAACATGTCGAAGACGCCGCTCGAATAGCCGACGTCGTACCTGGGTCGCGCATCAGTCACTGGGGTCCATGCCTTCACTCGGTCTTGTCATGCAAGAGCGCCGAGCGTCCGCTTCGTGACGTGGTCGGACCGATTTCGTGCCCGCCGACGATCGAGACCGTGGCGCGCCGACGATCACCCGACCTCGCGATTGACCTCCTGCAGGTCCAGGTAGATCGACAGGCACTCCTGGCACGCCGAGAGATGCGCGTGGACCTTCTCCTGCTCGCGCACGGACGCTGTGCGACGGACGAACGCCGAGAGCTTGGCACGCACGTCCCGGCACGTCCGGCTGTCCGGCTCGCTGGGCTTGACGTGCTGCTGCAGGTACGCCTGACGCAGGCCGCTGCGCGCGCGGTAGACGAGCGCGGAGACGCTGTTGGGCGACAGCTCGAGCAGCGGACCGAGCTCCTGCGGCGTGCGCCCCTCGACGTCGAGGTGCCACAGGACCGTCCGCCACCGCGGGGGCAGCGACTCGTACGCCGCGCGGACCGCGGAGCGCTCGAACTCGTCCAGCCGGCCGTGACCGAACGGCACGGGACGGTCGATCCGCTCGACGTCGTCCGTCGGGGTGACCCGTTGGCTCGCCCTCGCCCGCCGCGCCGCCTCGTGCCGGATCGTGGTGAACAGGTACGCCCGGAAGGCCCGGTCGGGCCCCTTGCCGCGCCGCACGAGACTGAGGACCTGGGCGAACGACTCCGCGACGACGTCCTCGGAGTCCTCCTTCTGGCCGAGATGTCGCGCCAGCCGGTGCGCGGCGTAGCTGTAGCGGGTGAACAGCGCCGCGTACGCCTCTGGGTCGCCGTCACGGGCCAGCGCCAGGAGCGCTCCGTCGTCCAGCTCGACGATGGAGAGCTCGGCGCCAGGCGCGTTGACGGGGTCAACGTCCTGCATGATGTATCCCCTGGATTTTTGTCGATCGAACCTTGGTGGAGGTTCCCCCTGATCGGTGACCGTTTGTCACGGCCACAGGCAGCATCGCACGCGACCGGCATCTCGTCCACCGCTATGGCGAAGCCCAGGCCACCCGTTTTGCCCTGTCCTGCATAAAAAAATCAATGGTGCGCGCCGGGGCCGTGCCGCTGCTGCGGTCCGCCTCCCCACCCGTCGACGCGGCCGGTCGGATGGTTTCTCTCGGCCCGCACCACCGACTGATCCCCACTGCGCCGCGTCGGGTGGCTCGGCGCCCACGCAGAAAAAAACTTCGCCGAGCGTCATAGGTGGGCCGCTGTGGGCTCTCTCCTCGTAGAGCCCCACGCAGGGGAACCGTGAACCCCAAGGACGAACAGATGGCCCCCGCCCCGCAACCTGCGCAGCTGACCGATCTCGTCGGTTCGCTCAAGCGTCACTGGCTGGTCGTCGCCGTGATGGCGATCCTCGGCCTGATCCTCGGAGTGCTCGCGTCCTTCGCGATCCCGCCCACGTACGACGCGACGACGACCATCTCGGTCAACCCGATGAATGCGGACCCCCTGAGCTCGGCGGTCGACGCGTCCAAGTCCGTCAGCATGTCCACCGAGGCGGGCATCGTGACGTCGAGCAAGGTGGCCAAGGCCGCCGCGGACACGCTGCGGTCCACCTACGGCCTCAGCACCGAGCAGGTGCGGGACGCCACCTCGACCGACTCGCCCGACGGCTCCCTGATCCTCAGCATCCACTTCTCCGGCGACACCGCGAAGCAGGCCGCGACGGGTGCCGACGCCGTCGCCCAGGCGTACCTGACACTGCGGCGCACCGAGGCCGCCGGCCAGGTCGATCGTCTCGTCACCGCCGCCAACACCCAGCTGGGCAAGATCCGGACCGACTCCGCGACGCCGGCCTACGCGAACGGTCTCGCGCAGCAGTCGCTGCGCATCCAGGCGAACTCGCTGGGCGAGAAGATCGCCCGCCTGAGCTCGTTCGACCTGAACCCGGGACAGATCGTCGGCGCCGCCGACGTCCCGACCAAGCCGTCCACGCCCGGACCGATCCCGCTCGGCGCAGCGGGCCTGTTCCTCGGCCTGCTGATCGGCATCCCGATCGCGCTGCTCCGCAAGGAGGAGGAGGACTCGGAGATCGGGGGCGTCGACGGGCTGCACGCGATCGGCGACCAGATCGTCCTCGACGGCACCAAGGACACCAACCGCGCCGATACCTGGGACATCGCGGCGTTCATGCTGAAGATCCCGACCTCGATCCGGACCGACGGCCCGTTCGTGATCATGGTCGACGCCGAGGAGAGCCCCGGGCGCGCGATCACCCCGGGACAGGAGCTCGTGGACGCACTGGCGCGACGCGGCCGCTCGGCCCGCTTCGTGGACGCCGGAGCGATCAACGAGGGCAAGATCAGCCGCGGCTGGCCGACGGACAAGAAGCGCTCCTCGTGGGCCGGTGAGATCGTCGTGATCGACACGACCCACACGTCCTCGGACGCCAACAAGGTCGCCCTGGCCACCCGGTCGGACTCCGTGCTCCTCGCCCGCTCGACGACCGACGACGCCGCGGCGCTGCGCCGGCTCGCGGGACTGCTCAAGTCCAAGGGCGTCGACATCGCTCTCACCGCACTGTTCCCGGCCAGCCACCACGACGTGGTCGCCGCCGGCCGCTGACCGATCGGCGTGCGGGCGAGCTCAGGACGAGCGGTGGGCCACCAGGTCCACGAGCCCCAGCCGGTGGCGCAGCGGGAAGCTCGCGGCCAGGTGGACGCCGGCGGCCACGGCGATCGTGCCGAGCATGACCGGCACGGATGACCCGAGCAGCAGGCGCGCGGCGAGGCACACCGATCCGACGACGCCGATCGAGAGCGCCGCGGCCACCATCAGCGGACGGCCGTGCGGACGCAGACCCATCAGCTGCTGCACCTGGTAGGCCACCACGGCGGTGTCGACGACGATCGTGACCGCCCAGGCCACGGCAGCGCCCTCGATCCCCCAGATCGGCACCAGGACCAGGTTGAGCACGACGTTGAGGACCAGGGCGCCGGACTTGTCCGCGAGCTGCCACGTGCTGCGTCCGCCCATGAGCAGGATCGTCTGGACGGTGCCCGCGGCGGTCGCCACCGCCATCGCGGCCGCGAGCGTGGCCAGCGACGTCCATCCGGCGTCGAACCCCGGGCCGAAGAGGGTCAGCACCGCGTCACCGAAGACCGCGAGCACGATGAAGAACGGCCACGCGAGCCAGATCATCGCGGCGGTCACCAGGCCGTAGATCTCGCGCGCCTCGCCGGCAGCACCCCGAGCCAGCGCTGCGCTGATCTGCGGGCCGACCGCGATGCGGGCCGCCTGCTGGATGACCTCGCCGGCGCGGGCGCAGCGGGTGACCACCGCGTACACGCCGGCCTCCTCGGGCGAGGTGAGCGCCGCGACGATGACGACGTCGACCCACTCCAGCAGGATCTCGACCGCAGCGGTGATGCCTCGCGTCGCGCTGAACGCCCAGAACTCCGCGGACGCCCGGCGCAGCCGAGCCACGTCGGTGACGCGTCCCGCAACCGGTCCGGAACGACGCCTGATCATCGCCACCGCGACGACGGTCGCCAGGACGAGGACGACGGGGACGGGCGCCATCCACGCGGTGAGCACCGCCGCCACTCCCCCGCCCGCCGAGACCACGACGACCACACCGACGAGGCGCAGCACCGGCAGGGCGATGTTCTGCAGCAGCGGGTACGTCAGCACGTCGCCGAACCCGCGGGAGATCGACAGCATCACCGCGATCAGCGAGGACAGCACGGCCAGCACCGCGGCGCCCACCAGGAACCGGGACGACAGGCCCTCGACGAGGTCCGGGTGCGTCCACACGACTGCTGCCACGACCACGACGACGAGGGCACCGCCGACCAGGACCGGTCGGACCGCCGACCGCACGAGATGGGGGACGTCCGCGAGCCTGCCGGTGGCCCGCGCCGCCGAGACGTAGCGGACCAGGCCGGTGTCCGCGCCGAGCTCGGTGACGTTCGAGACGATCATGAACACCGCGACGACCAGGAAGTAGGTGCCGGCGCCCTCCGTGCCGAGCTGGCGACCCACGACGGCCGCCAGCAGGAGCCCGACGATCGAGCCCGCGGCGCCGCCGACGAGGTTGACCGCACCGGCCCAGGCGATGCCGCGGGTGCGGGTCTCAGCCACCGGGGGCCGAGGTGTCGAGGCCGTACCGTCGGCGCAGCAGCACGCCGGCCACGAGCATCACGGTCAGCAGCTGCATGATGTCCAGCCCGTAGACCACGATGACGACGCTGGCGACCACCAGCACGCTGTGCAGGACCAGGTCGATGTCGCCGGGCGAGCGCCACGTCCGCATCGTCGTTCCCCACAGGAACACCAGGAAGAGCGCCAGCCCGACGAAGCCGAAGCTGAACATCAGCATCCAGACGTAGCCCTGGGTCCCGAGCGAGATGCCGGGCTCGGCCGACGGACGGGGCGCGCCGTACCCCAGCAGCGGCGAGTCCAGGGTCCGGCGGAACGTCTCCTCGTACAGGCTGAACCGGGTGCCGTTGGAGTCGCCGTACTGCTGCCGGGTCTGGATCTGGGTGAGCAGCCCGTTGGCGATGAGCACCACAGCGCCGCCGACGCCGAGCACCGCGATCGTGATGACCGGTGCCGCCCGGTCGCGCAGCGCCATGCGGATGACGACGTAGACGGCCGCGAGGACCAGGCCGGCGAACATGCCACGGTTGGAGGTGCTGAGCGCGGACGGCAGCATCGCACCCATCCCGGCGACGATGCCGATCCGCAGCAGCCTCGAGCGGGTCTGCAGGAAGCACGCGACGGCCACCGGCGTGAGCAGCACGATCGCGACACCCCAGCTGTTGGCGTACGGGAAGGGTGCGGACGGCCGGACGAAGTCGGTCGGCGAGCCGAACGGCGACTGCACCTCGGCGAACGGTGGGAAGAACAGGTCGTGGACGTACTCGTTGCTCGTGAGCGCCGACGGCAGGAGCAGCCCCACCGGCGTGCTGAGACGGGCCGTCGGGAACGCGAGACCGGCGAGACCGCCGAGGACGGTGAAGAACCACACGGCCGTCAGCGCGTTGACGATCCGGCGGCGGCTCAGCCGGCTGCCTGCGGCGATCGTGTAGACGAACGCGGTCCCGACGATCACGAGGATCGACAGCCGGTAGGCGTAGCCGAGCAGGCGCGAGGTGCCCTCGACCATGACCACGCAGGGAATCACCCACGCGACGAACGCCGTGAACGCGTAGACCCCGGGCACGAACCGGGCGGCGGCGAAGTGGGCCAGGTACGACAGCATCACGACCGTCAGCAGGACGCCGGTGATGACGGTCGCCCCGAGCAGCCAGAACACCGGGAACCCCCACAGCAGCGCGAGGACCGGCCAGCCGGGGAGCGCCTCGGCAGTCGTGGCCACGGCGGGAGCGTCCTGCCGGGTGCGGACAGCAGTCACCATCACGACTCCCGGCCGAGCGCTGCGAGCTCACGGTGGCGGCGGACGAACGTCGCGGCGAGCAGCAACGTGTTGAGCGCCGCGAACACGCCGTACGCCCACAGGAACGCCGTGGTCCACGCCCACAGGACCACGACCAGGTTGAGCAGGCCCGTGTCGGCCGGGGCCTGGATCCACACCCCGAACCGGGGCACCGACTCCGGACCCGCGACGGGATCGCGCCGGGCGAGCTGCTCGGCGAGGATCTGGGCGAAGAACCGCACGGTCGACACCAGGGCGAAGACGAGCGGCACGAGGAGCACCGCGTCGGACACGTCGGTGAAGCGGTGGAGGGCGATCAGCACCGCGAGGTGGAACAGCAGGTGACGCGCGGAGTCCACGACGTGGTCGAGCCACTCCCCCGCGGGCGAGCCCGTGCCGCGCAGCCGCGCGAGCTGGCCGTCGGCGGAGTCGAACGCGAAGCCGAGCTGCAGCAGGAGCATCGCGCCGACCGCCATCGGCACGCCGGGCTCCAGCCCGACCAGCAGCCCCGCGCCGGCGAGGAACGCCGCGAAGCTCGCGGCGGTCATGTGGTTCGGCGTGGCCCGGGTCTGCGCTGCGACCGCGGCGATGAGCCGCCCGGCCCGGCGGTTGACGACGCGCATGTACCACGGCACGCCCGCCCCGCTCTTCTGCGCGCGGGCCAGCGCCGCGTACGCCGCGCGCGCCCCACGGTCCACCGACAGCCGGCCGGTCGTCGCGTTCACGAGGCCGCGACGAGCGACAGGTCCATGCTCGTGTTGGGGGTCGCGCGGTAGTTCGAGTGCACCTCGACCGCGATGCTGTTGGTCCCGTTCCTCAGCACGGAGGGCGGGACGTCCACCGTCACCGGCTTGCCGATCGCCGCGGCCGTGGAGAACGCCGTCGAGGCGTACGTGCCCGCGGTGAGGGCGCCCGTCGGCAGGTTCGACCGGGCCACCTCGACGCCGTTGACGTACACCGCGACGCCGTCATCGGCACGGGTGAGGAGCGTCAGCTTCTTGACGGCTGAGGCGGCCGGCACGCTGAACGACCGGCGGTAGTACGACGTCAGGGCGCGGGTGCCGCCGGCCGGGACGTCGATGCTCGTGGCGATCGGTCCGGACGTGCCCCACCCGAGCGGGGCGGCACCGGTCCGCCAGCCACTGGTCGCGGACTCGGACGTCGTCCACGCGGCAGGGACAGCCGACCCGTTGTCGAAGAAGTACGACCAGGTCGAGCCCGCGGCGACGAGAGGCGTGGTGCTCGCCTCCGTCGCGGGGACCTGGTCGCCGTCCTCCGCGACGAGGGACAGGTCCATGCTCGAGGAGGGGGTGGCCTTGTACATCGAGTGCACCTCGACCGCGACCGTGTTGGTGCCGACCCGCAGCGCCGACACCGGGACCGTGAACGTCACCGGGTTCGCGACGGCTGCGGTGGTGCTCGGCGCCGACAGGGCGTACGTGCTGCCCGTGAGCGCGCCGGTCGGGAGGTTCGAGCGGCCCACCTCGACGCCGTTGACGTGGACCGCGACCGCGTCGTCGGCCCGGGTGGTCAGCGTGACGGCGCCGAAGGCGCTGCCCGGCGCGATCGTGAACGCCCTGCGGTAGTAGGAGGTGACCGGTCGGGTCTTGCCTGCCGCGACGTCGACGTTGGTGGTGACCGGCCCGGTGCCCCACCCCAGGGGCGCTGCCCCGGCGGCCCAGGACGAGTCGTCGAACGTCGAGCGGTTCCAGTCCGCCCCCACGGCCGCCGGGTCGACCCGGTAGGACCAGGTGGAGCCCGCCGGCACCAGCGTCGTCGCGCCGGCGGCCGCAGACGGCGACACCACGGCGGTCGAGGCCGAGCGGTTGCCCCAGGCGTCGGCCGCGCGGACGGCGTACCGGTCCGAGTCCGTCGCGCCGGGCACCGTGACGCTCGTGGAGGTGCTGGTCGCCACGACCCGGTCGTTGCGCAGCACCTCGTAGGTGACTCCGGACGACGAGCCGGCGCTCCAGCTGACGGCGGCCGTCCCTCCGTTGAGGGCGACCTTGAGGCCGGCCGGCTTGCCGGGCGCGGCGCTCGGCCGCGGGGCGTACCGGACGAATCCGCCGATCCACTGGTTGCTGCCGTTCTCCTTCACCGACGAGGTGATGGAGCCCCCGGCCCACAGCGTGCCGTCGCTCGCGACCTCGAGCGCCCAGGCGCCCAGCCCGTTGCGGGCGCGCATCTCGGGGGTGAACTCCATCGCGAAGTCGCCGGTCTTCTCGTCCCAGGCGCCGACGTAGTACGTCTTGTCCGCCTGCTTCCAGGTGATGTTGGTCGAGCCCGGGTCCGTGGTGTCGTACGCCGCGGTGTCCGAGTAGTTCCAGTGCTCGCAGTGGCAGCCGCCGAACACCAGCCCGTTGCCCCCGGTGATGGCCTGGAGGTCGCCGCCGGCCTTGGTGATGTGGGTGTTCTCCAGCGCGAACGTCGACGCGTTGTACGCGAACATGCTGTGCTGGGAGCCGCCCAGCCAGACCTTGCTGCCGACCTGCTGGACCGCCTGCTGGTAGCGCGCGGAGCCTCTCGTGCTGAACGTCGGCTGCCAGCTGGCGGCCTGGTTGGCCCCCGCGGCGGTGCTGATCGCCGCGGCCCGGTCGGCCGGCTGTGCACCGTCCTTCATCTGCGTGAAGTAGCCCGAGAAGTACACGGTGGACTTGTCGTCGCTGACGTCGAGGGCGGTGCCGGTGCCGTTGAAGGCCGGGTTCCAGCCGTTGTCGGCGACGCCGGTCGACAGCGCGATGCGGGCGCCGTTCTTGGCGTACCGCTCGCTCGTGCCGGGCTTCGTGAAGTGGGTGAACGCGCCGGTCAGGTACAGGTAGGTGCCGTCGGTGTCGAGCCCCCGCACCGACACCGTGCCGCCCGAGACCCGGTTCTCGAGGTTCGTGGTCCAGCCCGCGTCGAGCGCCCCGGTCGCGGGGTCGAGGACGACGAGGCCCTTGCGGGCCGTGCCGGCAACCTGGGTGAACTCGCCGCCGACCGCGAGCTTTCCGTTCGGCAGCGCGAGCAGCGACTTGACCATGCTGTTCAGCCGCGGCGTGAAGGACCGGATGTAGTCGCCGGTCCTGGCGTCGAAGGCCGCGAGATAGGGCTGGGCGACCCGGTCGCTGCCGGTGGCCGCCGAACCCTTGAGCACCGTCGTGAAGTTGCCGCCGACGTACATCGTGTTGCCGATCTGCGCGAAGGCCTGCACCTCGGTCGCGTTCTCGGTCGTGCCTCCGTTGCCGAGCCCCGTGACTCCCCAGCTGCTGGCGAGCGAGCCGTTCCGGGGCGCCGCGCGGATCGTCTGCGCCGGCGTGCCCGCGGCCGGGATGGACGTGAACGTCAGGTCGCTGCTGCGCAGCTTGGGCCGGATGTAGACCTGGCTGAACGGCGTGCCGTACGCGCCTCCCGACGTCTTGGAGTAGATGTAGCTGTCGGCGGCGGTGGACCCGATGCCGCCCTGCCCGAAGTTGAAGCCGCGCACGTACCCGTTCCGGGCGTTCTCGTGCGTCCACAGCCGCTTGTAGGCCGAGTCCGAGCCGAACTCGAACGTCGTGGTGTTGGTGCCGGTGCTGCCGTCGATGTCGACCGTCGCCAGCGGGAAGCCGGCACCGAGGGCCCAGCTCCACCGGTCGCGGGACCCCGCGCGGTACGTCCACCGGGTCTCCTGCCAGCTGGTGCCCGCCTGGTTGGTCGCCCGGCGGACCCGCACACCGCTGCCGTACGCGGGGTCGTCGACGCGCTTGCCGCCGTGCAGCCCGTTGATGATGACCGAGTCGAGCTGGCGGGGCGCGAACGCCGCCTGCCCGGTGACCGTGCCGGCGACCTCGGCCGGCGTGCCCTTGCCGTTGTAGTTGTAGGTCCAGCTCTCCCGGCCGCGCCCGATCAGCGCCCAGCCGCCGCCGTCGGTGGTCTGGTCGCAGTAGATCTGTGTGGGGACCTGCAGCTGCGGGGTGAGGATCCAGTAGACGCCGTCGGGCGAGGCGCCGTCGAGCTGCTTGACCTCCCAGCACGACGCGGCGGCGGTGGACGGCGACAGCCCGTCGACCACGCCCGCCGCGCTCGCGGGCGCGCTCAGCCCGGCGACGCCGGAGACGACCATGACCGGCAGCAGGGCAGCCAGCAGGGCCGCACGGATGGGGCGGTGGGAGAACGCGCGCACGTGGATCCTCGAGGGTCTCGGAGCCGGACATGACGAGACACCATGTCCTTCTACGAGGGAAGAGTCACCAGGGGCCCGAGCATGACGAGGCTCGGGCCGTCAATTGCCCGGGACCCGGGTCCCGGGGCGTCCGCCGGCGCTGCTCACCGTGCGGGCTCGGCCGCGAGCAGCGCGGTCTCCTCCTCGGTGAAGACCCGCGAGCGGATGATGAACCGGTTGCCGGTGGGGCCCTCGATCGAGAACCCTGCGCCCCGTCCCGGCACGACGTCGATCGTGATGTGCGTGTGCGACCAGTACGCGAACTGCTCCCGCGAGATCCACACGGGTGCGACCTCGGGCGCCCCGTACTCCAGGTCCCCGAGGTGGACGTCCTGGTGACCGGTGAGGAAGGTGCCCTCGGTGAAGCACATCGGGGCGGAGCCGTCACAGCACCCGCCGGACTGGTGGAACATCAACGGCTTGTCGTACGAGGCCCGAAGGCCGCGGAGGAGCTCCGCGGCCTTCGGGGTCAGCGCAACCCTGGGAACTGCGACCGACGGTCCGGCATCCATCAGAAGAAGCCCAGCTTGTTCTCGTCGTACGAGACCAGCAGGTTCTTGGTCTGCTGGTAGTGATCGAGCATCATCTTGTGGTTCTCGCGCCCGATCCCGGACGACTTGTAGCCGCCGAACGCCGCGTGGGCCGGGTACTGGTGGTAGCAGTTCGTCCACACCCGACCGGCCTGGATGTCGCGCCCGGCCTTGTACGCGGTGTTGCCGTCGCGCGACCAGACGCCCGCACCGAGGCCGTAGAGGGTGTCGTTGGCGATGTCGATCGCCTCGGCGTAGTCCTCGAACCCGGTGACCGACACGACGGGACCGAAGATCTCCTCCTGGAACACGCGCATCTTGTTGTTGCCCTGGAAGATCGTCGGCGCGACGTAGTAGCCGCCCGACAGGTCGCCGCCGAGATCGACCCGCTCGCCGCCGGTGATGATGCGGGCGCCCTCCTGCACGCCGATGTCGAAGTAGGACAGGATCTTCTCGAGCTGGTCGTTGCTGGCCTGTGCGCCCAGCATCGTGTCCGTGTCGAGCGGGTTGCCCTGCTTGATGGCCTTGACCCGTTCGGTCGCAGCGGGCAGGAACTGCTCGAGGATCGAGTTCTGGATCAGGCCGCGGCTCGGGCACGTGCACACCTCGCCCTGGTTGAGCGCGAACATCGCGAAGCCCTCGAGCGCCTTGTCGTAGAACGCGTCGTCCTTGCTCGCGACGTCCTCGAAGAAGATGTTCGGGCTCTTGCCACCGAGCTCCAGCGTCGCCGGGATGAGGTTCTGGCTCGCGTACTGGGCGATGAGCCGACCGGTCGTCGTCTCGCCGGTGAACGCGATCTTGCGGATCCGCGAGCTGGACGCGAGCGGAGCACCCGCCTCGACGCCGAACCCGTTGACGATGTTGACCACGCCGGGCGGCAGCAGGTCACCGATCAGCTCGATCAGCAGCATGATCGACGCCGGGGTCTGCTCGGCGGGCTTCAGCACGACGGCATTGCCCGCGGCCAGCGCCGGCGCGAGCTTCCACGTGGCCATGAGGAGCGGGAAGTTCCACGGGATGATCTGGCCGACCACGCCGAGCGGCTCGTGGAAGTGGTACGCGACGGTCTGCTCGTCGAGCTGGGACAGCGCACCCTCCTGCGCACGGATCGCGCCGGCGAAGTAGCGGAAGTGGTCGACCACGAGGGGCAGGTCGGCCGCCATCGTCTCGCGGACGGGCTTGCCGTTGTCCCACGTCTCGCCGACGGCCAGCATCTCCAGGTTCTGCTCGATGCGGTCGGCGATCTGGTTGAGGATCGTGGAGCGTTCGGTCACCGACGTCTTGCCCCAGGCGGGGGCGGCGGCATGGGCCGCGTCGAGTGCCGCCTCGATGTCCTCGGCGGTGCCTCGGGCGATCTCGGTGAAGACCTTGCCGGTCACCGGTGACACGTTCTCGAAGTACTGGCCCTTGACCGGTGCGACGTACTCGCCGCCGATCCAGTGGTCGTAGCGGGACTTGTAGGAGACGATGCTTCCCTCGGCTCCTGGCTGTGCGTACACGCTCATGCGAACTCCTTGCGTCGGGGATGGTGTGACCGTAGTCACATCCGCGTTGCACGGGCGTTGCAGCGCACCCGCCGCCGAGGTCCGCTCAGCCGAGCTCGTCGTCGAGCATCGCGACGTGCGCGGCGACCTGCGCACCACGCGGCGACGAGGGCGGCAGGATCGACAGCACCCGCTGCCAGATCTCGTAGTCGTCCCGGCCGTGGCCGGTGTCGGCGAACGACAACAACGCGTCCGCGTCGTCGGAGGCCAGCAGGCACGACCGCACGTGCATGTGGAGCTCGTCGCGCAGCCGCTCGACCCCCGGTGCGGTGGACGCCGGGAGGACCGGCCCGCGATAGCGGGCGACGGCCCTGCGCAGCCGGCCCGCGGCGAGGTCGTCCCTGACCCGCGCGGCGTCGGTGTCGATCCCGCCCTCGACGCGGTAGGGCCTGGACTGCAGGCCGATGGGTCCGAGCACCCCGCGCAGGCGCGACAGCTCGGCCCGGACGGTGACCTGCGCCTGGTCGTCGTCGCTGAGGGCGATGCCCAGCTCGGCGGTCGTCATCCCGTCACCGGACTCGGCGAGCAGCAGGATGATCTCGCTGTGCCGCAGGCTGAGGCGCGTCGTCGTCGCACCGTGGTGCAGCGTCGCGCCGTGGACGCCGAGCACGTCGAGGGCGGGCGTCGACCACGCGCTGGTGGCGACGGTCGTGCGCCGCGGCGGGTTCAGCCGCTCGATCCGCAGCTCGGCCTCGACCGCGGCGACCGTCGCGCGGACGAGCGACAGGCTCTGCGGGGACGCGACCTCGTCGCCACCGGTGAGGTCGAGGACGCCGAGCACCGCGCCCGTGTCGGGGTCGTGGATGGGCGCGGCCGAGCAGCTCCACGGCGTGACCTGGCGGGCGAGGTGCTCGGGACCGAAGATCTGCACCGGCCGGTCCAGGGCCAGGGCGGTGCCGGGCGCGTTGGTGCCCACGCTCGCCTCGCTCCAGTCCGCGCCGGGCAGGAAGTGCATGCCCTCGGCCCTGGCCCGCAACGACGCGTCCCCCTCGACCCACAGGAGCTGGCCGGCGGCGTCGCTCACCGCCACGAGCAGGCCCGCGTCCGCGGCGCTGTCGACGAGGAGGCGGCGGATCACGGGCATCCCGGTCGCGAGCGGGTGGGACTCACGGATGTCGACGAGTGCCTCGTCGTCGAGGCGGATCGCGGCGGTCACCTGCTCGGGATCGAGCCCGCTGTCGATGCTGCGGCGCCACGAGTCGAGCACCAGCCTCCGGAGCGCCGGGTCCCCGCGGCCGGACGCGACGAACGTGTCGTGCACCGCGTGGAGGTACCTCGACAGGATCGCCGGGTCTGCGCCCGGCGGGACCGCGAGGTCGTAGGACCGACCCATTCCCAGAGTCTACGTGCCCTGGTGACGCCCGTCACTCCGGATTTCCAGGGTTTTTCGCCCCTCGGCGCGGTCGTCCCCCGGCGTCCGCTCACGGCACGTCGTCGAGGCTCCACGTCACGTCCTCGCGGACGATGCGCGCCGGGGAACCGGCAGCGACGGTGTGCGGCGGCACCTTCTGGCCGCGCACCATGCTGCGCATCCCGACCACCGCACCCTCGCCGATCTCGACATGGCCCGTGACGACCGCGTCCCGGCACAGCCAGACGTGGGGCCCCAGGCGGATGTGCGCACCGTACGGGTTGATCCGCTCACCGGTCCGGCGGTCCTCCAGCCGGTGCATGTCGTCGGTCGCGATGTAGACGTCCGCCGCCCACAGCTGATCGGGCTCCGCGACGACGCTGCCGCCGTTGCGGGCGTCCACGATCGCGCTGCGTGTGGCGACCAGCGGGCCGTGGAGGACGATCTGGGAGTCCGCACCGCAGTACAGCTCGCCGGCGGTCAGCGCGCACCCGCGGCCGATGAACACCGTGGCGCCGTCGCCCCCGACCAGCAACGAGGTGAGCCACTCCAGGTGCGAGCCGACGGCGACCAGCACGTCGCGCACCGGGAAGAGCTGCAGCGAGGCCAGCACGTGGTCGGGCAGCGCGGCTCCGTCGGCCAGGTAGAGGGCGTTGCCGCAGTCGTGCCACCAGTCCGGCAGGGCATCGGTGACGAGGTGCCAGGTCGTCTCGTCGAGCGAGGTCGCGGCGGCCCCGGCAGCGCGCAGCCGGTCGCGGTGCTCGGCGGTCAGCGCTGGGCGCGGGGTCGGATCCACCGCGACATCATCCCGTCCCCGGAGCTGCGCCAGGACGCCGGGGCGGGCGGCTCAGGCGTCGCGGCGCAGGAACAGCGCGTACCCGATGCCGAGGAGCGCCGCCACGAAGACCCCCAGGACGATGCCGCCGCCGACCGCGCCGAACGGCTTGTAGCCCAGGAACTCCAGCAGGTCCGCGAGGGATGCGCGGGTGTAGAGCTTGCCGCCGGCGTCGTACGGGAGGAACTTCAGGATGTTCATCACCCCTCCCTCCGAGGTGGGGTCGTCCGAGGCGGCCTTGATCGCGACCACGATGGCCCGGATGATCGACTCGAGCACCGAGGGCACCAGGAGCAGCAGCGCGACCGCGGCCGTCTGGTTGCGCGTGATCGTCGCGTACGCCATGCCCGACAGCGAGAACAGGGCGGTGAAGACGGCCGTGCCGGCCGCCATGCCGAGCAGTCCGCGGGCCGTCGGCAGGTCCAGGCCGTACGCCACGATGCACAGCAGGGCGATGAGCACGCACAGCAGGGCCGCGAGCGCCGAGATGACGACCGTCGTGACGATCTTGGCGACGAACACGTGCGTGCGGTTGGGGATCGCGGTGAGCGTCGCGCGGATCATGCCGTGGCGGTACTCGTGGCCCATCGAGAAGACGCCGAGCAGGCCGATGATGTAGGCGATGAACAGCGGGGCGACGCCGCTCGAGGCCCCGATCGTGGAGATCACGTCGAAGGTGTTGTCGCCGACGAAGGCGTCCGACGTCGAGATGACGGTCGCGAGGACGATCGACATCACGAGCTGGAACGCCATCGCGATCGCGATCAGCCAGTACGTGGAGCGGATCGTGCGCAGCCGGAGGTACTCGTAGCGCAGGGCGTCGATCATGACGCTCCTCCCCGGAACTCCTCGGACAGGCCGGTCGCCTCGAGGAAGGCCTCCTCCAGCGTCGCCTGCCGGGTCACGAGCTGGTGCACCCGGGCACCGGCCGCATGCGCCTCGTCGCCCACCTGCTCGGCGCTGACACCGCGGACCACGAGCGTCCCGTCCGAGGTCGTGACCTCGGCGCCGAGGGCCGCGAGGCGCGGCTGCAGCAGCGCCCCGTCGGGCGTGCGCACCTCGACCGACCCGAGACCGCTGTGCTGGATGAAGTCCTGGACCGGGCCGTTCGCGAGCATCGTGCCGCGCCCGATCACGACGAGCTCGTCGGCGAGGACGCTCATCTCCTGCAGCAGGTGGCTCGAGACGAACACCGACCTGCCCTCCTTGGCGAGATGTTGGAGCAGGCTGCGCAGCCACTGGATGCCTTGCGGGTCGAGACCGTTGCTCGGCTCGTCGAGGATCAGGGTGTGCGGATCACCCAGGAGGGCGCAGGCGATGCCGAGGCGCTGACCCATCCCGAGGCTGAACTTCCCGGGCCTGCCCCGGGCGACGGACTCGAGGCCGACCAGGGCGAGCACCTCGTCGACCCGGCGGTCCCCGATGCCGTTGGAGACCGCGAGCATCCGCAGGTGGTTGCGCGCCCGACGGGTCGGGTGGAACGGCTTGGCCTCCAGCAGCGCTCCGACGTGCCGCATGGGGTGGTCGAGCTGCTGGAAGGGCACGCCGTCGAAGGTCGTGGTCCCCTCGCCGCGATCCAGCCCCAGCATGAGGCGCATCGTCGTGGACTTCCCGGAGCCGTTCGGACCGAGGAACCCGGTGACGCTCCCGGGCCGAACCGTGAAGGACAGATCGTTGACGGCGCGGGTGGTTCCGTACGCCTTGCCGAGGGAATGTGCCTCGATGAGTGCCATGCCACCAGCCTGTCACGAACCGGCAAGGCCTACGGTTCTTGGATGGACCCGACATTCCGACCGATCGAGGACGGGGTCGCCACCGACCTCCGTGGCGAGATGACGTACGCCGGCTACCTGCAGCTGCCGACCCTGCTCTCGGCCCAGCAACCGGTCTCCGACCATCACGACGAGATGCTGTTCATCATTCAGCACCAGGTGACCGAGCTGTGGCTCAAGCAGCTCGTCCACGAGCTGCGGTCGGCGATCGCGCTGCTCACCGAGGACGACCTGTCCCCCGCGCTGAAGCGGCTGGCCCGGGTCAAGGCGATCCAGCGCCAGATGTTCGAGCAGTGGTCGGTGCTGGAGACGCTGACGCCGGTCGAGTACGTCCAGTTCCGGGACTCCCTGGGCAAGGCGTCGGGATTCCAGTCGCCGCAGTACCGCACGGTCGAGTTCCTGCTCGGCAACAAGAACCCGCAGATGATCGCGGTGTTCGCCCACGACCCGGACCTGCTCGCGGGGCTGCAGGCCGACCTGGAGGCGCCGAGCCTGTACGACGCGTTCCTGCGCTACCTGGCCCGCCACGGGCACGAGGTGCCCGCCTCGGTCCTCGAGCGCGATCTCACCCAGCCGTACGCCGCGGACGCGGGAGTGGTCGAGGTGTTCCGCCGGGTCTACGCCGATCCGCAGGCGCACTGGGACGCGTACGAGATGTGCGAGGAGCTCGTCGACGTCGAGGAGAGCTTCCAGCTCTGGCGGTTCCGCCACCTCAAGACGGTCGAGCGGATCATCGGGTTCAAGCGCGGCACGGGCGGCTCGTCCGGCGTCCACTTCCTGCAGAAGGCCCTCGAGCTCACCTTCTTCCCCGAGCTCCGCGACGTCCGCACCCACCTCTGACCCAGGCCGCGACTGGCGCAAGCTGAAGGTTCTGAGACGGCGAGTCGTGCAGATCTGCGCCACTCGGGCCCCGGTCTGCGCCACTCGCTGCCCCCTGGCGAACGACGAGGGCCCCGCAGGACGCTTGCGCGTCCCACGGGGCCCTCGCTGGTGCTGGCAGCTCCTGTCACACCGTGACTAGAAGCCCATGCCTCCCATGTCACCCATGTCCGGGGCGCCACCGCCGGCCGGAGCGGGCTCCGGCTTGTCGGCGACGACGGCCTCGGTGGTGAGGAACAGTGCCGCGATCGATGCTGCGTTCTGCAGCGCCGAGCGGGTGACCTTGGCCGGGTCGATGATGCCCGCGGCGATCAGGTCGACGTACTCGCCGGTCGCGGCGTTGAGGCCGTGTCCGTCGGGCAGGTTGGTGACCTTCTCAGCGACGACTCCACCTTCGAGGCCGGCGTTGATCGCGATCTGCTTGAGCGGGGCCGAAGCGGCGACGCGCACGATGTTCGCACCCGTGGCCTCGTCGCCCGTCAGCTCGAGCTTGGCGAAGACCGCAGCGGCGGCCTGGACGAGAGCGACGCCACCACCGGCGACGATGCCCTCCTCGACGGCTGCCTTCGCGTTGCGGACGGCGTCCTCGATGCGGTGCTTGCGCTCCTTGAGCTCGACCTCGGTGGCCGCGCCGACCTTGATGACGGCGACGCCGCCGGCGAGCTTGGCCAGACGCTCCTGGAGCTTCTCGCGGTCGTAGTCGGAGTCGCTGTTCTCGATCTCGGCCTTGATCTGGTTGACGCGGCCGGCGATCTGGTCGTCCGAGCCACCGCCCTCCACGATCGTGGTCTCGTCCTTGGTCGTGACGACCTTGCGAGCCGTGCCGAGCAGCGTCAGGTCGGCGTTCTCGAGCTTGAGACCGACTTCCTCGCTGATGACCTCGCCACCGGTGAGGATGGCGATGTCGGCCAGCATGGCCTTGCGGCGGTCACCGAAGCCGGGAGCCTTGACGGCGACCGACTTGAAGGTGCCACGCATCTTGTTGACGATCAGCGTCGCGAGGGCCTCGCCCTCGATGTCCTCGGCGATGATGACGAGCGGCTTGCCCGACTGCATGACCTTCTCGAGGACGGGGACCATGTCCTTGACCGACGTGATCTTGGAGTTGACGATCAGGATGTAGGGATCGTCCAGGACGGTCTCCTGACGCTCCGGATCGGTGACGAAGTAGCCCGACAGGTGACCCTTGTCGAAGCGCATGCCCTCGGTCAGCTCCAGGTCGATGCCGAACGTGTTCGACTCCTCGACCGTGATGACGCCTTCCTTGCCGACCTTGTCCATCGCCTCGGCGATGATCTCGCCGACCGTGGTGTCAGCGGCGGAGATGGAGGCGGTGGAGGCGATCTGCTCCTTGGTCTCGACGTCCTTGGCCATGCCGAGCAGCTGGGACGAGATGGCCTCGACAGCGATCTCGATGCCCTTCTTCAGACCCATCGGGTTGGCGCCGGCCGCGACGTTGCGCAGGCCTTCGCGGACGAGGGCCTGGGCGAGCACCGTGGCGGTCGTCGTGCCGTCACCGGCGACGTCGTCAGTCTTCTTGGCGACCTCCTTGACGAGCTCCGCGCCGATCTTCTCGTACGGGTCCTCGAGCTCGATCTCGCGAGCGATGCTGACGCCGTCGTTGGTGATCGTGGGGGCGCCCCACTTCTTCTCCAGGACGACGTTGCGACCCTTGGGGCCGAGGGTCACCTTGACCGCGTCGGCGAGCTGGTTCATACCGCGCTCGAGGCCGCGACGGGCTTCCTCGTTGAAAGCAATCGTTTTTGCCATGTGTACGTTTCTCCGACTTGGTTGTCGACGTGGAAGACCAGACGATGCCCGCGACGGACGGCTGCGGCGTGCGGCGAACCCTTCTCGCCTCGGCCCACAACCTCATCGGTCTGATCCGGGTGCTCGGCAGCTGCGCTGTCTAGCACTCTCACTATACGAGTGCTAATCCACCCAGCGCAATCAGGCGGCCCGATCAGGCCGTCCCGCCGCCCGGCGGCACGAGCAGGCAGAACGGGTGTCCGGCCGGATCGGCCAGCACGTACAGCGGCTCGTCGTGGTCCGAACGATCGTGGCGGAGCACCGCGCCCAGCTGCTCGGCCCGCACGCGATGACGCTCCAGCTCCGCGACGGACGGGACCTCGAAGTCCATGTGCATCTGCATCGGTACCGCCTCGGACGGCCATGTCGCGGAGGTGAGGTCCTTCTTCTCCTGGACGGCCAGCACCCGGCGGCCGCGCTCGTCGAGCAGGACCAGCCAGTCCGCGTCGTCCGAACTCCCGTCGCTCGGCGGCTCGTCGCCCTCGCGGTAGTGCAGTCCGAGGAGCCGGCGGTAGAACTCCGCGAGCTCCCGGCAGTCGCGCGCGTCGATCGCGGTGCTCAGCAGGACGGGGAAGCCGGACATCGTCACCACCGCGTTCAGGCCGGCGACCGGACGTCGTACGTGAGCTCGGCGAACTGTCCGCGCCGGCCCACCGAGGACAGGGTCAGGCGATCGGAACGGAGGTCGCGAGGCAGCAGCGGCGCCCCGTCCCCCAGGGTGACGGGGGCGATGGTCGCGACGATGCGGTCGAGCAGCCCGGCGTCGGCGAACTGTCCGGCCAGGTCGCCGCCGCCCATGACCCAGAGGTCGCGACCGCCCGCGGCGGCCACCATCTCGGCGTGCACCTCGCGCACCGGGGCCCGGGTGAACCGGATGTCGGCGCCCTTGACGACCGGGAGGTCACGGTGCGTGAACACCCACGCGGGACGGTCGCCGTACCAGGCCGTCCACGTCGCAGGACGTTCCATGAGGGACTCGTGCTCGACGACCCACTCGTACGTGGTCGAGCCCATCGCCATCGCACCGATGCCCGCCAGGAAGTCGTCGATGCCCGACTCCTCGTCGTCTGCGCCCGGCACGTCGAACAGCCATTGCAGCGAGTTGTCGGGGGTGGCCAGGAATCCGTCGAGGCTCGTCGCGGTGTTGTAGATCGTCGCCATCCTCGGACGGTACCCCGCGGGTCGGTGGATGCTCCACCTTCCCAGCGCGCCCCCCGTCCCGGGTGGTGGATGCCCCACCGTACGAGCGAGAAATCGAGCTCATACGGTGGCAGATCCACCGCCCCCGGGGGCGGGGCGGGTCAGACCGAGAACAGCAGGTACAGCCCGGTGAACGTGTAGGCGACCATCAGCACGAGCATCGCGAGCTGTCCGCTCAGCCGGTGCGCGCGCGGCAGCAGCACCAGCGCCCGGTCATGGGCCGCGACGACGGCCAGGACGTGCCCGGCCACCACGAACGTGACCTTCAGCGCCGCCAGCGTCGAGGTGTGCTCGGTCAGGAAGTAGGAGACATCCGGGTCCCCCAGCGGTGCCCAGCCACGCCCGAGCGGGTCGAGCAGCGCGAGGAACGCAGCCTGCCCCTTCTCGACCAGGTACGTCAGGTAGTGCGCGAAGACGTAGCCGACCACGATCGGCACCAGCGAGTGCGCGAGCAGGCCGGGCATCGCCCGCCGCTGCTCCCGGGTGACGCCGCCGGTCGCCATCGACGCCGCGACGAACAGCACCCCCACGACGAGGCAGAACGCCAGCAGCGTCGCGGAGTGCTGCAGGCCCGACAACGACCGGCGCTGCCAGAACGACGACGCGGAGAAGCTGTCGTACGCCGTCGAGCCGAGCAGCACCGCGAGCACCGGGACCAGGCCGGGCGCCACGGGCACGGTCGTCAGCCCCCGCAGCGGGTTGCGCGAGCGCCGCCCGCCCCGGACGACGGGCGACATGCGCGCCACGATCGCGCTGTAGACGTCGAAGGGGTCCGCCCGGTCGAACCACCTGGGCCCGAACGCCACACCGCCCACCAGCATCGCGATGACGTAGACGGCCACCCACGTGCGGACCGCCGAGACGTCCCCCGGGTCGGGTGACGCCAGCTCCAGCCAGACGAACGCGAACAGGCCGACCGCCGCCGGCCAGTAGCCGAGACGCTCGGGGTACGTCCAGATCCCGCGTCCGGTCAGCGTCCGCCACGGTGAGAGGTCACGCCACACGTGCCCCGCGACCAGGGCCAGCGGGACGAGTCCGACCCACACGAAGATGTAGAACGTCTGGAGGCCGCCGTTCGACGGGTCCGAGGGCCCGGCGTAGAGCGCGACCAGCACCCAGGCCGTGACCAGGAGCCCGACCGCCGCGAGCCAGGGACGGCGCGGCGGCTCCGGATCGGCTCTCTCGTCCTGGAACCGTGGTTCCTTCCAGGCCAGCGCGAGCACCGCGAACGAGATCGTCAGCGCCCAGGACGCGCCGACCATCGCGTAGATGAACGGGATGGGCAGGTCGGTCGAGCCGCCGATCCCGTGCGCCGCGAGGCCTGCACCCGGCGCCGAGGGCAGGATCACGGACGGACGACGAGCTGCACGATCGTGGCGCCCAGGTGGTGCGCCTCGACCGCGACCTGGCCGGGCGTGCCGACCGAGAACGTCTCGGAGATCGTGCCGCCGGCGGGCACCTCGTACGTGTGCTCGGGGTCGGAGTGGACGTGGATCTCCTCCGCGGCGTCCGACCGGACGTTCAGGGTGATCTGCTCGCCGACGCGGACCTCGACCCGCTCGCCCTGGGGGATGACCTTGCCGGCCTTGATGACGATGCCGACGACGCTGCCCCGCTCGGCCTCGCCGAGCTCCTGCGCCTTCTCGGCCTCCTCGCCCTGCTCCTTGGTCTGCTCGCGCTGGCCCTCGCCGGTGAGCGGCCTCGAGCTGTCGCGGTCCGGTGCGGGTCCGTCAGAGTCCGATCCGCCGCATCCTGCGAGGAGCAGGACGGCGGCGAGCAGGGCTGCGGCGATCTTCATGCGTGGCGCTCTCTTCGTGGTCGTGTCGAGGTCAGGGACGGTCGGCGTCGTTCTCGGTCTCGTCGAGGGCGCGCTCGATGAGCTCGCGCTCCTCGCGCTCCTCGCGTCGGTCCTTGCGGGCGATGTAGAGGACCACCCCGACCACCACGGCGGCCGGCACGATCGCCGGGATGGCGAGCAGCGCGACGTGGTGGGCCAGGAGCGCGTCACCGAGGGGCTGGGAGCCGGCGGGGATCATGGGGCCAGCGTAGGCGCTCGCTCGGACCCCGCCTGCGCCTCGTGCTCCTCGATCCGGCGGGCGACCCGCGAGACCGAGACACAGATGCCGATGATGATGCCGAGGCTGCAGAGCAGCACGACCATGTTGGCCGCGGCCCACAGCAGCGCCGAGCTGTCGTCCTTGCGCTCGCGCTGCAGGATGTCGATCTCCGGGACGAACTCGCGCGTGAACGACGCGGACGCCGGGACCTCCTCGACCTTGAGGGGAGCGTCGGCTGGCAGGAAGATCGGGACGGCCGCGAGCGTGCGCCCGTCCTGCACGCGCAGCAGCGTCTTCCAGTTGCCGCCGACCGGCACGGGCCGGGTCGACTCGTAGGTGCCGTCACCGGTGCGGCGCAGCCGGTCGGTCACGACCCCTTCGCCGCCGCCCTGCCAGGCCGTGATCTGCACCCAGGTCGGGTCGTCGTCGGCGACGCCGTCCGACAGCGTGACCTGCGCGGTGACCTCGGGCTCCTCGGGGGTGCCCACCTGGGTGAGCGCGAACGTGGCGGACTCGTTCTTGGGGACCGTCGCGTACAGGCCGTTGGCCACCGCGGCGGACAGCACCAGCACGGACGCGGTGACGATGACCCGTCCGACGTTCCTGCGCGGCAGCTCGCCCTTGAGGCCCATCGCGAACAGCGCGCCGCACAGGCCGGCCCCGATGGCCACCGGGACGGCCATGAGCAGGCCCTCGACCCACATGTCCTTGGCCCACGGGAACTGGAAGACCTGGTCGTTCCACAGCTTCTCGATGACCAGGCCCACGGTGCCGATCAGCAGGCCGCCGACGGCGCCGAACCACAAGGGCTTGTCCTTGAGCCGGGACAGGGCGAGCAGCTCGATCAGCACCGCACTGCCCAGGTAGAGCGGGAAGACGTGGTGCGCCTCGCCCATGACGTCGGTGACGATGAACGAGATGATGCCGCGCATCAGCAGGAAGAAGATCGCGGCACCGATCGCTGCACCCGGCCCCACGTAGAGGCGCGCGGCGACCAGCGCGACGCCGGCCGCGACGACGATCATCAGCGGCGCGAAGACCATGCGGAACTGTGCGATGCCGAAGTCGAACTCGGCCTGGAACACGGACAGCCCGATGAGCAGCGCGCCGAACGCGATCGAGTTCATCGTGGTCTTGATCCACGTCGGCACCGCCCTGCCCCGGGCCCGCATGTGGATCTCGGCCTCCCGGTTCAGCAGGATGATGCCGGCGGTGGACAGGCCGGCGCCGCCGATCAGCATGAGGTGCGTCGGACCCCACAGGGTCACGTCCTGGCCGAACATGCGGTGCCAGACGTCGTCGAGCGGGAAGCCGATCAACGCGTACAGGCCGCAGGCGGCGATGAAGATGCCGCTCACCGGGGCGTACCAGTGGCGCGTGATGCGAACGGCGGCGATGCCCGGCTTCTCGCCGTCGCGGGGGTACACGATCGCGGACATGCCGGCGACGAAGAGGGCGAAGAGCCCGTAGAGGATCAGGTAGTGCGCGGGATTGGCCAGCGGTCCTGCGTCCCGGCCGCGCCCCGCGTGCAGGCTGACGTCCCACATGAAGCCGAGCAGCGCGACGATGAGTGAGCTCGCGACGAACATCGTCGGGATCGTGGACCAGCCGGGCTCACCGTGCTGGGCGCCGAGGCGCTTGCCGAGGTTCTCGAACCAGTCGATGCGGTGGGTCCGGTGGGCCCACGCGACGACGAGGAGGACGCACGTGACGAGGGTGGCAGCGATCGAGAGGCCGATGACCTGGCCGAGCTCGGCGCCACCGACGGGTGCGGTGACGGGTTCAGCGGCGGAAATGAGCATACCGCGAGTATGTCAGCGGTGATGTGACATGGCAAGTGTCGTATTGGGGCACGTGCTCCGGGCACATGAAAAGACCCGGTCCCCCGGACCGGGCCTCCCGTGCTGCCTCAGTGGCTGATGACCTCGTGGGCCTCGCGACCCTTGGGCCCGTCGACCACCTCGAACTCGACCTTCTGGCCGTCCTCGAGGGTCTTGTAGCCGTCGGACGCGATCTTGGACCAGTGGACGAAGACGTCGTCCTGACCCTCCACCTCGATGAACCCGTAGCCTTTGTCAGCGTTGAACCACTTGACGGTGCCATGCACCATGCCGCCACTCCCACCTGTCACAGATGCGGGCCCACCTGCCGAGGACCCGATGTCAAGAGCCTACCCGCCTCGACGGCCCGTGGTCACGGCCGGTCTGCGGCGGACCGGGCCCCTCCGGCGCTCAGCAACCGCCGGCGACCGCCGGGATGATCGAGACCTGCGAGCCGTCCGGCGTGGGGGTGTCCAGGCCCTGGGAGAACCGCACGTCCTCCTCGGCGACGTAGATGTTGACGAAGCGGCGCAGCTTGCCCTCGTCGTCGACCACGCGGCCCTTGATGCCGGGGAAGCTGGACTCCAGCGACTCGATGACGTCGGTCAGGGTCGAGCCCTCGGCGGTGACCTGGGACTGGTCCTGCGTGTAGGTGCGCAGGATCGTGGGGATACGGACCGCTACTGACATGTGCTTGGCTCCTCGGCTTGTGGTCAGGTCAGACGATGTCGGCGTCGACAAAGGCTTGGTACGTGGGCGCGATGGTGGCGGCGGGACCGACGAGGCTCGTGACGGCGTCGAGCGTCTTGAGCCCGTGACCGGTGTTGATGACGACCGTCTCGAGCTCGGGGTCGAGCACGCCGGTCTCGACGAGCTTCTTCAGGACGCCGACGGTCGTGCCGCCGGCCGTCTCGGTGAAGATGCCCTCGGTGCGGGCAAGCAGGACGATCGCGTCACGCACCTCGTCGTCGGAGATGTCCGCGACGGCGCCTCCGGTCTCCCGGCAGATGTCGAGCACGTAGATGCCGTCCGCGGGGTTGCCGATCGCGAGCGACTTGGCGATCGTGTCGGGGCGCACGGGCTTGATCGCGTCCCAGCCCTGGCGGAACGCCTCGGACACCGGCGAGCAGCCGGTCGCCTGGGCGCCGTAGATCTTCACCGGCTTGTCCTCGACCAGGCCGAGCGCGACCAGCTCACGGAACGCCTTGTGGACCTTGGTCAGCTGCGAGCCGGAGGCGACCGGGATGACGATCTGGTCCGGGAGTCGCCAGCCGAGCTGCTCGGCGATCTCGTAGCCGAGCGTCTTGGACCCCTCGGCGTAGAACGGGCGGACGTTGACGTTGACGAACGCCCAGCCGTCCTGCTCCCCCGCGATCTCGCTGGCGAGCTTGTTGACGTCGTCGTAGTTGCCGTCGACCGCGATGAGGTTCTCGGTGTAGACCGCCGAGTTGACCTGCTTGGGCGTCTCGAGGTTGCTGGGGATGAAGACCACGGTCTTGATGCCGGCGCGAGCGCCCGCCGCGGCGACGGCGTTGGCGAGGTTGCCCGTGGACGGACACGCGAACACGCGGCTGCCGAGCTCGCGGGCGGCGCTCAGCGCGCACGCGACGACGCGGTCCTTGAACGAGTTGGTGGGGTTCGTGCTGTCGTCCTTGACCCACAGCTTCGTCAGACCGAGCTCGGCCGCGAGGTTGTCCGCCCGCAGGAGCCGGGTGAAGCCGGGCTCGAGGTTGGGGCTCGTCTCGATGTCGTCCGGGACGGGCAGCAGCGCCTTGTATCGCCAGATGTTGCTGGGGCCGGCCTCGATCTGCTCGCGGGTGACGGCCGGGAAGTCGTACGAGATCTCCAGCGGGCCGAAGCAGTCGCTGCACACGTAGTGCGGGCCGAGCTCCTGGGTCGCACCGCACTCGCGACAGCTGAGTCCGGTCGCGTGGCCGAAGGCCCCGTCGCGGATGCTGTGAGCAGCGGGCGTCTGGGTCGAGTCCTGGGCGGTGATGGTCACGCGAACCTCCTGGTCATCTTTCCCGGATCGACTGTCGTCCGGGACGGAATGAGCACCTGGTCGCGTGCTGCGACTGGTTGCTGGGGTGTCGTCGGGCCGTATCCCTCTACCCCTCTGGATGAGTGGCTCCAGCCTAGGCGGCCGTCTCACGATGTGTCCACCCGGTCCACATCGTGGACGCCATCCGTTCGCCAGGCGGGCACGCGGGCATGACGTCATCCCCGGCGAGGCGCCGGAGCCACGCGCGGGATGACGTCAGACGACGGGAGGGGTCAGACGCCGAGGTCGTCCGCGAGCTCCTCGAGCCAGCCGGCGACGGCGTCCGGGCCCTCGAGGACGAGGTCGGCCCGCGCCACGAGGGCGTCCTGCTCGGCCGACGCGGAGCAGATCAGCAGGCCGTCGACGCCCTGGTCGCGCAGGGCGTCGACCGCGTCGTACGCCGGCAGGTCGCCGAGGTCGTCCCCGGCGAACACCACGTGCCGGGCGCCCAGGTCGCGGATCAGGGTGCGCACCGCGTCGCCCTTGTCGTGGCCGGGCGCACGCAGCTCGATCACCTGACGTCCCGGCTCGACCACCAGGCCGAGCTCGCGGGCGAGGTCCGCGAGCGGCGCGGCGAGGGAGTCGAGCAGGCCCTCCCCGATGCCGCGGGTGTGGATCGCGATCGCGAGGCCCTTGTCCTCCAGCCGCGCGTCACCGGCGCCGCGCTCGGCGAGCCAGGACGGCAGCACCTCGGCGAGCCGGCCGATCGCCGCAGGCCGCTCGGGCCGGGTCGTCTCGCCGTCCGCCGCGTCCCACCGCTCGGCGCCGTACTGGCCGTGGATCACGAGACGCTCCAGACCGGGACGTCCCACGAACCCGCCCAGCTCCAGCGCCTGCGGCACCGGACGGCCGGTCACGATCGCGACCTGCCCGAGGACCGTCCCGAGCCGGGCGAGGGCGTCCACCGAGCGTGGATGCGCGTACGCGCGCGTGGGGTCGTCGACGATGTGGGCGAGCGTGCCGTCGAAGTCGAGGGCCAGCAGGGTGTGGCTGGGATCGGCGACGACGGCGGCGCGGGTGGACGAGGTCATACCCCGATCATTGCGGGCCCGACAAGATGATCGTCAGCCGGTCCGTCCGCATGGGTGCCACGCTGGGCAGGATGCGCCCGATCCCGACGTCCCGGCCGAGCAGCTCGGCCTGCTCCTGGAGCCCCGGCGGGTAGTAGACGGTGTTGGCGGGGATCGACCCCGTCCAGTTGCCGATGCCACCGACCGGCCAGCCGGCCTCGGCCACCTTCGCCGAGAACGCGCGGGCGGCGCCGACGACGCCGGAGTTGTTGAGCACCGTCACGAGCGAGTCGCGCCGGACCGCCGGGCTGGTGGTCTCCGCGGGGCTCGGGGTGGTCCTGGTCGGCCGGGGCGTCGTGCTCTTCTTCGTGGGCCTGGGGGTCGACTTCGTGGGGTCCGGCGACATCGAGATCGACGGGGTCGTCGCCGCCGGCGAGCCGGACGGGTCGGAGTCACCGACGAGCAGCAGGCCGAGCCAGCCTGCGCCACCGATGCAGAGCATGACGGTCAGGACGATGGACCATCCCGTCGGCACGTACGCCTGGCGGGTGGGGACGTTCTTGCGGTGCGCCACCATGGCGCCTCAGAGATCGATGCCGAGGCGCCTGGCCGAGCGGCTGCGCTGGCGCTGAGCGCGGAGGCGACGCAGGCGCTTGACCAGCAACGGGTCGAACGCCAGGGCGTCCTCACGGTCGATCAGCGCGTTGAGGACCTGGTAGTAGCGGGTCGCGGACATGTCGAACTTGTCGCGGATCGCCTGCTCCTTGGCACCTGCGTACTGCCACCAGAGTCGCTCGAGTGCCAGGATCTCCCGGTCGCGGTCCGACAACGACGGGGTGGCCGACGTGCCGGCGGCGTTCGACTTCTCCACGGCGCTCATGCCTGCCATGTTAGGCCATGAATAACACGCATGTCATTCGTTTGGCAGGAAGCGCCCGATGTGACCAGACTCCACCCATGACCACTCGATGGGGAATCCTGGCCACCGGCGCGATCGCCACCAGCTTCGCGACCGATCTCGCACTCGTGCCCGACAACGAGCTCGTCGCCGTCGGCTCCCGCCGGCCCGACGCGGCCACGGAGTTCGCCGACCGGTTCGGCGCGACCCGCGCCCACGGCTCGTACGAGGAGCTGGCCGCCGACCCCGACGTGGACGTCGTCTACGTCGCGACCCCCCACTCCCGGCACCTCGAGGACGTCCGGATGTGCTTCGAGGCCGGCAAGGCGGTGCTCTGCGAGAAGGCCCTGACGCTCAACGCCCGCGACTCCGCGGACCTCGTGGCCGAGGCGCGCGACCGCGGGCTGTTCTTCGCCGAGGCCATGTGGATGCGCACCAACCCGATCATCCGTCGCCTCACCGGGCTGGTCGCCGACGGCGCGGTGGGCACGGTGTCGCAGGTGCGCGCCGAGCTCGGGTTCGCCGCCCCCACCGACAACCCAAGGCTGTGGGACCCGGCCCTCGGCGCCAGCGCGCTGCTCGACGTCGGCATCTACCCGTTGACGTTCGCCCACCTGCTGCTCGGCGAGCCCGTCGACATCGCCGCCGGTGGTGTGCTGTCCGACCAGGGCATCGACGTCAACGGCGGGGCCGTCCTGACGTACGCCTCGGGCGCCGTCGCGACGATCGCCTGGACCCAGCTCGCGTGGGGCGACAACCGGGCGAGCGTCGCGGGCGACGCCGGACGCATCGAGCTGCCGGGGCGGTTCCACCACCCGTCGGAGCTCACGGTCGTGCACGACGACCAGCCGGTCACGGTCTCCGAGGCCGTCACCGGACGCGGGTACGCCCACGAGATCGAGGAGGTCGCAGCCTGCCTGCGCGACGGGAGGACCGAGTCCACGCTGCTCCCGCTCGACGAGACCGTGTCGATCCAGCGGCAGATGGACGACATCCTGTCCCAGCTCGGTGTCGCCGAGCGGTGAGATCCGCCGTTCCCCGCTAAGGTGATCCCCATGACCGACGGCACCGCAGACTTCGTGGTGATCGCCAACCGCCTCCCCGTCGACCGGGTCTCCGCGCCCGACGGGTCGACCATGTGGCGCACCTCCCCCGGCGGGCTCGTCACCGCCCTCGAGCCGGTGATGAAGCGCAACGGCGGCGCGTGGATCGGCTGGCACGGCGCCGCGGACGAGAAGGTCAAGCCCTTCGAGCACAACGGCATGCACCTCGAGCCCGTGCCCCTGTCCGAGGCCGAGGTCGCCGAGTACTACGAGGGCTTCTCCAACGCGACCCTGTGGCCGCTGTACCACGACGTCGTCGCTCCCCCGGAGTTCCACCGCGAGTGGTGGGAGTCGTACGTCCGGGTCAACCGCCGCTTCGCCGAGCGCGCCGCGAAGGTCGCCAAGGAGCACGCGGTCGTCTGGGTCCAGGACTACCAGCTGCAGCTCGTCCCGGCGATGCTGCGCGAGCTGCGTCCCGACCTGCGGATCGGCTTCTTCCTGCACATCCCGTTCCCTCCCACCGAGCTCTTCCAGCAGCTGCCGTGGCGCCGGGAGATCCTCGAGGGGCTGCTGGGCGCGGACCTGGTCGGCTTCCAGATGCCCGGGGCGGCGCAGAACTTCGTCCGCCTCGTGCGTCAGCGCGTCGGGCACAAGACCCACCGCGACATGATCTACCTGCCGGACGGCCGCACCGTGCTCGCCAAGGCGTACCCGATCTCGATCGACGCCGCGGGCTTCGAGGAGCTCGCCCGCACCCCCGAGGTCATCGCCCGGGCGGCGGAGATCCGCGAGAGCCTCGGCAACCCCCGCACGATCCTGCTCGGCATCGACCGGCTCGACTACACCAAGGGCCTGCGCCAGCGGCTCCGCGCGTTCGGCGAGCTCATCTCCGAGGGGTCGCTGCACGTCGACGACGCGGTCTTCGTGCAGGTCGCGACCCCGTCGCGCGAGCGCGTGCAGCAGTACAAGCTGCTCCGCGACGACATCAACCGCCTCGTCGGGCGCATCAACGGCGACGTGGCGCGCATCGGCCAGCAGCCGGTCACCTACCTCCACGCCTCCTATCCCCGCGCCGAGATGGCCGCGCTCTACCGCGCGGCCGACGTGATGGTCGTGACACCGCTGCGCGACGGCATGAACCTCGTCGCCAAGGAGTACGTCGCGTGCCGCTACGACGAACGCGGCGCCCTGGTGCTCAGCGAGTTCGCGGGCGCCGCCTCCGAGCTCAAGCAGGCGTACCAGGTCAACCCGCACGACATCAACGGCATGAAGAGCATGATGCTGGCCGCGATCAACGCGAGCCCTCGCGAGAACGCCCGCCGCATGAAGGCGATGCGCAAGCAGGTCATGGAGAACGACATCGAGCTGTGGGCGAGCAACTTCCTCGAGGAGCTCACCTCCACCCGGGACCCGCACGAGAAGAACCCCCGCCCGGTCTGACCCGCGTCAGGTCAGCTCGACCTGGCCGCGCTCGACGTGCCAGCGCTGGTCGAGGCTGACGTTGTCGAGCAGCCGCCGGTCGTGGGAGACGAGCAGCAGGGCGCCGTCGTACGCCGCCAGGGCCTGCTCGAGCTGCTCGATCGCGGGCAGGTCGAGGTGGTTGGTGGGCTCGTCGAGGACCAGGACGTTGACGGCCCGACCCTGCAGCAGCGCCATCGCGGCGCGGGTGCGCTCCCCCGGGGACAGCCGCGCGACGGGACTGCCGACCTGATCGGCCTTGAGGCCGAACTTGGCCAGGAGGGTCCGCGCCTCCGCGGGTGACAGGTCCGGGACCGCCGCCTCGAACGCGTCGCCCAGCGTCTGGTCGTCGGGCAGCACGGAGCGCGCCTGGTCGATCTCGCCGACCGAGAGCGACACGCCCTGCGAGGCGCGTCCGTCATCGGGCGCCACGTGGCCCAGCAGGAGCTCGAGCAGCGTGGTCTTGCCGGCACCGTTCGGGCCGGTGATGCCGATCCGGTCGCCGGCAGCGACCTGCACCGACACCGGCCCCAGCTGGAAGTCCCCGCGCCGGACGACGGCGGCGTCGAGGGTGGCCACCACCGCGCTCGATCGCGGCGCCGCAGCGATGTCGAAGCGCAGCTCCCACTCCTTGCGCGGCTCCTCGACCTCGTCGAGGCGGGCGATCCGCGACTCCATCTGGCGCACCTTCTGCGCCTGCTTCTCCGACGACTCGCTCTGCGCACGGCGGCGGATCTTGTCGTTGTCGGGGCTCTTCTTCATCGCGTTGCGGACGCCCTGGGAGCTCCACTCGCGCTGGGTGCGCGCCCGCGAGACCAGATCGGCCTTCGTGCCCGCGAACTGCTCGTACGCCTCGCGGGCGTGGCGCCGCGCGACCGCACGCTCGGCGAGGAAGGAGTCGTAGCCCCCGTCGTGCACGTGCACCTGCTGCTGGGCGAGGTCGAGCTCGACGACGCGTGTCACGCACCGCGCGAGGAACTCTCGGTCGTGGGAGACCACGACGATGCCCGCCCGCATCCCCGTCACCAGCCGCTCGAGCCGCTCGAGCCCGTCCAGGTCGAGGTCGTTGGTGGGCTCGTCCAGCAGGACGACGTCGAACCGGCTGAGCAGCAGCGCGGCCAGGCCCACGCGGGCGGCCTGGCCACCCGACAGCGAGGTCATCAGGGTGTCGCCCGCCACGTCGAGGCGCAGGTCGCCGAGGACGGCCGGCACCCGGTCCTCCAGGTCCGGTGCGCCGGACGCCATCCAGCGGTCGAGCGCCGCCGCGTACGCGTCATCGGCCCCTGCGTCGCCGGAGCCCAGGGCCGCGGCGGTCGCCTCCATCGCCTCGGCCGCACCCGCAGCGCCCGTGCGACGGGCGAGGTACTGGGCGATCGTCTCGCCGTCGCGCCGCTCGTGCTCCTGGGGGAGCCAGCCGACGAAGGCGTCCGACGGGGCTGCGGAGACCGTTCCGGACAGGGGCGCGGTCTCGCCGGCGAGGATCCGCAGCAGGGTCGACTTGCCGGCGCCGTTGGCTCCCACGAGCCCCACGACGTCACCGGGGGCGATCGTCAGGTCGAGCCCCTCGAAGAGGGTCCGGTGGGCGTGTCCCCCGGACAGGGCCTTCGCGACCAGGGTGGCACTCATCCTGCGATCGTCCCACAGGCGGCCCACGGGTCCGATAGACATGGGTCATGGCCGTCCCGCTCGCCCCTGCGGTACGGAGGGGCTATGCCTTGGGCAGTGTCGCCACCGGGACGTTCGGCACCGTGCCGGGGCTGCTGCTCCTGCCGTACCTGACCGACTCGCTCGGCATCGCCGCCGTCGTCGCGAGCGTCATCGTCTTCGTCCCCAAGGCCTGGGACGTCCTGCTCAACCCGGTCGCCGGACGGATCAGCGACCGGTCGTCGGGGCCGGGCGGACGGCGCCGGCCGTTCCTGCTCAAGGGCGGACTGGTGCTGGCGGTCTGCTTCGCCCTGCTCTTCGCCGGGCCGACCGAGCCGTCCTTCCTGGCCGGCGCCTGGGTCGTCGTCTGGTTCCTCGCCTGCGCCACGGCGTACGCGTTCTTCCAGGTCCCGTACGTCGCGATGCCCGCGGAGATGACGCTGGACTACGCCGAACGGACCCGCCTGATGACCTGGCGGGTCGTCGTCCTGGCCCTCGCGATCCTGCTGTCGGGGGCCACCGCCCCGATGGTCGTGAACGCGTTCGGCGGTGATGAGACGGCGAAGGGCTACCGGTTCATGGGGGCGTACGTCGCGCTGATCCTCGTCGTCGGCGTGGTCGGCGCGTGGCGGGGCACGCGGGACGCGCCCGAGCACCGGGTCGAGACCGCGGGCGGCTCGCTGCGCGACCAGCTGCGGCTCGTCGGCGCCTCCCACGACTTCCGGGTGCTGCTGACGACGTTCGTCCTGCAGGCCGTGGGGGTCGGCGCGATGCTCGCCGGCGTGGCGTACGTCGCGGACGACCTGCTCGACTCGAGCGCGGCGTCCACGATCCTGTTCGCCGCGTTCGTCGCCCCCGCCCTGCTCGTGACGCCGCTCTGGGAGCGGTACGCCCAGCGGCGCGGCAAGCGGTCCGGCTACCTGATCTCGTCGACGTTCCTGGTCATCGGGTCGGTGCTGCTGATCCTGGCCCGCCAGGACCAGGAGCTCGTGGTCTACCTGGCCGCGGCCGTCGTCGGGACCGGGTACGCGGGGGCCCAGGTCTTCCCCATGGCCATGCTGCCGGACGTGGCGGCGCACGACGCCCGCACCTCCGGCGAGAACCGGATCGGGGTCTTCACGGGGGTCTGGACCGCCGGCGAGACCCTGGGCCTCGCGATCGGGCCGGGCCTGTTCGCGCTGATCCTCGCGATCGGCGGCTACGTCTCCTCGACCGACCACGCCGCCGACCAGCCCGACAGCGCCCTCACCGCGATCGCGATCGGCTTCTCCCTGGTCCCGGCCGCCCTGATCGCGCTCAGCATGCTGTTCCTGCGGCGGTACTCACTCGACTCCACCCGCACCACCCTCCCGGAAGGCGACCGTGTCGACTGACGACCTCCTGCGCCGGCTCGAGCAGCTGCGCGCCCACGACCTGCCCACCCACGGCGGACGCACCCTTGCGTACGTCTACGACTCGGGCCTGGCCGACGCCGACGAGCTCGGCAAGCACGCGCTGGCGATGTACGCCTCGACCAACGGGCTCGACCCCACCGCCTTCCCGAGCCTGCTGGCGATGGAGAAGGAGCTCGTCGCGTTCGCCCGGCCGCTGTTCCACGGGACGGCCGACACCGTGGGGACCGTGACGTCCGGCGGCACCGAGTCGATCCTCCTGGCCGTGCAGACCGCGCGGGACGCCCATCCGGTCGCCGCGCCCGTGATGATCGTGCCGACCACGATCCATGCCGCGTTCGCCAAGGCAGCGCACTACTTCGGCGTCGAGCGCGTCGCGGTCGACGTGGACCCGGTGACCAGGCGAGCCGACCCGGTCGCGATGGCCGCGGCGATGGACACGTACGGCGAGCGGGTCGTGCTCGTCGCCGCGTCGGCGCCGTCGTACGCGCACGGGGTCGTCGACCCGATCGAGGCGATCGCCGCCGAGACCTCCGCCCGCGGCCTCCGGCTCCACGTCGACGCCTGCATCGGCGGCTGGGTGCTGCCCTGGGCCGAGCGGCTCGGGCACGACGTCGCGCCGTGGGACTTCCGGGTGCCCGGCGTCACGAGCCTGTCGGCGGACCTCCACAAGTACGCGTACACGCCGAAGGGCGTCTCGCTGCTCCTGCACGCGACACCCGGGCTGAGGCGCCCGCAGTTCTTCGCCAGCGCCGACTGGCCCGGCTACACGATGCTCAACGCCACGATGCAGTCGACGAAGTCCGGTGGACCCCTCGCGGCCGCCTGGGCGGTCGTGCACCTGATCGGCGACGACGGCTATCTCGACCTCGTCCGCACGACCCTCGACGGCACCGCCGCGCTCGCGTCCGGGATCGCGGAACAGCAGCACGTCCGGCTCGTGACGCGTCCCGACGCGTCCCTCGTGACGTTGGAGACCGACGGCAGCTGCGACGTCTTCACGATCAGCGACGAGATGCTGGCGCGCGGCTGGTTCGTCCAGCCGCAGATGTCCTTCCGCGACATGCCGGCGTCCCTGCACCTGACGGTCAGCGCCGCGACCGCGCCGGCCGTGCCCGAGTTCCTCACCGCACTCGCCGAGTCGGTGGACGCCGCCGTCGCCGCGGGCCCCGTCGCGGTCGACGAGGGTCTGCGCGAGGCGGCGGCCTCGATCGATCCTGCCGCTCTGGACGACGACGCGTTCGACGGGCTCCTGGCGCTGGCCGGGCTCGGGTCGGGCACGGGCGAGGTGGGCGTGCCGACGCAGATGGCGCCGGTCAACGCCCTGCTCGACGTCGCCCCGCCCGCGCTGCGCGAGGCGCTGCTCATCGCGTTCCTCGACCGGCTCTCCCGCTAGCCCCCGCCGGTCGCGACTAGGCTCGCGGGATGACTGCCGAGGAGCTCGACGCCTTCTGGTCCGTGGCCCGCCACCAGACCCGCACCAACCCCGTGCCCGGCTACCTGGGCACGTTCTCCGGCGAGGCGCTGATCCCGCCGGCGTGGGCCTTCGGCGCGACGCCCGAGCAGGCCGACGAGCTCGTCGCGCTCGTGCTCGACGGCACCAAGACCGCCACGGCCGGCGCCGCGTGGGACTACGAGCACGAGGACGAGCGGCTGCCCCGGGTCGGTGACCTCGCGATCGTCCTCGACGGCGCGCAGCACCCCCGCGCGCTGATCGAGGTGATGCGGGTCGACGTCGTGCCGTTCGACGACGTCGGCGCCGAGCACGCCCACCTCGAGGGCGAGGGCGATCGATCCCTGGAGCACTGGCGCGAGGTGCACGAGCGGTTCTTCACCGAGCACGCGAGCCACGACCGCGGCTTCGACCCGGCGATGCCGGTCGTCCTCGAACGCTTCCGAGTCCTCTACCCCCGCTGATCCGCATGCCAGACTTCCGCCACCCCGCGCCCCTGACCGGCCGACACGTCCGCCTCGAACCGCTGACTCCCGAGCACGCCGAGGGGGTGCTCGCGGCAGCCGACACGGACGACGTCTTCCGATGGCTGTCGTTCGACCGGCCCCACGACCCGTCGGAGGCCCGCGAGCTCGTGGACCGCTACCTGACCGACCCGGCGCTGGTCGCGTGGGCGCAGGTCGACACGGCCACGGGGCGCGTGGCGGGCCTGACGACGTACTACGACGTCGACGAGACCCTGCGCACCGTCGCGATCGGCTACACGTGGCTGGGCTCGGCGCACTGGCGCTCCGGGATCAACTCCGAGGCCAAGCTCCTGCTGCTGCAGCGCGCGTTCGAGGACCTCGGCTGCGTCCGCGTCGTGTGGCACACCGACATCTTCAACCAGCGCTCCCAGGACGCGATCGCCCGGCTCGGGGCGCAGCGCGAGGGCGTCCTGCGCAAGCACCGCATCCGCCGCGACGGCACGTGGCGAGACACCGTCCTGTTCTCGATGACGGACGACGAGTGGCCCGCCGCACGCGACCGACTGTCCGCTCGACTCGACCGCTGACCCGGGCCGAACCGGGGATCGGCGACAATGGTGGCGATGACTGACACCACGAGCGACTCCCTCCAGGACCTGCCCACCCTTCCCGGACCCTGGCGTGCTCGCGTCCCCGGCTACGCCGACATCGACGCGCTCGTCGAGCTGCGCCGTCTCGACGAGCTGCAGGGCACGGGTGAGGCACACGTGGATCCGGCCGGCATCGAGTCCGAGGTCGCGGGGCAGGCGTCCTGGACGAGGCGCCAGGTCGTCGCGGTCGGCGACGACGACGTTCCGCGCGCCTGGATCACGGTGCACGACCGGGCCGCGGGACGAGCCCTCGTCTGGGGCTACTTCGACCGCGACGTCCCCGAGATCGACGAGATCGCGGCCGCGTTCTACGACTGGGCCGAGTCGGCGGCGATCTCGATGGCACGTCTGCGCGGCGTCCAGGAGACCCGTCTCGACGAGAGCCCGTTCGCGGACGACAGCCGCCAGGCCGGCTGGCTCCGCGACGCGGGGTACGCGAAGCGACGCACGTGGCTGCACATGGAGCGCCCGGTGACCCCCGAGGACGCCTCCCTCGAGCCCCGCGCCGGCGTGACGGTGCGCCCGGTCGAGCGGCACGAGAACGGCCTCCCCGTCGCGGCCGACCTCCAGGTCGTCCACCGGATGCTCGAGGAGTCGTTCGAGGACCACTTCAACTCGTACCGCGAGAGCTTCCCCGAGTTCGTCCAGCGGCTCCGTGAGGACCCGGGACACAGCTGGGACCACTGGTGGCTGGCGTACGTCGATCCCGAGGACGGCGGCGAGCCGGTCGCGGCCGGCACGGTCGTCTGCTCGGTGCTGACCGCGAAGGAGGGCGGCGCCGAGGGCACGTACGTGGAGTACATCGGCGTCAACCGTGCCGCCCGCGGCCGCGGCGTCGCCAAGTCGCTGCTCGCCGTGGCCATCGCGGACGCCGCCCAGCGGGGTCGTGACCGCGTCGGGCTCGAGGTGGACGCGGACTCGCCGACCAAGGCCGACCAGCTCTATCTCGCTCTCGGCTGGACGCCCGACTACGCGACGGACTCGTGGTTCAAGGACATCCGGCTCGAGGACCTCGAGGACTGAGCCGGGCTCATTCGGCCAGCCGGCCCCGCTTGTGCTCGAAGATCAGGTTGGTCTCCGTCAGGGCCACCTCCGGGGCCGAGCTCAGGTGGTCGACGACGAACGACCGCAGGTCCTCGGGGTCGCGGGCCGCGACGTGGACGTGGAAGTCGTCGGCCCCGGCGAGGAAGTAGACGTTGAGCACCTCCGTCATGCCCGCGAGGCGGTCGGAGAACTCCGTGATCGAGCCGCGGGCGTCGCTGCGCAGGCGCACCGCGATCATCGCCTGGATCGGGCGACCGAGCCACGCGGGATCGACCTCGGCATGGAAGCCCGCGATGACCCCGCGGTCGACGAGGCTGCGCAGCCTGGTGAGGCAGGTGGAGGCCGCGATGCCGACCTTGTCGGCCAGCGCGTTGTTCGGCAGCCGGCCCTGGCTGCGCAGGGCCGCGACGATGCGCGCGTCGATGTCGTCCAGCTCACGAACATCCTTCGCCACGGAGGCTCCTCACACGCCGGGTGCTGCAGATGACGCCGATTGAGCGTCCTTGACAGAATCTTATTCTCACCCTTGCCATCGGTTCCGCACAACCTTCACGATGGGAGAAATCCCGTCGAAGGAGCAGTCATGCTGGTCGGTGTCCCCCGCGAGGTCAAGAACCACGAGTACCGCGTCGCCATCACGCCTGCCGGCGTGCACGAGCTGGTCCGTCGCGGCCACGACGTCGTCATCGAGCAGGGCGCCGGCCTGGGCTCGTCCATCACCGACGACGAGTACGTCGCCGCCGGGGCCAAGATCTTCGACAGCGCGGACGACGTGTGGTCCGCGGCCGAGCTCGTGCTGAAGGTCAAGGAGCCGGTCGCCGAGGAGTACGGCCGGCTGCGGGCGGGCCAGACCCTCTTCACGTACCTGCACCTCGCCGCCAGCCGTGAGTGCACCGACGCGCTGCTCGCCTCGGGGACGACCTCGATCGCGTACGAGACCGTCCAGCTGCCCGACCGCTCGCTGCCCCTGCTCGCGCCGATGTCCGAGGTCGCCGGGCGGCTCGCGCCCCAGGTCGGCTTCCAGCACCTCATGGCCAGCAACGGCGGACGCGGGGTGCTGCCGGGCGGCGTGCCGGGCGTCTACCCGGCCGACGTCGTGGTGATCGGCGCCGGCGTCTCGGGCGTCAACGCCGCCGAGGTCGCCCGCGGGATGGGCGCCCGGGTCGAGATCCTCGACCTGGACGTGTCGAAGCTGCGTCAGGTCGATGCCCGCTTCACCGGCATGATCACCACGGTCGCCTCCAACGCGTTCGCGATCGAGAAGGCCGTCCAGCAGGCCGATCTCGTGATCGGCGCCGTGCTGGTGCCCGGCGCCAAGGCGCCCAAGCTCGTCACGGACGACCTCGTCGCCACGATGCGTCCGGGTTCGGTGCTCGTCGACATCGCGATCGACCAGGGCGGCTGCTTCGAGAGCTCCCGCCCCACGACCCACGACGACCCGACCTTCATGGTCCACGACTCGATCTTCTACTGCGTCGCGAACATGCCCGGCGCCGTGCCGCGCACCTCGACGTACGCCCTGACGAACGTCACGCTGCCGTACGCCGTCGCCCTGGCCGACAAGGGCTGGCATCGGGCGGTGACCGACGACCCCGCGCTGGCCGGAGGGCTCAGCACCCACGCGGGCAAGCTCGTCAACGGTCCCGTCGGCGAGGCGCTGGGCCTCGACGTCACCCCGCTCGCCGACCTCTGACCTCTCCCCCGCTGCAGTTTCCCAGGAGAACCTCCGAATCGGACGCCTCACCCCTGGAGCACCCTGTGCCAGGTGACAGGTTCCGGGGTTCTCCTGGGAAACCGCGGCCGGGGTCAGTAGCCCTGGTCGACCGGGACGGCCGACCGCAGGGCCCGGTTGGATGCCAGGGCGATGACGACGGCCAGTCCTGCCGCTGCGACGGTGACCGCGAACGCGGCGGTGTGGCCGTGCACGTCGGCGAGGCGTCCGGCGACGGCCGCGCCGAGGGCGTAGCCGATGCCGGTCGCACCGGCCAGCATCGTCATCGCGGTGCTCACCTTGTTCACGGGGACGAGGATGCCCGCGAGAGCGAAGTTGCTGATCATGTACGGCGCGACCGCGAAGCCCATCAGCGCGATGACCGCGACGAGGGCCGGGAGCGAGTCCACCAGCAGGAGCGGCGACGTCAGCACCAGCAGGCCGATCGAGGCGACGGCCATCCGCGTCGCGTACAGCACCCGCTCGGGCAGCCCGGTGATCGCGAGGCCGGCGATGACGCTGCCGACGCCGAGGACCGCGTGGATGAGTCCGGCCAGGCCGGCCTGACCCTCGGCCGTCGCGAGGACCGTCGTGCCGGTCTGCACGCTGCCGAAGATCATGCCGATGCACAGCTGGGCCAGGACCAGGACGACGAAGACCCCGGTCCACAGCGGCTCGCGACTCACCCCCTCGGTGACGGTCCGCCGGGCCACCAGCGCCGACGTGGGGTGGATCGCGAACCAGGAGCCGAAGATCGCCAGCAACGCGGCCGCCGCGAGCAGCGCGCCCGACGGCTCGGCGACGATCGCGAGCACGCCGATCATCGCGGGGCCCAGCACGAAGGAGGCCTCGTCCGCAGCACCCTCGTACGAGAACGCCGCGTCGACGAGGCGGCGCTGGTCGCCCTTGTCCTTGGTGATCGGGCGCCAGCGGACGCGCGCCAGCGGCCCCACCTGCGGGATCGCGAAGCCCGTCACGGCAGCCATCGCGAAGATGACGAGTCGCGGTGCGTCCGGGTCGGTCACCGCGACGACGCCGGCCAGGCCGGCCGCTCCCGCCAGCGACTGCACCAGCACGACGGGTCGCTGTCCGATGCGGTCCGACAGCGAGCCGAAGATCGGTGAGCCGATCGCGTTGGCCACCGCGAGGATGCCGGCCGCCGCCCCTCCGACGCCGTAGCTGTCGGTCGCCTCGCTCACCAGGACGAGGACTCCGAGCTGGCTCATGGCAAGCGGAATTCGCCCGAGGAAGGCTACGAGGATGTAGGCGGGCCCGACGATCCGCAGGAGTGCGCGGTAAGCGGCAATTGCTGACACAGCCGGACCATCCTACGGGGCCCGTCTCGGGCCTCGAGAGGCGGATAGGCTCGTGCCGTGCCCCCCACCAGAGCCCGCGTCGCGACCTTCGGAGTCTTCGGGCTCAACGGGTTCGTGCTCGGCATGTGGATCGTCAACATCCCCACGATCAAGGACCGGACCGGCGTCGACCAGGCCGATCTGGGCCTGATGCTGCTGGTGCTGGGCGCCATGGCGTGGGTCGGCATGCAGCTGGCCGGCCCGGCGATCGACCGCTACGGCAGCCGCCCCGTCGTGACGGTCTCGGCGGTCGGGCTGGCGGCGACCATCCCCGGTCCGGCGCTCGCGACCGACGGGCGGCAGCTCGTCCTCGCGCTGGCGGTCGTCGGCTTCTTCAACGGCATCGTGGACGTGTCCCAGAACGCGCAGGCGGTCGTCGTCGAACGGGCGTACGGGCGGCCGATCATGTCGGCCTTCCACGCCCTGTTCTCGATGGGTGGTCTGGTCGCGTCGGTCCTGGGTGGCAGCCTCATCGCCCTGGACGTCGACGTGCGCGTGAGTCTGACCGTCGCCGCGGTCCTCGGCGTCGTCGTCGCGCTGAGCCTGCGGCCGTCCCTCGTCGCGGCCCCTGCGGTCGTCGAGGACGCCCCTCCCCGCGGGCGCGCGCCGTGGACCGGGCGCGTGCTCCTGCTCGGCCTGCTCGCGTTCGCGCTGCTCCTCGGCGAGGGCGTCGCGTACGACTGGAGCACCGTGCACCTGCGGGACTCGCTCGGCTCGAGCGAGACGGTCGCGGCATTCGCCTACGGCGCGTTCTCGATCACGATGACGATCGTGCGGCTGTTCGCCGACCGGGTCGTCGCCGTCTGGGGGCCCGCGGTGTACGTCGGACGGGCCGCCCTCGTCGGGGCGCTCGGACTGCTGGGCGCCGCCCTCGCTCCCAATGCCGAGCTGGCGATCGCGGCCTGGGCTGTCTTCGGCATCGGGCTCGCCGGTTGCGTCCCCCAGTTCTTCTCCGCGGCGGGCAATGTCGACGAGTCGGCCTCCGGGACGTACCTCGCCCGCGTCACCAGCATGGGCTACCTCGGCCTGCTCGCCGGTCCCTCGGTGATCGGGCTGCTCACGCACTGGGTGTCCCTCACCACCGCATTCGCCTTCCCCATCGTCGGCTGCCTCGCCGCCGGCCTCCTGGCCCCGCGGGCGCTCGCCGCGGCGCCCGCGAAGGAGCCGACGTGAACCGCCCCCTCGACGAGCTGGTGGCACCGGACTGGGCCGAGGCCCTCGAGCCGGTGGCCGACCGGATCGCCGCGATGGGCCAGTTCCTGCGCGACGAGATCGCGGCCGGACGCTCGTACCTCCCCCACGGCGACCACGTCCTGCGCGCCTTCGCCGAGCCGATGGCGGACGTCAAGGTGCTCATCACCGGGCAGGACCCCTACCCCACGCCGGGCCACCCGGTCGGGCTGTCGTTCTCGGTCGCCCCGGACGTCCGCCCGCTGCCGCGCAGCCTGGTCAACATCTACACCGAGCTCGAGGCCGACCTCGGCATCCCGCCGGCGCCGTCGGGCGACCTGACGCCGTGGTCGCGGCAGGGCGTCCTGCTGCTCAACCGCGTGCTCACGGTCCGCCCGGGCGAGTCCGCCAGCCACCGCCGCAAGGGCTGGGAGGCCGTCACCGAGCAGGCCATCCGCGCCCTGGTCGCACGGCAGCAGCCGCTCGTCGCGATCCTGTGGGGCCGCGACGCCCAGAGTCTGCGCCCGATGCTCGGCGACGTGCCGGCGATCGAGTCGGCCCACCCCAGCCCGCTGTCGGCCTCGCGGGGGTTCTTCGGGTCCCGGCCGTTCAGCCGGGCCAACGAGCTCCTCGTCGAGCAGGGGGCCGAGCCGGTCGACTGGCGACTCACCGACCGCTAGCGGGCACAGGCGGATCACGCGGCGCTGCGGCGACCACTACTGTGGATCCGTGGCTGAGAACCAGAGGATCCGGGACCGCGGCGTCGTCATCGACGAGGCGTTCGGCAACCTCCAACGCTGGGGCCTGCGGGTCATCGTCATCGCCGCCGCGGCGTTCGTCATCGGCTGGGGCATCGGCCACGTCTGGATGGTGCTGTTCCCGGTCTCGATGGCCCTCATCGTGTCCACGGTGCTGTCCCCGCCCGTGTCGTTCCTGCGGTCCAAGGGCTGGCCGTCCGCCCTCGCGGCGGCGGTCGTCGTCGTGGGCTTCATCGCCATCCTCGTGGGCGTCATCGCGATCCTCACCCCGCAGGTCGCGGGCCAGGCAGCCGCGATCGCGTCCAATGCGACCGACGGCCTGCAGAAGGTGCGTGACTGGGTCACCGGGGAGCCGCTCAACCTGTCCGACGGCCAGATCACCCGGGCCATCGAGGCGGTGCAGGACAAGCTGCAGTCGAGCGCCACCGCGATCAGCTCCGGCGTCTTCTCGACCATCAGCACGGCCACCTCGATCATCGTCAACATCGTCCTCGTCCTCATGCTGACGTTCTTCTTCGTCAAGGACGGGCACAAGTTCCTGCCGTGGCTGAACGCGCTCGGCGGACAGCGCTCCGGCGCCCACCTGTCGGAGGTCCTCGGACGCGTGTGGTCGACCCTCGGCGGCTTCATCCGCACCCAGACCATCGTCGCCCTCATCGATGCCGTCATCATCGGCGGCGGGCTCTGGATCCTCGGCTCCCCGCTGGCGGTCCCGCTCGCGGTCATCACCTTCTTCGGTGGCTACATCCCGATCGTCGGAGCGTTCGTCAGCGGCGCCCTGGCGGTCCTCGTCACGATCGTCACGAACGACTACAAGGCGGCGTTGATCGCGCTGGTCATCGTGATCGCGGTCCAGCAGCTCGAGGGCAACGTGCTGTCGCCGGTCCTGCAGGGCAAGAACATGAACCTGCACCCTGCCGTCGTGCTGATGAGCGTCACCGCCGGCGGATCGATGTTCGGCGTCACGGGCGCGTTCCTCGCGGTGCCGGTGGCAGCGACCGTCGCCGAGATCCTGCGATACGTCAACGAGCAGATCGACGACTCGGTGTCCGTGCTGGCACCGAAGGAGGACGCTCGCGGGTCCGCCCCCTCAGACGACGACTGACGTGCCGGTGGGCCGCCGGACCGGGTGGGTCAGGCGGCTCGGCGGTAGCCGGTTCGTCGTCGACGCCGGATGGGTCGTTGGTACCGATCCGCAAACACGAACCCGCCGACCGCGTCACCGCTGATGTGCAGCAGCCCGCGGTGCACCAGGTGATGGCAGCGGACGCACAGCCCGACGAGCTGGTCGAGATCGGTTGAGCCACCGAGGGACCACCAGACGCTGTGGTGGACTTCTAGGTGGGTGTGGTTGCAGCCGGGTGCGGCGCAGATGCCCTTCTGTCGGGCCAGGACTGCTTTGCGCTGCTTGAGGTTCGGTTCGTACTTGGTCCGCCCGACGTTCAGGACCTGGTCCTGGTCGCGGACGAAACCGGTGATCCCGGACATGCAGAACAGGAACATCAACAAGTGGGGGCCGATCGCACCGTGACCGGCGAGGGTGGCCGGCTCGGTGACCGGCATCGGGTCCGGCACCCGGTGGGGGTGCTCGGTGTCCTGCCGCACGCGTTCGGCCGCTGCCTCGACGGTCTCAGCGTCGACGAACACCGACATGTGCGGGCGCACGCCCTTGTCGGATGGCAGCCCGTTTCCGAGGATCGAGGACAGCAGGTCGTCCAGGCCCTGCACCCGTCGCTGGGCGCCGGTGCGGGTGTCCTCCGCATCGTGGGGTGCGGAGACGGAGTCGAGCACCTTCTTGAGCTTCAGCCCGGTCAGCGTGTTGAGGAATCCGCTGACGTGCCACCCCTCGGGCAGGGCGTCGACGGCGAAGTCCTCCTTCTCCATCCCGCCCCGCCACGCGTCGTCCAGGTCTTCGGGATGGGTGCGGTCCTTGAGTCGCTTGACCGCGTCGAACAGCTCGTCCGGGTCCCGCTCACAGGCGATCGTGACCAGTGCTTCCTCGTACTCCCGCATCGGCTCCAACCCGACGTGGGCGAGTCCGTAGACGAACACCTGCACGTGAGCGGCACTGATCCGACCCGTCGTGGCAGCTTCAGCCACCAAAGGCAGGTCCCGGAGCGCGTTCACGTTGCGCACCAGCCGGGTCGCCTGGCCGGCGTTGAGCCGCAGCTGGTTGCGCACCCACGTGTTCAACGTCGACGCTCCGTCCAGCTCGAACTCCCTTGCGGCCTGGAGCTCGGCCAGCAGCACCGCCTTCGCCGCGTCCAACGCGTCCTGAGCAGCCTGCACCGCGTGGAGCTTCTCGCGGGTGTCACCCGACGAGAGCGCCTGCGCGGCGGTGCGCATCGCGTCGATCGTGGGCTCCGGATTCATGTCTCCAGACTACTCGAACACGTGTTCGACCACAAGACTTCATCAAGACTTTTTCGTTGATATAACAGGAAATATCACGTGTCCGACCGTCGTGACATGATCGACTCACGAGAACTGACCACCGCACGGCCGTTCGTCCCGATCGATCACCGCGCTCGCGGAGCGGGCCAGCGCTCAAGCAGCTGACCGGGGCGCCTCGCTGCTAGGGTCCGCCCATGCTCGGCACAATCCTCACGCTCGGTGGCGGCGGCTTCTCGATGTCGGATGACGGGACCTCGGCTCTCGACGACTTCCTGCTCGAGCTGACGGGCAAGAACCGTCCGCGCGTCTGTTTCGTCCCCACGGCGAGCGGTGATGCGGATACGTACAGCCAGCAGTTCGAAACCTCGTTCGCCGGCCGCGCCGAGACATCGGTGCTCTCGTTGTTCTGTCACGACCCATGGGGCTACAGCGATCCGACGATGCTTCTGGATCAGGACGTCGTGTATGTCGGTGGAGGGTCGACCGCGAATCTGCTCGCGGTGTGGCGCCTGCACGGTCTGCCCGATCTTCTGGTGGAGGCCGCGGCACAAGGGGTGATACTCGCGGGGATCAGCGCGGGCATGAACTGTTGGTTCGAGGGTTCCTCCACGGACTCGTTCGGACCGCTGGCCCCCTTGACCGACGGACTCGGCTTCATCAGTGCGACGTCATGCCCCCACTACCTCGGCGAGCCAGGCCGGCGCGGACAGTACATGGACTGGGTGGCCGACGGGACGCTCGGTGCCGGGTACGCAGTCGACGACTATGCCGGCCTCCTGTTTCGGGACGGCAAGCTCGTCGAGGCGGTGGCCGAACGCACCGGACGACACGCCTTCCGAGTCGAGCGCGACGGCACGGACCGCGCGGTCGAGATCGAGATCCCGCTACGCATGCTCTCGTGACGTGCGCGCAGGCACAGCCACGTCGACTCACGAGAGCTGTCCCCCACCCGCCGTCAGCCGTCCCCACCGGCTGCGCGGCCGCGCTCGACGAGCGCTGATCAGGCCGGTCGACGTACAGTTCACGCATGGCCGGTCGTCTCACCCGTCGCACGCGCGTCACCCGCTTCGACCCCGCGGGGACGACGGTCGAGCGCGAGGACACGCTCGCCGTCGAGGAGCCGCTCGAGATCCGCGTCAACGGACGATCGTTCTCCGTGACGATGCGCTCGCCCGGCGACGACTTCGACCTCGTCGCGGGCTTCCTGGTCTCCGAAGGCGTCATCTGGTCCGCCGAGCAGCTCGTGTCGCTCCGGTTCTGCGCCGGCACCGACGAGAACGGCCTGCAGACGTTCAACGTCGTGGACGCCCAGCTGAGCCCCGAGACCGCCCCGCCGGACCTGTCGCTCGAGCGCCACGTCTACACGTCGAGCTCGTGCGGCATCTGTGGCACGGCGTCCATCGAGGCGGTCGAGAAGGCCGCCCACTTCGGCCACTCGAACGACGATCGCACGTGGTCCGCCACCCTCATCGGCTCACTTCCGGACCGCCTGCGAGAGCACCAAAAGGTGTTCGACCGCACCGGCGGCGTCCACGCCGCAGGGCTGTTCGACGCCGCGGGCAAGCTGCTGTGCTTGCGCGAGGACGTCGGTCGGCACAACGCGGTCGACAAGGTCGTGGGGTGGGCCCTGCGCGAGGGACGCCTGCCCTTGGCAGGAACGACCCTGCAGGTCTCCGGCCGGGCCTCGTTCGAGCTCGTGCAGAAGGCCCACATGGCCGGCATCCCCGTCCTCGCCGCGGTGTCGGCGCCGTCCTCGCTCGCCGTCGAGCACGCCGAGGTCGCCGGCATGACGCTCGTCGGGTTCAGTCGAGGTGGCGCCTTCAACGCGTACGCGGGAGCCCACCGCATCACCGAGTGACCGTCACCCCATCAGCTGCAGGATCGCGCAGGCGACGAGGCTTCCACCGAGGAAGTACGGGGTGTTCAGCAGCCCGTACGCGAGGGGACGCGGGAAGCTGGGGTTGATGGCGATGTTGAACGTCATCGAGACCAGGTAGCCCACCCCCACGAGCGCTCCGAACGTGAGGGCGTCGCCCATCGTCTGCACGTCGAGGGCGGCCATGAGCACCGCGTCGGTGAGCACGACCACCAGCATGCAGGCGACGGGCCCCCCGTACGTCAGGGCATCTGGCTCAGGGGCGGGCAGGTCCTGGCGTCCCAGCACGGCGACGTACTGCTTGGGCACGAGGGCGCCGAAGTAGAGCCCGCCGAGCACAGCGAGGGCGAGGGTGGACAGCAGGACGGCGAGCCAGTTGATCTCGGGGATGACGTCGAACATGCGATTCTCCAGGTTCTGTGTGGTTGGTTCCCGCAGCCTCGCAGCAGAACAGGACAGGATGTGTCCGCTTCTACGGTCACACTGGACGGATGACGACGACCTCTTCCCGGCTGCTGTCGCTGCTGTCCCTGCTGCAGGCACGCCGCGACTGGCCCGGTGCGCTGCTCGCCGAACGGCTCGACGTGAGTCCTCGCACCGTCCGGCGAGACGTCGACAGGCTGCGCGAGCTCGGCTATCCGGTCGCGGCCTTCAAGGGACCTGACGGCGGCTACCGGCTGGATGCCGGCACCGAGCTGCCGCCGCTGCTGTTCGACGACGACCAGGCCGTCGCCCTCGCGGTCGCCCTGCAGCTGGCCACGACCTCCGGGGCGGGCATCGAGGAGGCCGCCACCCGCGCCCTCACCACGGTCCGGCAGGTCATGCCGGCGCGCCTGCGCCATCGCATCGACGCCGTCGAGGTCACCGCCGTCGGCGGGTCGACGACGCCCCCCGTCGACACCGGCCTGCTGGCCGAGCTGAGCACCGCGATCCGCAGGCGGGAGGTGCTCCGGTTCGACTACGCCTCGCCGTCCGGCGCCCAGGGCCGCGGACCTCGACGGGCCGAGCCCCTTCACCTGGTCGCCCGCAGCGGCCGGTGGTACCTGGTGGGCTGGGACCTCGAGCGCGAGGACTGGCGGACGTACCGTGTCGACCGCATCTCCCCGCGGACGCCGAACGGTCCGCGGTTCGAGCCGCGCGAGGTGCCCGGCGGCGACCTGGCCGCCTTCGTCAACGGTCGGTTCCGCGGATCCGACGGCACGACCACCGACTGGCCGTGCCGGGGCGAGGTCATCATCGACCTGCCCGCCGCGACCGTGTCGGCGTACGCCCATGACGGCGTCGTGGAGCCGTGGGGACCGGATCGCTGCCGCCTCGTCCAGGGCGCCTGGTCGTGGGTGGGGCTCGCAGCGATGCTGGGCCGCTACGACGCGGAGATCGAGGTGGTCGGACCTCCCGAGCTCGCCGCCGCCTTCGCGACCCTCGCCGATCGCTACGCGCGGGCCGGCTCCCGGACGTAGGCCGCAAGATGCTGACCGGTGAGCGTCGACCGGTCGGCGACGAGATCGGCCGGGGTGCCCTCGAAGACGACCGTGCCACCGTCGTGACCCGCGCCGGGACCGATGTCGATGATCCAGTCGGCGTGCGCCATGACGGCCTGGTGGTGCTCGATGACGATCACCGACTGGCCCGCGTCCACCAGCCGGTCGAGCAGCCCCAGCAAGTTGTCCACGTCGGCCAGGTGCAAGCCGGTCGTCGGCTCGTCGAGGACGTACACACCTCCCTCGGCGCCCATGTGCGTCGCGAGCTTGAGCCGTTGGCGCTCGCCTCCCGACAGCGTCGTGAGCGGCTGACCGAGGCTCACGTACCCGAGACCGACGTCGACCAGGCGCAGCAGGATCTTGTGCGCAGCGGGGAGCTTCACCTGGTCCGGGCCGAAGAAGTCGGCGGCTTCGGAGACCGGCATCTCCAGCACCTCGCTGATGTTCCGGCCACCGAGGGTGTAGTCGAGCACGGCTGGCTGGAACCGCCTGCCCTCGCAGTCCTCGCAGGGCGTCGAGACGCCCGCCATGACGCCGAGGTCGGAGTAGATGACGCCGGCGCCCTTGCACGTGGGGCAGGCGCCCTCGGAGTTGGCGCTGAACAGGGCGGGCTTGACCCCGTTCGCCTTCGCGAACGCCTTGCGGATGGGCTCGAGCAGGCCCGTGTAGGTGGCGGGGTTGCTGCGTCGCGAGCCCTTGATGCCGCTCTGGTCGACCGTCACGACGCCCTCCCGGCCCGCGACGGACCCGTGGATCAGCGAGCTCTTGCCGGAGCCGGCGACACCGGTCACGACCGTCAGGACGCCGAGCGGGATGTCGACGTCGACGTCCCGGAGGTTGTGCGTGCTGGCGCCGCGGACCTCCAGCGACCCGGACGCCGTGCGCACGGAAGGCTTCAGGGTCGCGCGGTCGTCGAGGTGCCTGCCAGTGAGGGTGTCGCTCCCCCGCAGGTCGTCGACCGTGCCCTCGAACACGATCTCCCCGCCGGCATGGCCCGCCCCGGGACCCAGGTCGACGACGTGGTCGGCGATCGCGATCGTCTCGGGCTTGTGCTCGACGACCAGGACCGTGTTGCCCTTGTCGCGCAGCTGCAGCAGCAGGTCGTTCATCCGCTGGATGTCGTGCGGGTGCAGGCCGATCGTCGGCTCGTCGAAGACGTACGTGACGTCGGTCAGCGCCGAGCCGAGGTGCCGGATCATCTTGGTGCGCTGCGCCTCACCCCCGGACAGCGTGCCCGAGGGGCGTTCGAGGGACAGGTAGCCGAGTCCGATCTCGACGAACGAGTCGAGCGTCTCGGACAGCGCCGTGAGCAGCGGCGCCACCGACGGCTCGTCCAGGTCACGGACCCAGACGGCCAGGTCGCTGATCTGCAGCGCGCACAGATCGGCGATGTTCCGGCCCGCGATCCGCGAGGACCGGGCCAGTGCGCTCAACCGGGTCCCGTCGCACTCGGGGCAGGTCGTGAACGTGATCGCCCGCTCGACGAAGGCGCGGATGTGCGGCTGCATCGCGTCGACGTCCTTGGCGAGGAAGGACTTCTGGATCTGCGGGATGATGCCCATGAAGGTGAGGTTGATGCCCTCGATCTTGAACTTCGTCGGCTCCTGGTGCAGCAGGGCATCCAGCTCCTTCGCGGTGAAGTCCGCGATCGGCTTGTCGCAGTCGAACAGACCGACGCCGCGCAGGATCCGCCCCTGCCACCCGTCCATGCTCCATCCCGGGATGGTCAACGCACCCTCGTTGATCGACTTGCTCTCGTCGTACAGCGCCGTCAGGTCGAAGTCATTGACCGCCCCGCGCCCCTCGCACCGCGGGCACATGCCGCCGGTGACGCTGAAGCTGCGCCGTTCCTTGGTCTCCCGGCCGCCCTTCTCGAACGTGACGGCACCGGCACCCGAGACCGACGCGACGTTGAAGGAGAACGCCTGCGGCCCTCCGATGTGCGGCTCCCCCAGCCGGCTGAAGAGTCGTCGGAGCATCGCGTTGACGTCGGTCGCGGTGCCGACGGTCGAGCGGGGGTCCGAGCCCATCCGCTCCTGGTCGACGATGATCGCGGTGGTGAGCCCGTCGAGGACGTCGACGTCCGGCCGGGCCATCCTGGGCATGAACCCCTGCACGAACGAGCTGTACGTCTCGTTGATCATCCGCTGGGACTCCGCCGCGATCGTGGCGAAGACGAGCGAGCTCTTGCCCGAGCCGGAGACGCCCGTGAACGCCGTCAGCCGGCGCTTGGGAAGGACGACGCTGACGTCCTTGAGGTTGTTCTCCCGAGCACCCACGACCCGGATCAGGTCGTGGCTGTCCGCGGGGTGCACGTCGTCAGGTGTCATCGCCTGGTCAGTGCAGCTGCGACTGCCAGTCCGGCGGCACGGACCCGGCCGGTCCCGGAACGGGCTGGTCGACGGGATGGCTGGTCGGTGCGGCGAGCTCCACACCGGTGAACACGTCCTCCGTGCGGAAGTCCCAGAACCAGCTCTCCCCCGGCTCGAACGACTGCATCACGGGGTGGCCGGTCTCCCGGTAGTGGGCCGAGGCGTGCTGTCCGGGCGAGCTGTCGCAGCAGCCGACGTGACCGCACTCCGCGCACCGTCGCAGGTGGAACCACCAGCCACCCAGGGATCCGCACTCGACACATCCCTCTCCGGACGGGGCGACCGACGGCACGATGCCGTCCTGATGTGTGGACACGGCTCCTCCTGGTGCGGTGAGGTGATGACCCGATCCTCGCACTTCTTGGGCCGTCACGGCAGGGGCGCGGCGGATCCGGCTCAGGACGGCAGATCGGGCAGATCGGCGGCGCGGAGCAGGTTGTCCTCCAACGCCTCGAGACCCCGAAGGATCTCCTCGCGCTCGTCGGGTGCGAGACCGTCGACCGTGACGGCCTCCAGACGCTTCCACATGCGCTCCACCTTCGGACGCAGCTCGTGGCTCGACTCGGAGGCCTGGACCATCACCACGCGGCGGTCCTGGGTGCTGCGAGCCACCTCGACGAATCCCGCCTTCTGCAGTCGCTGGACGGTGCGGGTCATGGTGGCGGCGTCGGAGTCCGTCATCCGGATCAGGTCGACCTGGCGCTGCGGTCCTGCGTCCCACAGCCGCATCATGACCTGCTCCTGGTTCGGGTAGAGCCCCGTCTCGCGCAGGAGCTGTCCGGCCAGCAGCTTGTGGAGCCGGGCGACCCGGAATATCGCGTGGCTCACGGGCCCGTCGGCGGCTCCGGCCGGCTGGGTCACGTCGGGAACTGGGCGCTCGGTCACGGGGTCAACGTACCGCTGCGGAATAGATCTCGGTAATTACCTGTTCGAACAGGTAAATCCCCCGTCGACTCCCAGGAGCTCACATGACCACCGCATTCGACCCCATCACCATCGGCCGGCACACCCTGCCCAACCGCATCGTCATGGCGCCCATGACGCGCAGCCGCGCGGCCGACGGCCGCCCCACCGAGCTCACCGCGACGTACTACGCGCAGCGCGCCTCGGCGGGCCTCATCATCACCGAGGGCATCCAGCCCTCCGTGATCGGCCAGGGCTACCCGAGCACCCCGGGCCTGCACGATCCCGAGCAGGTCGCGGCCTGGCGGGCCGTGACGGACGCCGTGCACGAGCGCGGCGGGCGGATCTTCGCCCAGCTCATGCACACCGGCCGGGTCGGGCACCCCGACAACTACGCCGACGACCTCACCCCGGTCGGGCCGTCGTCCGTGCGCGCAGACGCGCAGATCTTCACGCCCGGCGGCCTGCAGCAGATGGTGCAGCCCGAGCCCCTGACCCACGAGGAGATCCTGACGACGATCGACGACTTCGTCTCCGCCGCACGTCACGCGATCGAGGCCGGATTCGACGGCGTCGAGCTGCACGGCGCCAACGGCTACCTCCTGCACCAGTTCCTGTCCACCAACGCGAACCAGCGCGGCGACCAGTGGGGTGGCTCCCGGGAGAACCGGGCCCGCCTGATCGTCGATCTCAGCTCCGCGGTGGCGGAGGCGATCGGCGCCGACCGCACCGCGGTGCGGCTCTCCCCCGGGAACGGCATGAACGACATCGCCGAGGACGACGCCGAGGGCACCTACCTGTACGTCACGGAGGCGCTGGACCGCCTCGGCCTGGCGTACCTGCACGTCCTCGAGACCGGCCTCCCCCAGCTGACCAAGCAGCTGCGGGCCGCCTGGAGCGGCGCGTTCATGCTGAACCCCTCGACCCCCGGGTCGAGCACCGGTCCCGACCAGCTCCGCCTGATCGAGGACGGCTCGGCCGACCTGCTGTCCTTCGGCGCCCTCTTCCTGGCCAACCCGGACCTTCCGGCCCGGCTCGCGGCCGGGGGGCCGTTCAACGCCCCGGACATGACCAAGGCCTACGGCGGTGGCGACGAGGGCTACACGGACTACCCGACGCTCCAGCACACCAGCTGACACCTGAACACCGACACAAGGAGATCACCATGAGCACCACACAGCACGACACCGGACGGACCATCGTCATCACGGGCGCAGCGGGAGGCGTGGGCGCCGAGCTCGTCACCCGCTTCCTGGCCAACGGCGACACCGTCATCGCGACGGACGTCTCCTCCGAGGCCCTCGCAGCACTCGCGGAGCGCGAAGGACAGGCCGAGCGGCTCGTCACGCTCGCCGTCGACATCTCGGACGAGCAGGACGTCGCCGCGCTCGCCGGACTGGCGGCGGACCAGGGTGGGGTCGACGTCCTGGCCAACGTCGCCGGGTTCTTCCCGTTCGATCCGTGGGAGGACCTGACACCCGACCGCTGGCGCCGCGTCATCGACGTCAACCTGACCGGCTACTTCCTCGTGACGAGCGCGATCCTGCCGCTGATGCGTGACAGGGGGTGGGGTCGCGTGATCAACTTCGGCTCCGCCTCGATGTTCCCGGGCGTCGCGGGTCAGGTGCACTACGTCTCGGCGAAGGCCGCCCTGGTGGGGTTCACCCGCAGCCTGGCCCGAGAGGTCGGCGCGGACAACATCACCGTCAACCTCCTGACGCCAGGGCTGACGCTGACCGGCCCGGTCGTCGAGAACTTCTCACCGGAGCTGATCCGGTCGCAGCGCGAGGGCCGAGCCCTGCGCCGCGACCAGCACGCAGCCGACCTGGTGGAGCCGGTCTTCTTCCTCGCGTCGCCGGGCGCTGACTTCATCACGGGGCAGACCCTCAACGTCGACGGGGGAATGTTCATGAACTGATGTCGCCGGGTCAGGTGGCGGCCGCGGTGGGTCGCGGTGCCGGACGGGCGGGTCGGGACTCGAGCACGACGAACTCGTTCCCGCCCGGGTCGGTCATCGCGACGCCCCCGAGCCCACCGACGGGACGGTCGACCCGCCCGGCACCGAGCAGGACCAGCCGTTCGGCCTCCTGCTGCGCGTCGCCGGCGACCGGGGCCAGGGTGAGGAACAGGCGGTTCGAGCCCCGCTTCTCGTTGTACGGCGGCCCGCCCCAGCTGATCTTGGTCCCGCCTCGCGGGGACTGGATCGCGGTCTCCTCGTCCTGGTCCCACACGAGCGGCCAGTCCAACGCCGCGCTCCAGAACCTCCCCACCGCCGGGGAGCCGTCACACGACAGCTCCCCGACCGGTGCCGTCCCGGCCAGGAAGCTGTTGCCCGGCTCGATCACGCAGAACTCGTTGCCCTCGGGGTCCGCCAGGACGATGTGGCCCTCCTCGGGCAGCTGCCCGACGTCGAGGTGCCCGCCCCCGAGCGCCAGCGCTCGCCTCACGATCGCGTCCTGGTCCTCCGGCGACGTGCTCGTGAGGTGCAGATGCGTCTGGTTGCGACCCGCCTTCGGCTCGTCGAACGGGACGAACCTGATCCTCAGGTCGGCACCGCCGTCCGGGACGAGGTCCGTGCCTCCCGGCACCTCCTCGGTCCGGCGGTCGAGAAGGCCCGACCAGAACGCGGCCAGGACAGAGGGCTCGCGAGCGCCGAAGCAGAGTGCGACGAGGTCAGATGCCATCGTGTCCCCCACGAGGGAGCGGCCCGGGGCCGTCCCGATTGCCCCCCGTGACCCTTCACGCTAGGTGCGTGGTCCCCGAGGGCGCAATGCCTGGCGGCCGGCCGGTCGGGCGCCAGGACGGACGGGATGGCCGCCGCCTCGTCGAGGCGGCGTCCTCGGGGGATTTTCATCGGCCGACATCGCAGGCCCAAGTGGTCGCCGCGACGCGTTTCGGGAGCAGACGGGCCGTCTCCACCGCTATCCTGATCGTGCGCGGCTGGCCATGATTGGGGAGGGGCAGAGCGTCGGCGGTACACCTCGGTGACCGTTCGCGATCCACACTTCTACGATCGGCGGGGCGACGTGCACGACTTCGCGCTGCAGGATCGCCAGGTGCTGCGCGAGCTCGCTAGCTGGATGGCCGATCGCCGAGAGACTCCCATCCCGCCGCGACCCGATCGCGCCCCCGATCTGCCGGGGGTCACCCGCGCGGGCATCGGGATCCAGGCGACGTGGGCGCTGCTCCGTGACGTCCTCCTGCCGTCGAGCTTCCCCACCGACCACCCCCGCTACCTCGCGTTCGTCGGGGGATCGCCGACACCCGCCGCTGTCATCGCCGACGCCGCGCTCTCGGCCGCCGCCGTCTACGGCGGCAGCGAGCTCGAGGCGGGCGACGTCGTGGCGGCCGAGCGCATGGCGATCCGCTGGCTCTGCGACGTCGTGGGCTACCCCGAGAAGGCCCACGGCGTGTTCGTGAGCGGCGGGTCGCTGGCCAACCTCAGCGCACTCGTCAGCGCCCGGCAC